>UQQY01000155.1 GCA_900543295.1 uncultured Oscillospiraceae bacterium | reverse complement strand
AGTCCGCCGTTTGTACTGCCTTGTATTCCGGATTTTTTCATCCTCCTTTCAAAATCATACATAAATAGAATAAATAAAGTGAAAATAGTCTAACCTATTGTATTTCTAAAAGCAGTATAGCACAAACAGAATAAAACGTAAATAGTTTACAAGAAAATTTTGATAAATTCGCTATAAAACATTTTTCTTCTTCCAAAAAGCTTATTTCGTGTATAAACTGCATATTAAGACGCAGACAGCCCCGATCGGTACAGAATACAGATCGGGGCTGTCCGCTTTGCATTGATGTCAAACAGAAACAAGCAGATTTTTTACGTGCGGAGCTTATCCTTCAAAATCCTCGATAATCTGGCGAAGCCGCGCCTCATCCTCTATATAAATGCCTTCTTTCAGCTCCGCACGGTCGGTTTCCGGCAAGATTTCCGGCGGAACAGTCAGCGTATAAAAGGGCGTGCTTTCTCCAGTATGAAAGGCGCCGATTCTCCCGTCAACTTCTTTTAGGAAATAGGCAAAACTGCCGGCCTGTACCGTATCGGCCTCAGGGCTTTTCGGCGCGGATACAAAAATGGCGATACCTGCTGCAAGGCATACGGCGGCCAATATTCCGGCTAAAAGGATGCGATAGCTGCGCAGAGACACAAGAAACCCTCCAATTTCATATTTATCCTTATTTTGTACGCGTTTTTCACGTTTTATTCATATACGTACCGTCTTCTCCTGCAAATTCTGCTTAACAAACGGGAACGAGTGTGCTATAATAAACAATAAATATGCTGACCTGCATATCCGGTTTTTCATTGAAATAGAACGTATCGAATTCAGATGAACAGGAAAAAGGAGGATCCATTTGTGATGGAGCGCAAAAACAGCACGCGTCCCGTTGCGCGCGTCGTCCGCGAGGGAAAACCAAGCAAGCGCCGCAAAAAGCCGCTTACCAAAGGGCAGCGCATAGCAAAAACGATATTTGCCGCAATCGGGAAGGTTCTGCTTACCTCATTTCTGGTTATGGTCATCACCGGCTGTATTGTCGGGACGGCACTGACTATTTATGTGATGCAGTATGTGGATTCAGAGCCGGAAATCAAGCTCACAGAAGTTGCAATGACCAATTCAGGCCAGGTCTATGGAATAAATGCAAGCGGTGAAAACGAGCTCGTCCAAACATTGAGCCGCGGAGAAAACAGAGAATGGGTGAATCTCGACCAGATCCCGAAAAACCTGCAAAACGCTTTCGTCTATTTTGAGGACGAGCGCTTTTGGGAGCATGAGGGCGTTGATTTTAAGCGTACCTTCGGCGCCGTATTGAACGAGCTTATGAGCATGCTGCACATTGGCTCGGAGTCCACGCGCTTCGGCGGCTCGACGATCACCCAGCAGCTGATTAAAAATATAAACGGCGATATTTATAACCGCAGTGTTGAGGTCAAAATCAAAGAGATTATGCAGGCGATGAATATGGAGCGCCATTACTCCAAAGAGCAGATTCTTGAGGCATATTTAAACTGCATCGGCCTGCATTACAACACCGTCGGCGTACAGGCGGGCGCCAAGTACTATTTCGGAAAGGACGTAAGCGAGCTTTCGCTTGCCGAATGCGCCTCGCTTGCCGTTATTACGAAATCCCCGGCAAGCTATAACCCGATTGATAATCCGGACAACAACAAAGCCCGCCGGGACAGGTGTCTGAAAAAAATGCTGGAGTTTGGCTGCATTACGCAGGAGGAGTATGAGGAGGCAGTCAACACTCCTGTTGAAACGGTGAAAACGCCGGTTACCAGTGGGGACAGCAGCTCTTCTGGCAAAAAGGTGCAGAGCTGGTTTGTGGATGCCGTGATCGAGCAGGTCATCAAAGATTTGGCTGAAAAATATGATTATACGTCCGAACATGCGGAGGAGATGCTTTATACCGGCGGCCTGACCGTTTATTCCACAATGGAAATCGAGACGCAGAGCAGAATGGAAGCAATCTTTGAAAACAGTGATAATTTTAAAGTTGCCGGCTATACGATTGAAACCATGCCGCAGGCCTCCATGGTTATTATGGACTACGACGGCAACGTCTGCGGCTTGATCGGCGGCACCGGTGAAAAAACGGGTGCGCGTCTGTTTAACCGTGCAACGCAGGCAACCCGTGCGTTCGGTTCTACAATCAAGCCGCTGTCCGTCTATACGCCTGCAATTGAGCAGGATCTGGTTACCTGGTCAACGGTTATGATGGATGAGCCGGTTATGCAGATTAAGGATGAAGAAACCGGACAAATGCGAGACTGGCCGAATAACTATACCAAACGGTACGACGGCCCGATGACAATTGTGGATGCAGTCCGTTCTTCAAAGAATACCATCCCCGTTGAATTGATACAGTCCCTCTCGCCGGAGAGCGCTTACGACTATCTGCGTTATCAGCTTGGCTTCAGCAATATCAAAGAAACGCAGGTCGGCCCGGACGGCCTGGCGCTGGGCGGCGCGGCATGTACGACGCTTGAACTGACGGCGGCCTATCAGATATTCGGAAACGGCGGCTATTATATTGAGCCGACGCTCTATTCAAAGGTTGTAGACCGAACCGGAAAGGTTCTGCTTGACCAGACGAACCGCACGAAAAAGCAGGTCATGTCCTCGCAGACGGCAACTATTATGAACCGTCTGCTGTGGGAGGTCGTCAATAACGGCGGTACCGGTACGCGCGCTGCTTCCAGCACATGGGAGGTTGTCGGAAAATCCGGTACGTCCAACAACTATAAGGACCTGGGCTTCGCAGGTCTTACGCCGCATTATGTTGCCGCTATCCGCTACGGCTATGATGAGGAGCGGGACGAAAATGGCAACGAGATCGAAATCAGCACAAAGATCGGCCGCCATGACATCTCTCTGTGGAAAAAGGTAATGGATTCGGTGCAGGCAGGTAAGCCTGCGGCGAAATTTGAGCTGAATATGAACGGCGTTGTCCGCGCGCAGTATTGCACAGAGTCGGGTATGCTGGCGTCAGGAAGCTGTAAGTCCACAAAGTGGGGATATTATAAGGAATCCAATCTGCCGGATGAGTGTACAGCCTGCGGCAAGGGGTCAAGCGATGCCTCCGACAGTAATACCGTTTCTGCAATTCAGTAGCTTTTCGCGTGTATCTCGTTCTTACCGTTTTATAAAACGGCGCATTCGAGGACTCAGAAAGATCAAAACAGCGTAAAAGGCAAAACGCTTTTTACGCTGTTTTTCTTTATTTTCTTTATGTGAAGTGTCTTCTGTTATCCTTGTGCCCTTGATTTTTTGAACGGAGTTCAGTATAATAAGTTGAACATTGTTCAACAAGGAGACTTGATATGGAGAATAAAGAAGCGATAATACGGGCGACGATTGAACTGATCGAAGAAAACGCCGGGCATTTGGAAGAAATTACAGTGCGCGAGATATGCAAAAGAGCAGATGTTGGATTAGGTCTTGTAAATTATCATTTTAAAAATAAGGATAAACTGATCGAGCAATGCGTTGAACGTATGATAAATGGGGTTGTCGAACGGTTTCAGAATATACGAGAGAAAACAAAAGGACTTACGCCTTTTGAAAAGCTTACGTATCTCGGCAATATGACGCTGGATTTTCTGTTTGAACAGTATGCCGTGTCCAAAATTTCTGTCCTTGCCGATATGCAGACGCCAAAAGACAATGACAATACCAGCAGGACTTATGCAGCATATTTGCCGCTTGTTGCAGCCTGCCGTCCTGACCTTGATGAAGCAGCGATAAAACGAAAAACTTTGTATTTGATTACGATTATGCAGCAAATGTTCTTACGATACGAAGTCTTATCGCGGACATTGGAGATCGATCTTAGGAAAAGAGAAACCCGCAGGGCGTTTCACACACAGGTCCTGCACGATATTTTAGAGGTGTAAAGGATGAATATTACTGTCATAAACGGAACGGAAAAGCACGGCGTAACCTATCGCTTGAAAGAGATGTTTTTAGCAGAGTTTAAGGATAGAGCGAGTATTACGGAATACGATCTCCCAAAGGATTGTCCCAATTTCTGCAATGGCTGTATTAGCTGTACGATAAAAGGCGAAAACACCTGCAAAGATGCAGAATACATCGGAAGAATGGATCGATCGCTTTTGCAGGCAGATTTGATTGTAATGACCTCTCCTGCATATGTATTTCATATTACGGGAGCAATGAAAGCGCTTCTCGATCATTTTGCTTACCGCTGGATTCCCCACCGTCCTGCCCCTGAGATGTTTGGAAAGCGGGCAGTGATTATTACGCAGTGCTTAGGTGCGGGGGCAAAACCTGCGGCCAAGGATATCAAGCACAGTTTATCTTGGTGGGGAGTTTCTAAAATCGGGATATTCACCGGCGCATTGATGGGCGATATTGTTTGGGAAAGACTTTCTGAAAAGAAGCGGGAAGAGTTTACAAGAAAAGTAAAAAGGCTGTCGCAAAAGTTTGTACAAATAGATTATACAAAACCTGCGCACACAAATTTGATTACAAAAATAAAATTTTCCGTTTGCCGTTTGATGCAGAAAACACTGCATAAAAACGATCCTGAATATCTCGATGGAAAGTATTGGGCAGAGCAGGGCTGGCTCGGTAAAACCAGACCGTGGAAATAGCTTGCAAATCATATACCCATAGAACTGTTGGCAGACAGAAACCTTTTGGAAAAAACAGCGTCAATATCATATACTATAACAAGCAAGCGGTACCGGCACTTTCCGAAAACAGAAAAACACAGTGCAGCGCCTAAGACATGATGCTGCACTGTGTTTTTGCATGGATACATCACGATCTGACGCATTCTTTTGGATGCGCCGTTTTGTCGTAATTATGCCTCTTCCGACACTTTTTCGCGCGCTTTCACCTGCGCGGCGAGCAGCTTTAAATCCTCATAGGACGTAAGGCTGCTGCATAAAAAGCGGAACTGCGCCGCGCCGCGCATCCCCTTTAGATACCAGCCCGCGACGCGCCTTGCCTCCATCATGGCGGTATGCTCGCCCTTGTCCGCAACAGCGAGCGAGATATGCTCCAGCATAATGTCAAGCTTTTCGTCCAGCG
>UQQY01000154.1 GCA_900543295.1 uncultured Oscillospiraceae bacterium | reverse complement strand
CGAAGGCATTTTTATGAGGGATAAAAAAACGAAGAAGCCGAAATGCGTCAAAGAAAAGGCCGGGCAAAACACCGGCAATACAGAAACACAGAAAAATCCACGCGCTGTTTTGCATACGCTCACCGGAACAGCCGCGCCCAGAAAGACTGATTTTTTTTGTGCTTTTCTTCCTCCTGATAGATCATAGCGCGCACCGTTCCATCCATTGTCAGTTCTCCCGTTTCAACGTCTAAGAGGCCGATATGCAGCCCCTCCCCGCGAATTTCCAGCACGCCGTTTTCCGTATGCAGCAAAACGGTATTTTCATCGAAGCTGTCAATGTCATTGACGCCTGAAACCGACAGCCGCCTGCAATCCTCCAGAATCAGATGATGCGCCCGCGGCGCATGCAGCGTTTCGTTTGCCATAAGCATTTCCTCCCCATACTATACGATATGTAAGCGTATGGGAAAAAGCAGCATTTTATGACTCAATCACCTCGTAATTCGAGAGAGCGCTCTCCTTTGTTGTCTGCTCGTTCAAAGCGGTCACACGCACTCTGGTACTGCGCGCTCCCATTGTGATTTCAATAATATCTCCGATTTTTACGTTATAAGAGGCTTTTGCTACAACGCCGTTGACTGCAATTTTTCCGGCGTCGCACGCCTCGTTTGCAATAGTACGACGCTTGATCAGACGTGTGATTTTTAAATATTTGTCCAGACGCATAACTGCTTTTCTCCTTTAAAACAAAATAGACCGTCCGGCAGACGGACGATCTATCATCTCTCATGCAAAATTATTTTACAAGATCTTTTAAGCTCTTGCCCGCTTTAAAAGCCGGAACTTTGCAAGCCGCGATGTCAATGCTCTCGCCAGTTGCAGGATTCAGGCCTTTTCTTGCAGCGCGGTCACGAATTTCAAACGTGCCGAAGCCAACGAGCTGAACCTTACCGTCGTTTTTCATACCTTCTGCAATTGCCTGTAATGTTGCATTTACCGCTTTTTCAGCGTCTTTTTTGGAAAGTTCTGCTTTCTCCGCTACAGCGGCAACCAATTCTACTTTCGTCATTGTTGTACCTCCTACAAACAGTGATCTGTTTGATTAAATAATGATATATTCACGAGGGGGCTCCCTCTGAATGACAAAATCAATGCTTCGCCGTATTCCAAAGACGGCCAAGCGTTTCTTCCTCTGCTTGCTTTAACTCAATCTGTTCGGCCACGGCCTGTACTTCCACTTTCGCAAACCGGCTGATAAACTTATCGCATGAACGTGTCAAAAGCTCCTCCGGATCCATATCGTAAAAACGCGCCACATTAACCGCTGCAAACAAAGTATCACCGATTTCTTCCGCAATATGAGCGAGATCTCCGTCCAGCATGGCATCGTTAAGCTCGTCAACCTCACTTCTAAGCTCGGCGTAAGCCGCCTGCACATCGCAGTAGTCAAAACCGGCCTTGCGTGCGCGGGACTGCACCTTTTCACTTCGCATCAGCGCTGGAAGCTGTCTTGGAACAGCATTCAGCGTTTCTGTAGCAGTCTTCTGCCCCTTTGTCTCCTGCTTAATCCGATTCCAGTTATCCAGCACTTCGTCCGCGCTGTCAGCCTTTGTATCAGAAAAAATGTGAGGATGGCGAACAATCAGCTTTTGACAGATACCGTCCGCCACATCGTCAAAAGTAAAGCGTCCCTCTTCCGCTTCCATTTGTGCATGGAATACGACTTGCAGCAAAACATCGCCCAGTTCTTCCTTCAGCATGTCGGAATTCTTGCAGTCAATCGCTTCTACAGCTTCATAGGTCTCTTCAATCAGGTTTTTCCGAATCGATTCATGCGTCTGCACACGATCCCACGGGCATCCGTTTTCACTGCGCAGAAGCTGCATGATCCTGCACAGATCCGCGACTGTATAATGCGCTTTCCGTTCAAACTCCATTGACGCTTCCTCTTTTCAAAATGCCGCCTGCTTATTGTAACGCATAGCGGAGAGTTTTTCAAGTGTTTTTGTGTTTTCGCATAAAGGAAAAATCAGACCGCCGGACGATTCGAAACAGGAAAAGCGCAGTCACATAGACCGCCGCTCCGACCGCGATACTGACAATAGCTATTATACTATCCGAGAGATTGTTTGTCAAAGCTTTCTGTACAAGAAACGCGGAAAAAGCCGATAAAATCGCGCACAAAAGCGGTTTTATCAGAACACCCGTAAGGGAAACCGCCGCAGGGAGCGTTCTTTTCAGAGAAATCAGCGCAAAAAAGGCGATTGTGAGATAGCATAGAAGCGTGCCGACTGCCGCCCCCATGATATGAAACGCCGGAAGACGAACAAGCGTCAGATTGGCAAGAAGCTTGACGGCCGCGCCGCATAAAACCGCCTTAAGCGGCAAATCTGCACGGCCAATTCCCTGCATAACGGCCTGATACGGCGCCAGAAATGCAAAGAAAAACGAAGCGACAGCCAGCACCGGAAGAATGGCAGAGCCGACCGCCTGCATTCCGGGAAGCGCAGGATACAAAAGTTTAAGAACCGGTCCTGCAACCGCCGCAAGCCCAAAAGCCATAGGCCCGGCCATCAGCACCGTTATCTTTAAAGCGCGCGTAACCTGCGCGCTTAATTCGTGCTCCTTTCCGGCCGTCCACGCCGCAGTAATGCCGGGAAGCGCGCTTTTCCCAAATACAGCGGAAAAGGCCGGTACGATATGAAACAACGTCATACAGCTCATAAAAGCGCCGTATAAGAAAGCGGATAAAGACTCCCCCTGTGCCAGATAAACGCGGTAGGAAAGCGCTGACCCCTCTGATATGAGCGCCGCCTGAAGCTGGTGCTGAATGGTGACCGTATCAATCATGGCGGAAAGCTGCATAACCGCCGCAGACAGCGCGATTGGCGCCGCAGTATGCAGAAGCTCTCTACAGATTTTTCGATACGGCGTATTTCCCGCTTTGCGGTGCGGCTGCTTTTTGTGAAAGAAGAAAAGATAGACGCTCCCCAAGGCAGTGCTCAGCGTTACCCCCAGCATAGCAGCCGCCGAAGCAAACGGAATCGCCGCTTGTACCGCAGCCTCCTGTGATCCGCATACTGCGCCATAAACTCTTTCTCCAGCAGAAAAGTCCTGCAATCCCTTCTGAATCGCAAGATAGGCAAAAAGCAGTCCGCATGCGGCCTTCGACGCCGCCTCAATAACCTGAACAACAGCCGTTGGCCGCATATCCGAGCATCCTTCATAATAGCCGCGAAAAGCCGCCATAATACAGCAGAACAGGATAGCCGGGGAAAGAGCCAGCACAGACCACACGGTCTGCGGACTGCCCATCCATTCAGAAAAGGGGCGTGCCAGCAGCGCGGCAGCAGCGCTCCCTGTGACGCCGATCCCAAGAAACAGCAGCATTGATGCTTTCAAAATTCGTCCCGCCGCTCTTCCCTCCGAAAGGCAGGAGGAGGTCATTCGTGCCGTCGCAGTCGAAAGGCCGCTGACGGCCAGCGCGTATACGGCGGTATAGATGGTATAAGCCGAAGTGAAATACCCCATACCGGTTTCTCGCAGCAGTGCGGCAAGCGGAATCTTAAACAGCGCACCAAACAGCTTCACCGCCGCCATAGAGAGCATTAAGACGGCTGATCCATAGAGAAATCCATGCTTATTCCGAACTGACAAAATCATCACCTTCCAAATAAGAACAAAATAAATGGCGCGGCATACTGGCCAGCATGCTTGACAGTACTTTTCTATCTCTATATAATACAGGTATTAAGGAGGGACAGCATGTATTTACAATATCGTGATTTAGCGATCCGCAACGCGGTGTCTGCCGATGTGCCGCTTCTCGTAAAATGGTGGAACGATGGTGCGGTTATGGTGCATGCCGGTTTCCCAAACGGGCTGCATACCACCGTTGAAGCGGAGACAGAGCAGCTTTTGCAGGACAGCGATGAAACGGGACGCAGACTCATAATTGAGCATGACGGTATCCCGATCGGCGAAATGTGTTATAGAAATCGTGGGGAAAAGGAAGCGGTTATTGGAATTAAAATCTGCGAACCTGCCAAACAGGAAAAGGGCTTGGGCCGTATTCTGTTAAGTATGCTGATCCAGTTCCTCTTTACCGAATATGGCTATGAAAAAATCGTACTGGATACCAACTTAAAGAACGTAAGAGCGCAACATGTCTACGAACTTTTGGGCTTTCAGAAGCTGCGGGTCAATATTGATTCCTGGAGAGATCAGACCGGCATTTTACAGTCTTCTGTCGACTATGAACTGACAAAAGAAAACTTTATCAATTTCGCGCAGTAAAAAACAGAGGATACTATCCAATAGATAGTATCCTCTGTTTGGTTTTATGAGTACCAATGAAACTTTTATTTATGAAGGACCGGAGAAATCCGCTTATACAAAAGCCCGACCAGTACCGACGACAGAATTCCTTTCAGCAAATTAAACGGCACCGTTGCAAACAAAACCAGCGTCTCAAAGCTGGTAATCGCAGGATTGACCTTGTTTCCCATGCCGATTACGGCCTCCATAGGAAAATTCGCAATGGCGACATACGCCGGAAGCAAAACGTAAAGATTCATAAGAGCGCCGATAGCCGTCATGGACAGCGTACCGATACACATGCCGACGATTGCGTTCTTCAATGATTTCTTGTGTCGGTAAAGCAGCGCGGCCGGCACGATGTAGGCACAGCCGATCACAAAATTAGCAAGCTCACCAACGCAGGCGGTTGTAGTCCCGTTCAGCAAAAGGTTCAGTAGTACTTTCACAAGCTCGATAAAAATTCCCGGAACCACGCCGAGCGCAAAAGCGCCGATCATGACTGCAACCTCGCTCAGATCAATTTCATAGAAGCTCGGCGCGAATGGAAGGGGAATTTCAATCAGCATCAGCACCGCTGCAATTGCGCCTAAAATTCCGATTTTCGCAATCGTTTTAAGCGGCATTTTAGACCGAATCGCGTTTTTTTGTTTTGCATTTTGTTCCATTGAAAGAACCTCCTAAAATAATGTCTTTTATAGAAGAGTCTGTTCCTGGAAACCAGCCGTATTAACAAAAACGCCCACAGAAAATTTTCTGTGGGCGTTTTGATGCAAATAAGCCTGCATTGTTTCTTTTATCCGGACTATACCGTTGGTTCCG
>UQQY01000153.1 GCA_900543295.1 uncultured Oscillospiraceae bacterium | reverse complement strand
GCCGAATCTGTCCGCAAAAAGCCAAGCCTCCTATCCCAGGGTAACTGTATGCACTACAGTATAGATCCTGAAACAGGAGGCTTGATTTTATTGCTTTATCATGAGACCTGCCCGAGCACAAATTGGATTTGACCAGCGGCCTCGATAGCATCCTGACCGAAGCGGGATTATCCTATTTTTTTACATAAATCCGAATAGCGTCCCGCATCAACCGCGCCGTGCCTTCGCCGAATTGATCGAGATTCTTTCGAAAACGCGCGTCGCATACATACATCTCGCCAAGCTGCGCTAACACTTCATTTGTACAGGGATAGTAATAGCGGCTGATGTGCGCTTTCCACTTTGAGACGAGCGCCTGTACCGGCATGGAATCCGGCGCTTCTGTACGGCATTTTGCAAATGCAGAAAAAATTGCGTCCGCCTCTTTTTCGGCGGCGGCCTGCTCACTGTCTGAGCGCGAATCCTCATTTTGCTTTGATTGCGCATATTCTGCGGTATGGCCCCAGCGTTTTCGTACTTCCTCCGCGTATTGCCTCTTTAAATCAGGCGGCGGTGCGGACGATATTTTTGGTTTTGTCATAGCTTTTCCTCCAATCGTTTGTTCCACCAGATGAATCAGCGCGTCCAACCGTTCCCGCTTGCTTACAAGCAGGCTGTGATGATTCAGAAGCGCTGTCTGCCGGTCGTATTGAGGATTGTTCAGCATAGCGGCAATTTCTTTCAGCGGAAAATCCAGCTCCCGATAAAACAGGATTTGCTGCAACAGAATAATCGCCTCGTCGGTATAGTAGCGGTATCCGGCATTGCTTGTTTCAGAGGGCTTCAGCAAGCCGATTTCATCGTAATAATGCAGCGTGCGCACGCTGATGCCGAATAAATTTGCCGTTTCGCTTATGGAAAGCCGCATGCTTCTCACCTCGTGTTCGAGTATAAGCTATGACGCAGCGTCAGAGTCAAGAGGTATTTCAAAAATTTTTTCATATCAGATTCGTCTTATAAAACGGAAATCTGACACATTTTCATGGCGGAGAGCGCGTTGTCATGGCTTTGCGGCGTCACGCCCGCACAGCAGTCTGCTTTGACGCTGACTTTTGTCTCCGGCAGAAAGGCTTTAATGAGCATTGCATTTGAAATGACGCAGATGTCTGTGCAGAGGCCGATCAGCTCCACTTCTTCGGCCTGCTTTTCCCGAAGATAGGAGGCGAGCTGTACCGACCCGAAGGTGTTCTTTTCAAAACGCCTGCATCCCGCAGAAAGCGCCTCCACCTCAGGAGCAAGCGCGAATCCATCCGTACCTTTTACGCAGTGGACGACCGGAAGGTTTTTTCCTTCCTGCGTGGAAAGGTAATCCGCGTGGTGCGTATCCATGGTGAACACAATCTCCCATCCTTCTGTGGCGGCAGCGCTGATGCGCTTCGTAACGGCGGATACGATCTTTTGCGCCTCCTCAGTGCCGAGCGAGCCGGTGATAAAATCATTCTGCATATCTACAACAACCAGTGCTTTCATCATTCAATCCTCCTTTTTCTTTCATGGTATCATTGATTTCAAAGGAATGCAAGTTTTTTCGCTGTACTTTAAAGCTCTGTCTATGGTATAATAAAAACGTCTAAAGTTCTGGAGCGAAAAGCGACGGAACGATAGAATGGAAAAACAGAGTTCTGCGTCGATGGCGATTTGGATGGCGCAGCGGAATGGAGAAATTTATGGTTTACATACACGGCGTAATTCATACTATGGAGCAGGATGTTTTTGAGGATGGCTTTCTCCAAACGGAAGGAAGCAAAATTTCCGCAGTTGGGCCGATGAGCGCGCTCACTGATATACCTTCGGATGCCGTCGATTTAAAGGGCGCCTGCGTTTATCCGGGATTTATCGACGCGCATTCCCATATTGGAATTTGCGAAGACGGACTCGGCTTTGAGGGCGAGGATGTAAACGAGGAGACGCATCCGCTGACGCCGCAGCTTCGCGCAATTGATGCGGTCAATTTTCTTGACGACTGCTTTAAGGAGGCGGTCGCAGCCGGTATTACTACGGTGCTGACCGGGCCGGGCTCTGCGAATCCGATCGGCGGGCAGTGGGTCGCGATGAAAACCTTCGGACATTCCATGGAGGACATGGCAGTAAAAGAGCCGGTTGGAATGAAATTTGCCTTTGGAGAGAATCCGAAGTCCTGCTACAATGCGAAAAGTATGGCACCGGTTACGAGAATGGCGACTGCCGCACTGATCCGTAAGCAGCTGCAAAAGGCAAAAAACTATATTTCCGATATTGCGCGCGCCGCAGAGGATGAGGAGCTGGACGAGCCCGACTTTGACGATAAATGCGAAGCGCTGATCCCTGTTTTGAATGGAGAAGTCAAAGCGTTTATGCATGCGCACCGTGCCGACGACATCCTGACGGCTGTGCGTATTGCCAAGGAGTTTGGTCTCGATTATGTTCTGGTTCATGCAACGGAAGGCTATAAAATTGCTGACATTCTGGCAAGGGAAAACGCCGCTGTTATCACCGGGCCGATCATCTGCGACCGCTCGAAGCCGGAGCTCAAGGGACTTACGCCGAAAAATACCGCTCTGCTTTATGAGAAGGGAATTTCCTGCGCAGTATGTACAGATCATCCGGTAATTCCGATTCAGTATCTGCCGCTTTCAGCTGCAATCTGTGTGAAAGAAGGACTGCCGCGGGAAGAAGCGATTCGCGCTATGACGATCCGCGCAGCGCAGATAGCAGGAATTGAGGAAAGAGTCGGCTCTCTTTTACCGGGAAAGGATGCGGATTTTGTTGTATTTGCAGATGATCCGCTGCTGGTGGCCTCCTCGCCGTCGCTGGTTGTGATTAGCGGACAGGCGGTGTATCGGGCAAATTCATAATCTGTTTACATGCCGTCCGGCGCGCCGTGCTATAATGAAAAACAGGAAGAAAAATACGGAAACATCCCGATTTGACGGGGGATTTCGCAGGAGAATATATGACACAGTATCGACTGATCTGCCCATGCTTATTTGGGCTTGAAAGCGTGTTGGCCGGAGAGCTCCGGCGTATGGGCGCGCAAAACGTTGCCGCACAGAACGGAAAAGTGACGTTTACCGGCGACGCCTATCTGATTGCGCGGGCAAATTTAGGCCTTCGGACGGCAGAACGTGTTTTAATCGAATTGGGTCGGTTTCGCGCCGTGACGTTTGACCAGCTTTTTCAGGGGGTGCGTTCGATCCCCTTTGAGGATTACATCGGCTCGCGCAGCGCTTTTCCCGTGAAAGGCTGGGCGCTTGATTCCAAGCTTATGAGCGTGCCGGATTGTCAGGCCATTATTAAGAAGGCGGCAGTCGAACGCTTAAAGGCGCATTACCGAATGGACTGGTTTCCCGAAACCGGCGCGCTGCATCAGCTTCAGTTTTCGATTCATCACGACGAGGTGACAGTGATGCTGGATACCTCCGGCGCAGGGCTTCATAAGCGCGGCTACCGTGAGAATGCGAACGCTGCGCCGATCAAGGAGACGCTGGCCGCCGGTATTTTGGATCTTGCGCGCGTTTATCCGGATACAGTGTTCTGCGATCCGTTTTGCGGATCCGGCACGCTGATGATCGAAGCGGCGATGAAAGCGCTGAACATTCCGCCGTGTATCCGGCGCAAATTCAGCGCGCAGAATTTTGGCTTTATCGATGAGATCGTCTGGCGGGAGGAACGTCAGCGCGGTATTGACGGAGTACGGCGCGATGCGGCCTTTTTTGGATATGGCTTTGACGTCGATCCCGCTGCGGTGGAGCTTACCAAGCAAAACGCCAAAAAAGCCGGCGTGTTTTCGCGCGTGCTGATTACAGAGCAGGACGTTCGTTCGCTTACGCTTCGTGATGATCTGACGCTGATTGCCTGCAATCCGCCCTATGGCGAGCGGATGCTCGAAATCGAAGAGGCGAACGAGTTATATCGTGCGATGGGCAGGATTATGCGTCCTGCGTCTAACGCGGCGAAAGCTGTGATTACCCCTTCGGAACAGTTCGAAGCGCTTTACGGCGAAAAAGCCGCAAAACGGCGCAAACTTTATAACGGTATGCTGAAATGCCAGCTTTACCTGTATCCGCGTGCAAAGCGGTATACCGATGAAACAGAATAATTTTGAAAAGGGAATGTGTGCGCTATGTCTGATGTTATGCAGGATCGTCAAAACAATCGAAAGGTGTTTTGGAAAACTGTGTCCGCTTTTTTTCTTTCCCATATTGGCGGCCTTTTGATTGCAATCATTTTTTGCTTTGGGCTTTCTTCTTTGTTTGAAGGGTATGGCTTTCTGATCGTCATTCCGGTGGTTCTGTTTTTATATAGCTATCCGATCTATTCGTCCATGTGGAATGCAGGTCACCGTGATTTAAACTCCGCACAGTTTGGCCATACTGTTCTTCATCGTGAGCGCGGCTTTTTATATGGTATTGTTGGATCTGTGCCGATTATGCTGATTTCCCTTTGCTTTGTTTTATCAAAGTTTGGGCTGTTTTTTAACTTTGTGATTCCGTACAAGCTGTTGAATGCGGAGATTTGGCCGATTATCAATGTAATGACGAGCTCGCCGTATCTCCCAGATTTTGCCGTGTGGCAGATTTTCCTGATTGCATTTTTAAGTATTGCCGTTCCGATTGTGATCGGCGAGCTTGGCTATCTTGCAGGGACGTATGACTTTGCTGTTATGCAGCGGCTTGTCTATAAGAACAAGGATAAGAAAAAGTAAGTTTTTTGATTTTCTCTGAAATACAGGGATAAACAGCTTTTCCCTCCCCATATACTGCCAATACCGGATAGTCGGCTGCGGCTTTTGACAGGGAGGGCTGTTTTTATTATGGTAATGCGAGTATTCCGTTTGAGAACCGGACTGTTTGCTGCGATTTGTCTTTTGTGTGTAGCAGGCACAGTCTGCCTGCATGCCGTTGCATCGGGTACGGTGCAAAATCGTCCTATGATTATATTGGATGCGGGGCACGGCGGAGTGGATCCCGGCGCGGTATCCTCAGACGGCGTGAGCGAGAAGAATATCAATCTTCACATTGTTTTAAAGCTGCGCGATATGCTGGAGACGGCGGGCTTTGACGTCCTGCTTACCAGAGAAGAGGATGTGTCTTTGCATGATCCGCAGTATCGCTCCATTTCACAGATCAAGACCTCGGATTTGAAAAATCGATT
>UQQY01000152.1 GCA_900543295.1 uncultured Oscillospiraceae bacterium | reverse complement strand
TTCCTTGAGTTCAACTATATGCTGATGCAGTCCTACGACTTTTTGCATTTAAACCGCGAATATGGCTGTAAGCTGGAGCTGGGCGGCGACGACCAGTGGAGCAACATTCTGGGCGGCGTTGATCTTGTTCGACGCGTGCAGGAGCAGCAGGTCTATGGCATGACCTTCACACTGCTAACCACCAAGGAAGGCAAGAAGATGGGCAAGACCGAGAAGGGCGCGCTGTGGCTTGATCCGGACAAAACCTCGCCCTATGATTTTTATCAGTACTGGCGCAATGTCGCAGATGACGACGTCATCAACTGCATGAAGCTGATTACCTTCGTCCCGATTGAAGAGATTGAGGAAATGGAGCATCTTGAGGGACACGAACTGAATCCGGTGAAGGAGCGTTTGGCCTATGAAGTTACCAGCATGGTGCACGGCGAAGAGGAAGCAAAAAAGGCGCAGGCCGCAGCAAAATCCCTGTTTGTAAAGGGTTCAGACGATGCAAACATGCCCTCCACCACACTTGCAGAAGAAGATCTCACAAATGATGAAATCGGTGTGCTGACGCTTCTTGTCAAAACCAAGCTTGCCCCCTCCAACGCGGAAGCAAGGCGTCTTGTTCAGGGCGGCGGTGTTTCAATTGACGACAAAAAGGTTGATGATCCGAAGCAGACGATCTCAGCCGATACGCTGCGCACGGGCATTGTCATCAAAAAAGGCAAAAAGATTTTTCACAAAGCAACGCTTGCATAACAAGTCCATGAAAGTGTATTGGAAGCAGTAAAATAATATGACAGAAGCCGCCCAAAGAATCTCTTTGGGCGGCTTTCTATAGCTAAAGCTTTGTTATTCGCTAAGGCATGCATCGAATATCTCCGCGCACTGCAAGGTGTCGCAGTGCGGAATTACGTCGCTTTCAATCTTTCCTTTCTCAATGCAGGACACCATCTCTCGGATCTCGTACTGAAAACCATTGTCGCGGCGTTCATAGAATTCTTCGGCAAGCCCGTTGTCATCATAGCGCATGCAGCGTTCGCTGTAATGCGGGTCGGGAATTTTGATTCGCCCCTTTGTTCCGCAGATTTGCAGGGACTGCTCAACATTTGTAAGGATGGTCGCCTGCAAGCTTGCAATGCAGCCGTCAAAGCAAAGTGTGATAACGTCGACCGTATCCACCCCGTTTTTGTCCCGCAAAATCTGTCCGGTGTAAGAGCGGATCGGCTTTCCGATCAGATAGGAGGTAATTTCAATCGCATAGACGGAAATATCGAACATCGCTCCCCCGCCCAACGCCTTGGAACGCATTCTTCCGTTTTCATCCGGAGAAGATGCAAACCCAATCATAAAATGAGCCATATTCACATCGCCGATCAGTCCCGCGTCAATCCATTCCTTCGCTTTCCGGATAGCTGGAAGAAAACGCGACCACATTGCTTCCATACAGAAAAGCTGTTTCTTTTCAGCAAGGGCAAAAACCTCTGCCGCCTGTTGTTTTGTCATGGCAAAGGCTTTTTCGCACAGCACATGCTTGCCTGCGGAAAGCGCCTGTATCATGTTTTCATGATGAAAATTATGAGTTGTCGCCACATACACTCCGTCGATATCATCCCTCGCAAGCATTTCCTCATACGACGCATAATAATCCGGTATATTGTTTTTTTCAGCAAAAACCTTTGCTTTGCCGGGCGTGCGGGATGCAACAGCCGCAACCTCCGCACAGCCGGAGCGCTTTACCGCATCACAGAACTGCGACGCAATATTGCCCGCTCCCATAATTCCAAATTGAAACATTGCGCATCCCCTCTTTTTTATTTCTTTTTTACGGCGATTTTTTCCTGCTTCTCTTTGATCGCCTTCTCATAAACGCCGATCAAATATTTTGCCAGCGCCTCACAACCAAAAATTTTGACAGAATTGACGACCGAGATAGTCAGCGCTTCCTTCTCCTCCTCCGTCATCGCCTGATATTGCTTTAAAAGTGCATACATTTCCTCGGCGTTGTTATAAATAAAGCCGTTTACGCCGTCTACCACCTGACCGGCGTTCAGCGGATCTTTGATGTGCAGAACCGGAAGCCCGGTCGCCATGGCTTCTTTCATCGAAATCGAATTGGTATCGGAAATCGAAGCCGTAACGTAAAGCTGGCATGCGCCGTAATAATCCGGCAGCTCTTCATGCGGGATTGCATCCGTAAAAATTACCTGCCGGTCGATTCCAAGCCGCCTGGACTGTTCGACAAGCTCAGACAGACACGGACCGCCGCCCAGGATCATCAGCTTGCATTTATCCTCCGGCTTGACGCACTTGGCCCAATTGTCTAAAAGCACATCAACGCTTTTTTCTTTGCCAAGACGTCCGCAGAAGGAAACCAGCGTTTCGTCATCCGCCACGCCATATTGCCTGCGGATCGCCGCGATATGCTCCTGATTCAGATTTGACGGATTAAATACGTCAAGCTCAACCGGATTCGGCACAACGTTTACGCTTTTGTGAACGCCGCAGAGATCAAAGTATTCCTGCACCTTCATGGAGGGGCCGGTCAGCTCTGTTGCGGATTTGCCGAGATAACGAAAATAACGGTGCGCAATCCGGCGCAGAAGCGGCGTCAGACGCTCCGGCACAATATAATACAGATAGTCGTCATACATGGTATGCAGCGTATAGACAAGCGGTTTGTTAAGCTTTTTGGCAAAACGCGCGCCGGAAAGGCCAATGCCAAATTCCTGATGGATATGGATTACGTCCGGCTCAAAATCGCGCAGCATACGATAACGGCTGTGACTGAACGGCGAAGCAAGGCCAAAGTGGTACAGCTTTTTCATCTCTTTGGCCGGACAGTACAAAACGCCGTCCTTTATGTAATGGTGCCGCGCCCTGGTGTCAACGGTTACAACCAAAACCTCATGTCCCAAATGCTCAAGCCCGTCGTGCAGCGCCTTAACATGCGTTACAACACCGTTGATATACGGCAGGTAAGTCTCTGTAAATAAAGCAATTTTCATATAATACGTCCACCTTTTTCTCAATCCGTTTATGCGGATTTACTATATTGATTATATCAAAAGGCGGCGTTCCTGTAAAGTCTACATTGCTTTTTCAAATTCTTTTTTTAACTGCGAAAGGATTCTTTTTTCCAGACGTGAAATATATGACTGTGAGATGCCAATATAATCCGCGACCTCCTTCTGCGTCTTTTCCGGCTTTCCGTTCAGTCCAAAACGCATTTCCATAATCATACGCTCCCTCTCGTCAAGCTTTGCAATACAGCGGCGCAGAAGCTGGCGCTCCGCTTCGGTTTCAATTTCCCGATTCACTGTGTCAGGATCGGTTCCGAGCAAGTCGGACAGCAAAAGCTCATTTCCATCCCAATCCACATTGAGCGGTTCATCAATGGAGATGTCGCCGCGCGTCTGTGAGGTTTTGCGCAAAAACATCAAAATTTCATTTTCAATGCAGCGGGAGGCATACGTTGCAAGCTTGATATTTTTGCTCGGTACAAAGGTGTTAACCGCTTTGATCAGCCCAATTGTTCCGATGGAGATCAAATCCTCCATGCCGATTCCGGTGGATTCAAATTTTTTTGCAATATAAACGACAAGCCGCAGGTTATGTACCACAAGCGTATCCCGAGCTTTCGGATCCTTTGCCTCCAGTTTTAAAAAGACCAGCCGCTCCTCTTCGCGCGAAAGCGGCGGAGGCAGACTGTCCGGCCCGTTGATATAGTGAATCTCATCCGCTGGGAAAAAGCGGCGGCGCTGTTCTTTAAACGATGTAAGCCGCAGTATAAAAAAGCGCGGCTGCGTCATAGCAAGTGTTTTCATACAAATCTCCCTTCTATGTAAGCGACGGATTTAAAATAGCTTCATAAGCACCGTCCGAAACCGCATTTTTGCAGACGGCCAGTACAGCGCGGCGTTCTTCCCCCTCCACTGTAATTCTATCCGGCAGAAAGGATGGAAGCAGTTGCTCTCCTGCAACGGTTTTTACCGGAAGCATCCGGATCATGCGGAGCTCTTCCGCAGACAGTTTGGATAAATCCGGCGGAATACCGGAAGAAAAATACGCCTGAAGCGATTCTGGAATCAGTGCTTTAACCGATTCATAAGAAGCGACCACTACCGGCAAACCGGAAAAAAGATCGCACAGTCTGTTACCTGTGTCAACCAAAGCAGTGAGCGAAACGCTTTGCTGTCTCAGCGTAATCTCAATCCGACGGACCATCCGTTTTCCTGCGCGGCGGTTTAATATCCGGCAGACAAGCTTTATCATCAGGTATGCGGCCGTCGATGTTGCGGCAAGCGTAAAGGCGGATATTTTAAAATAGAGCACGCCGTTTCGATAGACCATTCCCTGCGCGGGAAAGAACAGCCATACCGCCGTCATAAAT
Source organism: uncultured Oscillospiraceae bacterium (assembly GCA_900543295.1). GTDB lineage: Bacteria > Bacillota > Clostridia > Oscillospirales > Ruminococcaceae > Paludihabitans. The sequence goes on along the minus strand of UQQY01000152.1, from coordinate 873 downwards.
CCGGCGAAAAGAAAGCTTGCGAAGAAAAAGCATGCGGCGCATTTGAAAAAAAACCGTACTTTTCCCTTTTGCCAGAATACGGCGGCACAGAGTGCAAATCCGGTAGTAAGCTTGACAAAAAAAGATTCGAACGGATTCAGCCTGACAAAAATCAAAAGCGAAAACACGCCGCCAAGAAGCACCGCTAAAATCATCCGCCAGCGCTTCGTCCTGACAGAGGCCAGATGGGAAGCCGCAGACAGCAGCAAAAACGTGACAAGCATATTCAACAGAAACAGAATATCAAGATAAATCGGCTGACGCATCGGCATTTCCCCCTGCGTTTTATTCTAACGCGGACTAAGTTAAAATCCTGTCGAAAGAGGAGCAGCCAATTTAAATTTATTTCCTGATTTGCATTGACGGAAGCGATTTTATCCAGTATGATAGAGACGTTTTTAAGCTTTCGTGTTGAAAGGAGCATGTTATGTACGAAAAAATTCTTACCTTTTTTGAGCATCGCGGCGGCGACATCATCGCTACGATTCTGACTTTTGTTATTGGCTATATTTTAGCGCGCGTGCTGCTTTCCATTTCGCAAAAAGCGATTGTGAAAAGCCGGCTTGATCCGGTTTGTTACAAATTCCTGCTCTCACTTTTAAAAGTGACGCTTTACTCGATTGTCATGATTTTGGGATGCTCCCGTTTTGTGGACACAAGCTCGCTCATCGCGCTGTTAAGCGTCGTCGGCGTTGCGGTTTCCCTGGCGGTGAAAGACAGCCTTTCCAATGTGGCGGGCGGCTTTATCGTTCTGTTTTCAAAGCCCTTTAAAGAAGGGGACTTTGTCGAAATCGACGGGATGAGCGGCTCCGTACAAAACATCAGCATCCTGCA
>UQQY01000151.1 GCA_900543295.1 uncultured Oscillospiraceae bacterium | reverse complement strand
CCCATCAAAACCTTATCGTACGAGTCTTCCGGCACTTCGCAGAAATCGAGCAGCGCGCGGATCGGCGTGCCTATCGGAACCATAAGATTTGCAGGATGCAGGACAGCGTCGCCGTCGACTGTCAAGCGCTTAGATACCAGCGGCATACCGGTTTTTAGGTAGCTGCCAATATGTGCGACTGAAGAAACGTTCATAACAAGAACGCCGCAGTCGGCCGGAAGTTTACCGCGCGGAAGTACAATACCGCATGTCGCATAAATGATCGATTTTTCCGCACCCTGCGGATACAATGACTTTAACGATACAATGGTCACATGATCCTCATTGGAAAATGCCTCGTCGAGTTTTTCCATCGCAAGCGGTTTATTGTTCTCTATGCCGATATAGATCTCATGAATGTCAAGATATTGACAGACAGCGCGTACCCCGTCAGCGATAGCGTGCGTATCTTCTAAACAGGTGCGGTAATCCGCCGTAATATACGGCTCGCATTCCGCCGCATTAATCACCAGCTTGTCTACGCGATCAATATCTTTGTATCCCAACTTGATATGTGCAGGAAAACCGGCTCCGCCCAGACCAACTAATCCGCTTTCCCGCACGGCGGCAAGAAAGGACTCCCTGTCGTGCACATCAGGCGGACATATCGAAGGATCAATTTTTTGTTCGCCGTCGGTGTCAAGTACAACAGCTTTACAGCTAACGCCAAGAACATTGCGATATTCCGTGATCTCTGCAACCGTTCCGGAGCAGCTCGCATGAATCGGAACGGAAAACGCCTGCGATGAGTCTCCTATTTTCTGCCCCACCAAAATGGGATCGCCTTTTTTTACCAGCGGATCACATGGCGCGCCCATGTGCTGAAGCATCGGAATAACAACCCTTTCGGGAATGGGACATTGCTGCGTCTCCATTTGTTCCGTATTTTTATGATGCGGAACATGCGCTCCGGCTAACCGCCGTTTCGCTTTTACAATAGCCATTTTGACCTCCTTGAATTGTGCGATCTATTTGGGTATCCGCCGGCCAAAATCAAGCCGCCGCATAACAGGCATCATGACACGCAATAAAACACCAGTCACAATTCCCATCAAAATCCCAGACACGGCGAGAACCGGCGCATAATAAAATACAGCCGTTCCTGAAAGAATTACCGCAGACACCAGCAGCTGTGCCATATTGTGTGTAACAGCCGCACAAACACTTATTATTATAAACGAGAGGTTTTGTTTTTTCAATGATATTAACAAAATCATGATAAAAAATGAACAAATTCCGCCTGCAAAACTCATGCAAAAAGCAATCATGCCGCGCGTCAGAAAGACAAAAAGCGATTTGAGCACGAGCAGAATAAACGCGTTCTCTTTCCCCATATAAAACAGGCAGTACATAACCGCTATATTGGAAAGGCCGAGTTTTACTCCAGGCGGCAGCGCTGGAAGCGGCGGAATCATGTTTTCAAGCAGCATGAGGACAACGGACAAAGCAAATAAAAGCGCTAAGCCTGTCAGCCGGTAAACATTTGTCTTTTGCCTCATATATGCTCTCCTCCTTATCCGACAATCATGTCAAAATCCTGCTTCTTCCCTTCAACTCGGACAACAATTCGATTTGGCAGACAGACCGCCGTTTCGCCTGGGCGGCTGATCCAGCCTGTTCTCTCACAAAACTTGTCCGGACATTTTGCCTCGATAAAACGAATTTGATGATTCTGAATCTCAAACTGTGCAAACGGGATTTCAGGATAAGAAAGCTTACCGTCAGCCGCTGTATCGAGTGCAATAACCGCAACAGTTTCACCATTCGCAGAAATGCGTGCAATTGCTCCGGAATCGCTTTCCCTGTTATGCATAAAGTAAAGCAGCAAAAACAGGAAAAGAAGCGTAATACCGATGATGATCCAATCCGTCCTTTTACTCAGTTTTCGCATTTTAAGCTCTATCATTCCGAATACACTGCCTCCGATAAAAGAAAAGCTGAATCGGTTATGGTAAAGCGCTCCTTTAAGGACGGAGATATATAGACCTGATTATTTTGATCAATTACGATCACCTGAAACTGTTCGCTGTTCAAATAAGACGAAATCGCCTTACGGCCCTCCAGATACAAAGCAGTTGAGAGAAAATCCGCCAGTCCTCCGTCTTTGCATATGACTGTGACGGACAGCAGATCGGATTGTGCAGGAAACCCGGTTTCCAGATCCAAGATATGATGATAGAGTATTCCGTCCTGTTCAAAGTATCGTTCGTATGCACCGCTGGTAGACACAACCTCGTCATGTGATGACAGGATCCCCATAATCGAGCTTCCATTCAAATCGTTCGGATTGCGGATGCCCAGACGATAGCTCTCCCCGTCCGGCTTTTGCCCATACGTATAAATGTTTCCGCCGATTGAGACCAATGCGGAAGACACATCGTACTGTCTGTAGATCTCTTCAATTTTTTCGCAGAAAAACCCCTTTGCAATACCGCCAAGATCGATGGCCATTCCCTCCTTCTTCAAATAAACCGTTTGCTCTGATTCTTCCAGAATAACGTCACGATAATCAACCAGATTGAGGGCCGCCGCAATTTCTTCATCAGACGGAACGCGCGGATTCTCGGAATTAACACCCCAAAGCGTGGAAAGCGGTGCTACTGTCAGATCAAATAAACCGCCGGATAATTCGCTGTACTGTTTTGCCTTTTGAATAAGAGAAAAGGTTTCCTCAGAAACCGCAGTCGGTGCAATTCCAGCATTTTGATTGATGCGATTGATTTCCGAATCTTCTTTATAAAGAGAAAGCGCTGCGTCATACTCTTCGAGCAATGCGTTTACTGCGTGAATTGCTCCGTCAGCATGCTCGCCGTAAACCTGCTGCGTCACATAGGTACTCATGATAAACAGCTCGCCGGTTTGCTGCACATTCGATGATGTGCAGCCTGACAACAGGAGCACAAACGTCAGTATGCCAGCTATCATTCGTTTCATACGCATTTCTCCTTCTTCCTGAGCTGTGTTAAAACACAAGGAACATTTATACGTCTTTTTGCATAAATGTTCCTCGGTTTTCATAAGCTATTGAGTTGCACTGTAAAGGATCAGCTGACCTTCACTTCTGCCGTATCGCCCTTTTTCATATTTGCTATGAGCGCCTGATACAGCTTTTTCATGGAATCTGAGGATGTTGTCGCACCTGCAACTGCATCAATTTTACTGCCGTCCTGCTTTTCCACCAGCGATTTTTCAAGCGCCGGATAGAATTCGCTTGGCCACGTTTTACCGCCTGCATTTTTCATTGCGTCGTTATATTCGGTATTTTCCGACTTTTTGTCTCCGTTTTCGTTTTGTGCGTCAAAATCAGCAGATGCGATTTTTCCGTCCGAAACGGTAACAACAAGATATTCTGTCCAGCCATGATCGTCCGCTTGTGCATATACCGCTTTATAGGTGCCGTCTTTGAAAGATGCCGTATCTGCATTATTGTTACAGCCAGAGAACATTGCAGCAGAAAGACAGAACGAAAACAGTACAGAAAGCATTTTCTTCATAAGAGAAGTTCCTTCTTTCCTTTTTATTTGCTCAAAGAAAGGAAAGCTCAAGTTTTTCGCCGGCATCCAGGGAAACAGCGCTGACCTTTTGATCAAAATGATCGATCAGATATTGTGCAATTGGGTCTTCTACTTCGTCGCGGATCGCTTTGCGCAAATCGCGTGCATTAAATTTTCCGTCGCCGGCAAGCTCTGCGATCTTTTCCTGAGCCTTTTTAGTATAACACAATTTGATATGCTTTTCTCGCAATGCCTCTGATAATTCGTCCAGTAAAATTCCGGAAATCTGCGCCAAGTCCTCTTTGGACAAGCGGTTGAAAACCACAATCTCGTCCACACGCGCTAAAAATTCCGGCCGCAGAAATGCAGAAAGCGCACGCATTGCTTTCTCTTTATCAATTTCACCGGCTGTACGGTTAAAGCCAAGAGCAGAAGAAGAATCGTTTGAACCGGCGTTTGACGTCATAACGATCACGGTACTTTCAAAATTAACCTCTCGTCCGTGTGCATCTGTCACTTTTCCTTCATCAAGAATTTGGAGAAGGATATTCATGACGTCTGGATGCGCCTTTTCAATTTCGTCGAACAACACGACGGAATAGGGTCTGCGGCGGATCTTCTCCGTAAGCTGACCTGCGTCATCATAGCCGACATATCCGGGCGGAGAGCCAATCAGACGGGCAACCGTATGCTTTTCCATAAATTCAGACATATCGAAACGGATGACGGGATCGACTGAATCAAACAAAGCGGCGGACAAAACCTTTACAAGCTCTGTTTTGCCGACGCCTGTCGGACCGACAAAAATAAAGGAAGCGGGGCGCTTTTTGGTCGATAGCTGCAAACGGCTGCGTTTGATGGCACGTACCACCTTGGAAACCGCCTCCGGTTGGCCAATAATTCTGTGATTCAGCTCTTCTTCCAGATGAAGAATTTTCTGATAATCGTCCTGCGCCACTTTATTGGCTGGAATACCAGTGCTCAGCTCAATAACCTTTGCTAAATCCGAAACTGTAACTTCAACATGGCTGGCCTTTGGCTCAAGCTCCTTCAATTCTTCGCGGATACGGAGCATCTCCGCTTTTACCTCTGCAATCCGCTCGAAATTCGGATTGTCCGTCGCTTCACTCAGATGCGCCTCTTCATCATTGAGCTGCTTTAGCTGCTGATTGAGCTTTGCGTTCTCGGTAAGCTCTTTACTGGCCAAAGAAGCGCATGCGCATGCCTCGTCAAGCAGATCGATTGCTTTATCAGGAAGGAAGCGGTCAGAAATATATCGTTCTGACCAAATAACAGCAAGTTTTATGATTTCATCGTTTACAACAACATGATGATGATGCTCGTAATACTGCTTAATTCCGCGAAGCACTTCAATTGAATCCGCAACAGACGGCTCTTTGACAGTAACCGGCTGGAAACGGCGTTCCAGTGCAGAATCCTTTTCTATATTTTTGCGATATTCATTAAAGGTTGTCGCTCCGATTACCTGAATTTCTCCACGGGAAAGCGCCGGCTTCATAATATTTGCCGCACTCATTGATCCTTCTGAATCACCGGTTCCAATCAACGTATGCACCTCGTCGATAAACAGAATGACATTTCCTGCAGCCTTTATGTCATCGATCAGGCCTTTAACGCGGCTTTCAAACTGCCCGCGGAATTGTGTGCCTGCAACCAAAGCCGTCATGTCCAGAAGCCAGATTTCTTTATCAAGCAAAC
>UQQY01000150.1 GCA_900543295.1 uncultured Oscillospiraceae bacterium | reverse complement strand
CCGTCTGGCTGCGGCAAATCCACAACTCTTCGTATGATCGCTGGCTTGGAGGAAATTACAGAAGGCGATCTGTACATCGGCGACCGTCGCGTAAACGATGTCGTTCCGAAAGACCGTGATATTGCAATGGTTTTCCAAAACTATGCTCTGTACCCGCACATGACCGTTTTTGAGAATATGGCGTTTGGTCTGAAGCTGCGGAAAACCCCGAAAGATGAAATCAAAGCCCGTGTTGAAGAGGCTGCGAGAATTCTTGATATTACACATCTTCTCGACAGAAAACCGAAGGCACTCTCCGGTGGTCAGCGCCAGCGTGTAGCGCTTGGCCGTGCAATCGTCCGTGAGCCGCAGGTCTTCCTTCTGGACGAACCGCTGTCCAACCTGGACGCAAAGCTCCGTGCGCAGATGCGTACCGAGATTACCAAGCTGCACCAGCGTCTCGGCACTACCTTCATCTACGTTACCCACGATCAGACAGAGGCTATGACAATGGGCACCCGCATCGTTGTTATGAAAGACGGTTTTATCCAGCAGGTTGATACGCCGCAGGCTTTGTATGATACACCGTGCAATCTCTTTGTTGCCGGCTTCATTGGTTCTCCGCAGATGAACTTTATCAATGCGGTCGTAGAGGAAAAAGACGGCGGCCTTGCTCTTAAGATTGGTAGCGATGAGAATCCGTTCTATATCCCGATTCCGGAAGCAAAAGTCAACGATGCAGTAAAAGCGAAAGTTGGCCAGGAAGTGATCATGGGTATCCGTCCGGAAGATCTGCACGATGATGAAATGCATATTTCTACCGCTTCTGCTGTTATTGAATGTGAAGTTGAAGTAACAGAGTTGATGGGTCATGAAACTTTCTTGTACTTAAATCTTGCTGGCGTTCCGATTATTGCGCGTGTCAACACTCGTTCCGCTGCAAAGGTTGGCGATGTTGTTAAAATTGCAGTCAGCGTAAATAAAATGCACATCTTTGATAAGGAGACAGAGCAGACTCTGTCTAACTGATCCGGCTAAGTTATTTTCAAATAAAAAGCACCCCCACCTTGGGGTGCTTTTTTATTTGTTTAAAATAACTGCAAGGTTTAGACCGGCGGTTCGACAGCAATGCAAACAGATTGACAAAGCGTTGATAGAGTGATAAACTATACTAACAAAGTGCAAATAAGAATTCTGTATCAGAACGGACATACTTTTGATAAAGAACACATCAACGCATACAATATGATTTCAATAAGAAAAGGAGTGCAGAATATGCTGTCTTTAAAAAACATTTCGTGGAGCTCTCCGGATGGAAAATCAGTCCTGCGCAATTTGAATCTGACAATTCCCGATGGAAAGCTAATCGTGATTACAGGTCCGAACGGCAGCGGAAAAACGACGCTTGCCCGCATCATTGCAGGTATCGAACATCCGATGTCTGGACAAATTATTTTGGATGGAGAAGACATCACGGAGCTTGACGTAACAGAGCGTGCGCGCAGAGGCGTCAGCTTTGCTTTTCAGCAGCCGGTTCGCTTTAAAGGCATTACGGTTCGGCATTTGATAGAAACTGCGGCAGGCGGATCGCTGGATGACGGTAAGCTTTGCAATATTTTAGGAAATGTCGGCCTTTGCGCAAAAGATTATCTGGATCGTGAAGTAAATGCGACGCTTTCCGGCGGCGAAATCAAACGAATTGAAATCGCCACGGTTTTGGCCCGTCACACAAAGCTTTCCCTTTTTGACGAGCCGGAGGCAGGAATCGATCTCTGGAGTTTTAAAAATCTGATTCAGGTTTTTCAGAAAATGCATGAGGATTTGCAGGGAAATTTGATCATCATTTCGCATCAGGAACGAATTTTGCGAATTGCGGATGAGATCATTTTGCTTGCGGACGGCACGGTTCGTACATCCGGTACAAAAGAGGAAATGATGCAGCAGGTGCTCTCAAAAGAGAACATAACCGCCGCCTGCCGCAAACAGGAGGAATTGTTTCATGAATGAGATTACAAAGTCACTTTTAGAGTTGGTTTCGGATTGGAAAGGCTCATTCAAAGGAGCATATAATATTAGAGAGGATGGAGCCTGCGCAGGAAGAATGTCCAGCGAGAATATCCGGATTGAAACCAAGAAGGACATGCCTGGGCTTGACATCCGGATTCTTCCGGGAACGAAGGGTGAAACGGTTTCCATTCCGGCGTGTGTAACACACGGAAATGTTGACGATCTCGTCTATAATGACTTTTATGTAGGAGAAGGCGCAGACGTTGTGATTATGGCAGGATGCGGTGTGCATACGGAAAACGGGGAACCGGCGCGTCACAATGGAATTCATCGCTTCTTTTTGGCGTCTGGCTCGCATGTGAAGTATATTGAGAAACATATTGGCACGGGAAAAGGTATTGGAATTCGGAGCATTGATCCGGTGACAGAGGTGTATCTTGCCGCAGATTCCGTTTTGGAAATGGATACAGCGCAAATTGGCGGTGTGGATCACACGCTTCGTAAAACCAAAGCGGTTGTGGAAAAGGGCGCCAAGCTTTTTATTCGGGAGCGCATTCTGACGGAAAAGGAACAGGATGCAGAAACGGAATTTCAGGTGGAGCTGAACGGCGACGGCGCGGGTGCGGATATTGTCTCTCGTTCGGTTGCCCGGGGGAATTCTCGTCAGTCCTACACATCCACCATCATTGGCAATGCGCCGTGCACCGGCCATTCTGAATGCGACGCCATTATCGACGGCGCTGCTATTGTTGATGCTGCGCCGAAGCTGTGCGCGCATCACTGCGACGCTGCGCTTATTCATGAAGCGGCAATTGGAAAAATTGCAGGTGAACAGATATTGAAGCTTAGAACCTTGGGCCTTTCCGAACAGGAGGCTGAGGCTAAAATTATCGAAGGCTTTTTAAGCTGACGATAGATTGGCTTTGTGAATATAAAGCAACAATCCCTCTTGAAACCATAAAATCTCAAGAGGGATTGTTGTTGTTAAAGGATCATATATGTAGGCCGAACATGCAACTTTCAGAGACGTAAAGCCGCCCATCAGAGAAAACGATTCCCCAGCAATAAATATGATATATTCCCTGTTGCTACAAATCTATCATTGGCGCAGGCCAGAGCTTTGGAACAGACGCTTATTACTGCATATGGGATAGATACTCAATTTCTCCAAGCAAATGGGGGTTTTTCAAAACGGAATTTAGTCAGATGCAAACACTTATCGAAAGCTTTTTTGACCCGGAATAAATTAAAAAGAAAGGTGATAACATGGGAGTATGGGGAACGAGTCTATATGCTAATGATTGTACATGTGATGTCAGAGATACATATATGGACTTTTTACAAAAGCAAATGGATAAAGAAGAAGCATATAAAAGAACTCTTGAAGAATGCAATCAATATATTGGAGATATAGATGAACCATTCTTCTGGTACGCTCTTGCAGATACGCAATGGCGTGTAGGACGATTGATGCCGGAAGTTAAAGATAAGGCTATATATTGGATTGAAAAAAACGGAGGGTTAGAGCTTTGGACAGAAAGTAAGAATCGGGGAGAAGGATGGAGAAAGACACTGGTGAAATTAAAGGAACGGCTGGAATCACCCATGCCGCCTGAAAAAAGAATAAAAAGCGTCTCTCCTTTTCCACGCAATCCGTGGAATATTGGAGATATATATGTATATCAATTTCATTCAGAAACATCAAAAAACATAGGACTTTATGGGAAATACATACCTTTTCAGAAAATAGGAGATGTAGAATGGTGCGATGGATGGATACTTTCGAGGATTCAAATATACAATAAAGCTTTTGAAAGTATCCCAACACTTGATGATTTACAAGGGATTCGTCTGCTGCCGGTAGATAATCCTGAAACGACATTAAACCCCAATTGGGACAGAGCCGCTTTTCCAATAGGGATGAATGCAGTATTGGTTCGCTATAATAAAAGAGATTATACTGAAAAGGACTTTACATTTATAGGGAATAAAGCGGATGAATTTAATAAGCCGTTAGCGGCAGTAAATACTTCTACATATGATTGGAGAAACATGGAAGAAAGATGGCTTTGCGAATATTTTTCATTATGGCAAAAGCGTGAATATGAAAGTCTCTTACATTCTGTTATTTAATTAACTGAACCCGATTCGCTACAGAGGGTACTATCAGGATACCGAAACAGGCTTGTACTATCTCCAAAGCCGGTACTACGATCCGACGACCATGCGGTTCATCAATGCGGACGACCCGAACGTCATCCAGATGGGGACAGAAGAGAAGCAGGAGCTTAACCTGTATGCATACTGCCTGAATGATCCGGTGAACTGTGTGGATCCAAGTGGGTACTGGACAATAGCATCTGAGGCAAACAGATTGATTAGTGTTCTTTTTGCATCTATAATGGCGCTTAAGTTAAGCGGTGCAGCTCTTATTGCAAAGGTATCAGCAATGATATTGGCAGTAGCTCCGTATTTATTTGTAGTAGTAGCAGTAGTAGCAGTAAGTGTTGCTACATATTATCTTGCCAAAAAGATTGCTTTAGACAAGGCCATAGCTAAAGTTAAAAATACAGTAAAAAGGAATTCAAAAAATCGATATTGGACAGCAACAATTCAAAGTGGATATGTTAGTGTGGGACGCCCGTTAACATATTCACAGGCAGTAAAAGAGGTTGCATCTAAGCGAAATGTTTTTGCCGTAACTTCATATGAAGCAAAAGCCGTTGCACGTGCCGCAGGCGGTAATTCTGGAAACAATAATAAGCCTTTGTATCCTGAAATACACGGAAAGTCTTCTTTAGGATATTATTGGCATTATCACACATATAACAGAAAGGGTGGACATGTATTTTATTTGTTTGGGTGAGGTGTAACTATGATTATTGATTTAAGATTTGATCAGGATGAATCCTCAATATATGTTCCAGATGGATATATTGAAGATATAGAAAAATTACAGAACAATTTTTTGGACTGGATAATATCTAAAAATCAATCTTGTATATGTTATAATAGTGATGATTTTTTGTATTATTTAAATACTATTGTATTAAGCGGAAATGAAGTGGCTTTTTATAAAAAGTCAAAAAATAGAAAAAATCATGTTACAATAGTTTTTTAAAATTATTATGTATATTATTAGTGTAAGAGTTTTTTGGTTATCTATGCACTGGTAATTCAGTAAATAACCAGAATCAATTTCGCGGTATGACTACCGGTTTGCTTATGACGCATGGGGCAACGTGCTGTCTATCACCGGAGAGGATACGGAGATTGGCGAAT
>UQQY01000149.1 GCA_900543295.1 uncultured Oscillospiraceae bacterium | reverse complement strand
CATCGGGGCACATGGCCGAAAAAACAGCCTTCGCTTCTCTGCGGCTATTTTTTATTGTCCGGTTGTCCGGATTTTATCCGTATATCAAATGAATGAAGGGGCACCGTCCATGGAAAAACGCAAGCTCTATGGCTTCAACAATCTGACCAAGTCTCTAAGCTTTAACATTTACGACGTATGCTACGCCAAAACGCCGCGGGAACAGCGCGACTATATTGACTACATTGACGAGCAATATAATTCTGAGCGGCTGACCAATATTCTGACCACGCTTACCGACATGATCGGGGCGAAGGTGCTGAATATTTCCAGACAGGATTACGATCCGCAGGGCGCATCGGTTACGCTGCTGATCGCGGAGGAATCGATGGTTCCTGTCGGGGAAACGCAGCTTGCGCATTTAGACAAAAGCCATGTCACGGTGCATACGTATCCTGAATATCATCCGGAGACGTTTCTTGCGACCTTCCGCGTGGATATTGATGTGGCGACCTGCGGCGAGATTACGCCTCTTTCCACGCTCGACTATCTGATCGGTTCGTTCGATTCCGATATTATCACCATGGATTACCGCGTCCGCGGCTTTACGCGCAATGTAGACGGAGAAAAGCTTTTTATGGATCATAAAATTGCTTCTATTCAGGACTATATCAATCCGCTTACGCTGCACCGCTACGACGCGGTAGACATCAATGTATACGAGGCGAATCTTTTTCACACTAAAATGATGCTCAAGGAAATCGATTTGCAGAATTATCTGTTTAAAACGGACGTCTATGAGCTGCCGCCGAAAACAAGGCTTGAAATCATGGACAACCTTCGCCGGGAAATGATCGAAATTTTCAGCGGCCGGAATATTTATTAAGGGGTTTTGTATGTCGCAGCTTTCACAAAAACGCGCCCCGATCTATGAGGCGCTTGAGAATTTCAAAAGAATGCGCGTTGTTCCGTTCGATGTGCCGGGACATAAGCGCGGGCGGGGCAATCCGGAGCTCGCAGAGCTGCTTGGAGAAAAATGCGTTACCATGGACGTCAATTCCATGAAGCCGCTTGATAATCTCTGCCATCCGGTTTCTGTTATCCGCGACGCAGAGCGTCTGGCTGCGGAAGCTTTTCATGCCGCGCACGCTTTCCTGATGGTGGGCGGCACGACCTCCGCTGTGCAAAGCATGATCCTTTCAACTGTTAAGCGCGGTGAGAAAATTATTTTGCCGCGCAACGTCCATCGGAGCGTTATGGGCGCGATGGTGCTCTGCGGCGCAGTACCGGTTTATGTCAATCCCGAATGCGACGCGCGGCTCGGCATCCCGCTCGGTATGTCGGTTTCTGCCGTTGAGGAGGCGATCCGGAAGCATCCGGATGCAAAGGCTGTGCTTGTCAACAACCCGACCTATTATGGAATCTGTTCCGATATAAGGCGCATCACCGATTTAGCGCACAAAAACGGGATGCTCTGCCTTGCGGACGAGGCGCATGGCACGCATTTTTATTTTGGCGAAGGGCTTCCCGTTTCCGCCATGGACGCGGGCGCCGATATGGCGGCGGTCTCCATGCACAAATCAGGCGGAAGCCTGACGCAGAGTTCTATACTTCTGACTGGACCTGCCATGCAGGAGGGGCACGTCCGCCAGATTATCAATTTGACGCAGACCACCAGCGGCTCTTATTTGCTGCTTTCAAGCCTTGACATTTCGCGCCGGAATTTAGCGCTGCGCGGTAAAGAGACGTTTGAAAAGGTCAAGGCGCTTGCAGAATATGCGAGAGAAGAGATCAATGCAGTCGGCGGATACTACGCCTTTTCGCGCGAACTGGTAAACGGCGATAGTATTTTTGATTTCGATGTGACCAAGCTCTCGGTTAATACGCTTAATATCGGGCTGGCCGGCATTGAGGTATACGATCTTTTGCGCGACGAGTACGATATTCAAATTGAATTCGGCGATTTGGGCAACATTTTGGCGTACGTCTCCATCGGCGACCGTATGCGTGAAGTTGAACGGCTGGTGAGCGCGCTTTCCGAGGTTCGCCGCCGGTTTGCGAAAGACGGCGCAGACTTGATGGAGCAGGAATATGTCGATCCGGAAGTTGCCGTGTCGCCGCAGGAGGCCTTTTACGCTGAGAAGGAATCGCTTCCGATCGGAAAAACAGCCGGCCGCGTTTGCAGTGAGTTTGTGATGTGCTATCCTCCGGGAATTCCGATTCTGGCGCCGGGCGAGCGTATTACAGGGCCGATTCTTGATTACATCGCCTATGCAAAGGAGAAAGGATGCTCTATGACGGGGCCGGAAGATTCCAAGATTGAGCGTCTGAACGTTTTGAAGGGAGAATAACATGGATTTCTGGTTTTCCGAAAAGCATACGCCGAATGTTAAGCTTTCGATCCGTGTTGACCGTCAGCTTTTTTCCGGTCAAAGCGAGCATCAGCGCATTGACGTATTCGACTCGCCGGAATTCGGGCGGTTTCTTGTGCTGGACGGCTATATGATGCTGACCGAAAAGGACGAATTTATTTATCACGAGATGATAACGCATGTCCCGCTGGCGGTGCATCCCCATGTAAAGAATGCGCTGGTCATCGGCGCGGGCGACGGCGGTGTGATCCGTGAGCTTACGCGCTATCCGGAGATTGAACGGATCGATATGGTGGAAATTGATCCCATGGTTGTGGAGGTGTGCAGGAAATATCTTCCGCAGACTTCGTATAAGCTCGATGATCCGCGCGTTTCGATCCATTATGCGGACGGTTTAAAATTTGTTCGGAACTGCGACGATCAGTATGACCTGGTTATCGTCGATTCTACCGATCCGTTTGGACCCGGTGAGGGGCTTTTTACGCGTGAGTTTTATGGGAACTGCTATAAGGCTCTGCATGACGACGGCATCATGGTCAATCAGCATGAGAGCCCGTTTTATAATGAAGACGCCGTTGCCTGCCAGCGCGCGCACAAGCGGATTGTCGAATCTTTTCCGATCAGCCGTGTATATCAGGCGCATATTCCGACATATCCGTCCGGACACTGGCTGTTCGGCTTTGCATCGAAAAAATATCATCCGCTGAAGGATTTGGACGAAAAACGCTGGAACGCGCGCAGGCTTTCGTGCGGCTATTATACAACGACACTGCACAAAGGCGCGTTCTATGTTCCGGCATACGTAGAGGAGCTGTTAAAAGATGTTGAGCACGAATATTGAGACCTTTCTCTGCTGCGATAAGCCTTTTGACAAAGCCGAAACCATTTTGTTCGGCGCGCCGTTTGACTCGACAACGTCTTATCGCCCGGGCACGCGCTTTGGCAGCAGCGCTATTCGGAGGGAATCCTATGGAGTAGAAAGCTACAGCCCATATCAGAACCGCGATTTGGAGGATGCGCCCGTGCTGGACTGCGGTGATCTGGAGCTGTGCTTCGGCGATACGGCTTATGCGCTGAAACAGATTGAAGCGCGCGCCGCCGAAATACTGGATGCCTGCAAGCGTCCGTTTATGCTGGGCGGCGAGCATCTTGTAACTTTTGGCGCATTTCAGGCGGTATATGCGCGTTTTCCCAGCGTGCACATCATCCACTTCGACGCGCATGCCGATCTGCGGGACGACTATCTGGGGGCAAGACTTTCACATGCCTGCGTTCTGCGGCGGTGCCATGAGCTTGTAGGAGACGGACGTATTTTCCAGTTCGGCATTCGCTCGGGCGACAGGGAGGAATTCCGCTTTGCGAAGGAGCATACGGTGATGCATCGGTTCTCTCTTGAAGGGCTTCAGGAGACGCTTGCCGCCTTGTCGGGAAAGCCTGTTTATTTTACGCTAGATCTGGATGTGCTCGATCCGTCCGTTTTTCCGGGAACCGGAACGCCGGAGCCGGGCGGCATCAACTTCGATGCGCTTCGTGAGGCGGCGACGCTTGTTTGTCAAAGAGCGAATATTGTCGGCTGCGATGTAAACGAATTAAGTCCGCCTTACGATCCAAGCGGCATTTCAGCCATGGCGGCCTGCAAAATTGTGCGGGAAATGCTGCTGGCACTTGGAAACTGAATCAAATAGTCCGATTACAATACAGGAGGAGTTTATTATGGCAAAGGTACTTATCATCGGCTGCGGCGGCGTCGCGTCCGTCGCTATTCAGAAATGCTGCCAAAACAGCGACATTTTTACGGAGATCATGATTGCGAGCCGCACAAAATCAAAGTGCGACGCGCTGAAAGAAAAGCTTTGCGGCAAAACCAAAACCAAAATCGAAACAGCGCAGGTTGACGCGGACAATTTAGAAGAACTAACTTCGCTGATTAAAAGCTATCAACCGCAGCTTGTTATGAACATTGCGCTGCCTTACCAGGATCTGACGATCATGGACGCTTGCCTTGCCTGCGGCGTAAATTATATGGATACGGCAAACTACGAGCCGGAGAATATCAACGATCCGGTGTGGCGCGCGGCGTATGACAAGCGCTGCAAGGAAGAAGGCTTCTCCGCCTATTTCGACTATTCATGGCAGTGGGCGTACAAAGAAAAATTTGAAAAGGCAGGGCTTTGCGCACTTTTAGGCTCCGGCTTTGATCCTGGCGTAACGCAGGCGTACTGTGCTTATGCGCAGAAGCACCTTTTCGACGAGATCGAGACCATCGACATTTTGGACTGCAACGGCGGAGACCACGGCTATCCCTTTGCTACAAATTTCAATCCTGAAATTAATCTCCGCGAGGTTTCCGCGCCCGGCTCCTATTGGGAAAACGGACGCTGGGTTGAAATTCCGGCTATGAGCGTCAAACGGGAATACGATTTCGATCAGGTTGGGCACAAGGATATGTATCTGCTTCATCATGAAGAAATCGAATCGCTTGCAAAAAACATTCCGAATATTAAGCGCATCCGCTTTTTCATGACCTTCGGACAGAGTTATCTGACGCATATGAATTGTCTGGAAAACGTCGGTATGCTTTCGACTGAGCCGATCGAATTTGAAGGACATCAAATTGTACCGATTCAGTTTTTAAAAGCGCTGCTGCCGGATCCGGCTTCCTTAGGTCCCCGTACTGTTGGAAAAACCAATATCGGCTGCATCTTTACCGGAAAAAAGGACGGCAGGGAGAAAACCGCCTATATCTACAATGTATGCGATCATCAGGAATGCTATCAGGAGGTCGGTTCGCAGGCAATCTCCTATACGACTGGTGTTCCGGCCATGATCGGCGCGATGATGCTGCTGACTGGAAAATGGAACAGGCCGGGCGTTTATACAGTTGAGGAATTCGATCCCGATCCATATATGGAGGCGCTGAACAAGT
>UQQY01000148.1 GCA_900543295.1 uncultured Oscillospiraceae bacterium | reverse complement strand
TTTTTAGAGGAAAAGGGGTTTAACTTATGAAAATAAAGCACTACGACCGCCAAAATCGCACCAAGCTGGATAACCACCATGAACATCTCTTTGAAAGCGTCGGAGACGTTCAAGCTGATGAATTCATCCAAGAGGATCATATGGCCCGTGCTGCTGATCGGAAGCCATTCGGTAATGCCCTCCACAACGCCGAGCAGGATTGTTTTGAGTAATTCCAGAATGTACATAGATGAATCAGTTCCTTTCCATGCGCAGCCGCCGGCCGCGCAGATCGTCTTTTTATATGCCTGTTTGATTATAGCACAGATCAGGCCAAATAGCACGGCAATTTATAAAAATGACAAAAGAGTAAGAAAACGCTCTGCGATAAAAGCAAAAAAGCCGGCCGGAGTCCCTCTTTTTTTCACCCGGAGTTGCATTTTTTGAAGAAGCGTGATAAAATAACACCACAGCCGTATGATTTACGGCTGTACAGTGTTAAGAAACCGGAATGTGAAAAGGAGAATGACCATGACCATCGAAAAAACCTCTATCATCGGCGACGTACTGGATGCTGACCCGACCACTGCTTCGTTCTTCTTCGATATGGGGATGCACTGCCTCGGATGCCCGTCCGCAAGAGGCGAGTCCATTGAGGAGGCCTGCGAGGTACACGGCGTCGATGCAGACGAACTGGTGAAAAAGCTGAATGCGCATGTTGCAGGCAAATAAGAATTCAGTTTTGAGAGAACGCCCGGTCATTTAAAAGTGTCCGGGCTTTTCTTTGTTCCAAGGGGAGGCTATGATGGGTTTTTTACTGGATGCCCGGCTTCATGCTGCGGCTTCTTTTGTACGCAAGGGCAGCGCGGTATGCGACGTTGGGACAGATCACGGCCTGCTTGCGGTATGGCTGCTTCTAAACGGGATAACGGATCGTGTGACAGCGTGCGACATCAACAAAAAGCCTCTTTCAGCCGCCGCGCAGACCGCGCGGAAGTACGGGACAGACGGACGGCTCCGGCTTCGTTTAAGCGACGGGCTTTCGGCTGTTCCGGCGGAAGAGGCGGAGGACATTATTGTTTGCGGCATGGGCGGCGAGCTGATTGCAAAAATTATATCGGAATGCCCATATGCAAAAGAAAAGCAGCGCCGCCTGATATTGCAGCCTATGACGCAGGTTTCATATTTGCGGCGTTTCCTGTGCGGCGCGGGCTTTGCCATTCTGACGGAACGTCCGGCGGCGGATCGCGGGCATCTTTATACCGTTTTGCACTGCGCCTATACCGGAGAACGGCGGGAGATCGACGATCTGTTTGCGCTTGTCGGAAAAATGCCGCAGGCGCCGGAAAAGGAAGCCGCGCAGTGGCTGCTGCATGAGAGCCACCGGCTTTCCCGCATTGCGGCGGGACTTGCGTCCGGCGGCAGACCAGAGGAGGCGGCGCGGTATGATGCGCTTTCCCGCCAAATTGCCGCATATGCAGAGAAGGAGACGTTTATATGACCATACAGAATACGGTTTTGGATTTTTACCGCTGTTTAGACGAGCTGGCGCCGTTTTCCACCCAGCTTTCCTGGGATAACAGCGGGCTGCTGGTCGGAGATTTTTCTCAGCAGGTACATACCTGCGTGCTTGCACTGGATGTAACCGAAGCGGTCGTTCGCTTTGCAAGGGAGCATGACGCGCAGCTAATCGTTACACATCATCCGGTTATTTTCGGTGCGATTCGGAATGTGACGGCGGAAAGCCTTGTCTGGCAGCTTGCACGGGAGAATATCAGCGTGATTTCCGCCCATACCAATCTTGACCTTGCAGAAGGCGGTGTAAACGATGCGCTTTCTGCGGCGCTGTGTCTGCAAAATATCCGCCCGTTTGAAAATGGGGACGGCCTCGGCAGAATCGGCGAGCTTCCGGAGAAAATGGAACCTGCTGTTTTTGCAGGCTATGTGCGCGAAAGGCTCGGCCTGCACAGCGATATTGCGTTTACGGAGCATGGTCCGGTGCGCACGGTGGCGGTCATCGGCGGCGCGGGCGGCGATTACTTGCAGGCGGCTGCTCTCTGCGGTGCGGACACCTATCTGACGGGAGAGCTGCGCCATCATGAATGGATGGCGGCGCAGGCTTTGCCGCTTTCCGTTTATACAGCGGGACACTATGCTACAGAAGCGGTTGTGCTGCCGGATTTGCTTGCGCGCCTTTCACAGCAATTTCCTGAGAAGGAAATTCTTATTTGCGGAAGTACGGAGGTATCGGCGCTTTGATTGCTCGGTAATCAAAACGATCTGAATGATCGTATCGTCTTTGGAATATGCGGGCGTGAAGCAGGTTTTGAGCTGCTTCGGTTATTTTTAAGCGGGGTGATTTGATGAAAAAGGACATCCGCGCCGCCAAGATGGCGAACCGCCTTATGGCCGGTGTGATAACGCTTGCCGCGGGGATTTTGCTGCTTGTGCTGCGCCGCGGCTTTTTAACAGCGACGTTTTATCTGGCGGCGGCAGTCGTTGTACTCGGCTCAGGAGCGCGGCTGGTTGCCGTACTGCTTCAAAAACCGCGTGTGAAGCGCCGGATTGCAGGCGCGCTTTTGGGGATAGTGATCGGCATTGTGATGTTCTGTCTGCCTGTTTTGCCGCGCTTTCTCATACCGGAGCTGTTTGCGCTGTATCTGTTGCTGAACGCCTGCGTTAAAACGGTGGATACTGTAATTATCATTCGGGAAAAAACGGAGCATTTGCTTCCGGTTTTGCTGCCGTGCATCACCTATTGGGCGTTTGGCCTGATCCTTTTGTTTTCGCCGTTTTACTATTTGAGCGCGGTGCTTGTCGTGATCGGGATTTACTGCATCCTGCTGGGCAGTACATATATTGCGGACTTTGTCAGAAGCTCCATTCCTGATCGGACGAAGAACCGGGCAAAGCGCCATATCCGCATTTCACTGCCGATTTTTCTGGCGGCGTTTGTTCCGCATACGGTTTTGATAAAGCTCAACAGCTACCTGACGATAACGGACAGCGAGCCCGAAGAGTTTAGCGGTCTTGCGGATAAAAAGGAGGAAGCAGAACCGGATCTGGAGATCTTTATCCATGTCTCGTGCGACGGTTTCTGCGTCATTGGACATTGCGATATTTGTTTTGAAGGCGAGCTGATCGCCTATGGCAACTATGACGAGGCGTCCTCCACGCCGATTGGAACGGGAGACGGCGTTTTGCTGGTTGCCGACCGTGCTTCGTACATTCCGTACTGTCTGGAAAACAATGGAACGACGCTCTTTTCATTCGGTCTGCGCTTGTCGGAAGAGCAGCGTGCAGCGGTACATACAGCAGTGAGCGAAATAAAGGAACGTCTGATTGCGTGGGATCCGCCGCTTCAGACGGCGCGGCGGCAGAACCCTGCCGCGGACGCTAAAGCATATCCCGATTTTGCAAGCCGTCTGTGCAACGAAACCGGCGCGCGGTTTTATAAATTCAAGCGCGGCCGATTCAAACGGTATTTTGTTATGAGCACCAACTGCGTGCTGCTTGTTGACAGTATTATCGGCGGGGCAGGCACAGATATTTTAAGTTTGAACGGAATGGTATCGCCGGGGACGCTTTACGACTATCTGGAATCTGAGTTTTTAAAGCAGGACAGCATTGTGATTTCCCGAAACGTTTATCACGTTAAGGATATTGCGCGGTACCGGCTTGCAGAAAAAACGGATGCGGAGGGCTGAAACTGTTTTTGCAAAAGCAACAGATTTTTGTTGAAAAAAGGCGGGCGTTGTGATAGCATGAGAATAAAAGAACAAAGAGAGGAATCCGCTTTATGGCACAAATTAAGATTACCGGCGACAGTACGATTGACCTTTCCCCAGAGATGCTTGCAAAGTATCAGGTTGAGACCGTTCCGCTTTATATCAATATGGGCGACAAGTCGTTTCAGGACGGTGTGTCCGTAGCGCCGGAGGATATTTACTCCTATTTTGCACAGACCAAAACCGTTCCCAAAACAGCGGCGCCCTCTGTGCAGGACTACATCGATTTTTTCAAAAAGCAGAGGGAGTCGCACGATGCGGTGATTCATTTTAACATCAGCGCGGAATTTTCGAGCGCATACCAAAACGCCTGCATCGCCGCACAGGAGGTTGGAAACGTTTATCCGATCGATTCGCGCAATCTTTCGACCGGAACGGCGCTTCTGGTCCTGGACGCATGCGATATGGCTGCCGCTGGAAAGAGCGCAGAAGAGATTGTTGAGGCCGTCAAAGAGGAAACCGGCCGTGTTGAGGCAAGCTTTATCATCAATACGCTGACCTATCTGCATAAGGGCGGACGCTGTTCCGGCGTGGCGGCACTCGGCGCAAATGTGTTAAAGCTGCGGCCGTGTATTCTGGTCGAGGACGGAAAAATGATTGTGGGAAAGAAATACCGCGGCGTATACAACAAATGTATGGCGAGCTATATACGCGACAAGCTTTCCGGACGCGACGATATTTTGACAAACCGGATCTTTATTACGCACACAAAGTGCGATAAGGACTGCATTGACGCGGCATATCGCGCCGTGCGGGAAAGCATGCAGTTTGATGAAATTTTGGAGACAACGGCGGGCTGTACGATTACCAATCACTGCGGCGAGGGAACGCTGGGCGTCTTATTTGTCCGCAGGAAAAGATAAGATGATACGGCAGCCAAAATCGCAGCCTTTAACAGAATAGAAGGAACACCCCCGTCTCGAACGAGACGGGGGTGTTCCTTCTGGCTTTATACCGAATACCGGTCACGCCTTCCGGCATTCGGCCCTAATTTAGATGGATTTCTTTTTGAAAAGAGCCGTGAAAGCGAGCCCTGCTGTGAGCAAAACAACCGGAATCCAAAGCATAGAGCTGTCTCCGGTGTCCGGAGGAGTGACAGGTGTTTCAGGATCAGTTGGCCTTTCTGGATTTTCAGAAGAAACCTTTTCCCAGACGGGAACATAGTTCACATCACCTGTTACGGTTTCAGCAACTTCCGGACTCCATCCGGCGAAAACATAGCCCTCTCTGGTCGGGGTTCCGACAAATTCCGGTATAGCGTCGCCGAAAAGGAGGTCAGTATAAACCTGATCGGGGAAGATTTCTTCGCCGTCAACGCCGTCCGTATAAGTAACAGTATATTTGTCCTCGTCCTCATCTGGAATACCGTTGTTGTTCCGGTCCTCTTTCCAGACGGCGGTATAGGTTGCATTGCCCGTCACGGTCTCAGCAGCCTTCGAATTTCGTCCGGCAAAGATGCGGATCTCTCTGGTATCGGTAACCTCCGCGTTCCATCCGGCGAAAACATAGCCCTCTCTGGTCGGGGTTCCGACAAATTC
>UQQY01000147.1 GCA_900543295.1 uncultured Oscillospiraceae bacterium | reverse complement strand
ATAAAGGATAGATCTTTTGGTTTCTAAGAAGATTCGGATTATTCATTCTTTCTCAATATAATTTTAGTAAGTATTATGAGTAAATATCTTTGTAGCATGATCCAAATAGCGCAAAAAGCAGTCGGAATAAATCCGGCTGCTTTTTTGCGTCTTGCATCACAGCAAAGCGAATTGCCTTCATTTGTCGAATTATATGAAAACAGGTCGTAATAGATGTGACATGCAAATCTTTATTGTATGATCTTCTTAATAACAGGATTTAGGAGGATTTCATATGACGGAGATTTATGACGTCCTGAAATCACTCGGTATCACAGGGCGGTTTCTCGGATGCCGCCGCGCTGCTCTCGCCATCCAGATTGCAATCAACAATCCGGATGCTTTGTACGCGGTTACAAAGGAAATCTACTTTGCCGTAGCAAGGGCGGAAGAATGCAGCTGGCAGGCGGTGGAGCGGAATCTGCGGACAGTGGTTTTGCGCGCGTGGAAAAAGAACCGTAGTCTGCTCACTCTGATGGCCGGTTATCCTTTAACTGCTCCGCCGACGGTATCGGAATTCATCGAGATTACGGCGCACTATGTCAAAAAAAAAGCGGGGAAGACCGCACTGTCCGAGCCTCGGCACTATGGACTTTAAGCATAATCATTTCCCAAAACAGCAGAAAAGCACCCCGCCGGAAGTGCTGGTTCCAGATGAGGCGCTTTCTGCTTTGCTGTATTGTTTCGTTGGGATATGTACTGCTACAGGATCAGTCTGTAGCCCTTACCGCGATACTACGGAGAGTTCATACTTTTGCGTATAGTATGCAACCATTTCAATGAACTCGGATATAGTAGGCGGCGCTGTCAGCGGATATCCGGCAATTTTGCAGAGCAAAGGACGGTTTTTATCCCATGCCCGAAGAATTGCGGTACGCATCGACCGTTCGACCGATACGGCGCTGCAGCCTGCACGAAAAGCAATCAAACGATATAAGTCGCAGATGTGAAGAAGATGTTCTTCATTTTCCTTTACACATTCGATTGCCGCACGAAGGTGTTGGGCTCCCCTGTAATTTCGGGTAATGCCTAACCTTCTTAAAATGTCTGTAGTTTGTTCCATTGGGATGCCCTCCCGATATTATTCTATAAAAATAATACACGTTCAGACGCGCGATTCCGTATATTCGACATTCTCAGCAGGTTATTGCCAAAACACACGAAAAACCGACAGCAATAAAGCGCAGGGGATTCCCAACGAAACAAATATTCGGCTTATAGTGGATCGATTATACAGGGAAATCCGCGTATGAGCATAACGTGTATGCGATAGGGAGGTTTCGCCCTGTATAACTTATTGATATTAAGTCCACCTAATTGACTTATAATCAATTTTGCCATTGCAGGGTTTGCTTTTTTAATCTTCACCGGATACTCAAGCTTTTTGCTATATTGCCACATTGTTTCTCCTCTCCGCCGGTACTGCCGGCCTGCTCTTTTATTGCTCTGCTATAAAAGAAATTCTAGTTATTTCGCGAAATGTCCGGCCGAATAACTTTTTAACCATCGTTTTTTAGTTTGCTGCATACTCCCACGGCCACGGTCCGTCAGTCCAATCCCAGCGGACTTCAGCTTTACTGTCCTGTACAACAAGCGGACCATATTTTTCCGCATATTCTTCATGCAATTCTTTTGAAAGAGCACGGTATTTATTAAAATAAGCCAATGCCGCCCGGTCGGTTTTATGCGTATCCAAAAACAGGTTTGCTTCGATTACAGCAAAATCTGCCATACGAATTTTTTGCATCAGTTTTTGACGGTCAGTCATTGGGCACAGCCTCCTTTCCGATAAACGGTTTGTCAAGTTCTGGGAAAATAGTACCGCGATCCAATGCGACAGAGGTTTCATATGTTTTTCCCCAGGACTGAAGCGGAACGTATGCCATTGCAAAAGAGACCGGCTGTACAGTGAACAACGCACAGGTGTCTTTTTGTTCGTTCATTTTGTGTCCTCCTTTGGTTTCATACAGTAGATGGTACATCCAAAACATCCTATGCCGACGATATGGAATCTGTGCGTTTTCGTATATTTCCAAGTTGGTGAAATAGAAAACTCAAAATAACGATTGCAAAATATAGCGAATCGAGCAGCTTGCGTACGCTAAAATGGCGGCTTAGTGATAAAGAAAACAATTGTAAAAAAAGAAGAAGATCGCCTGAAGGTTTTCTTCGGGCGATCTTCTTACAAGAAATAGGTTGAATGTTTATTTTGCAGAGATGAAACAGGCGCAGGGCATCACAAAACAGCAAAGGCTGAAAATCAACTTTAATGTGAAGAAAATGATATACGATACAGTAAATTGACAGCGTGAAGAAATTGATGTCGCTTTTATAAGTGTAACAATTGACAAAGTGCATCATTGATCTTATAATGAAGTTATATAAATAATTTATATAACTTCATTATAAGGAGAAATGGACAATGCCAAAACAGAGAATCACAAAGGAAATGGTTGTTAACGCCGCTTTTGAGATTGCAGAAAATGGCGGTATGGAGCAGGTTACGGTAAAAAGTATCGCAGATAAGATAGGATGTTCTGTACAGCCGATTTATAGCTATTGCAAAAATATGGACGGCTTACGGCAAGATGTAATTGATCAGGTTAATTGCTTTATACAAAAATATGTAGTCAGTCATATTGACAAAGACGACTTGTTTCGCAGCACGGGCAAGTCCTATATTCAATTGGCTCAGGATGAACCCCACTTGTTTCGGATCTTTATTTTACACCAGCGCAGGGGAGTTTCTTCGCTGAATGATTTGTATCAATCAGAGGCCAATCCGCATACTGCTGAAATGATTGCGAAAGAATTAAACATCAGCATGGAGCGGGCAAAGCAGCTGCATTTAAATATGTTGATTTATACAATTGGAATTGGCACTGTTTTTTCAGTGACAATACCGGGCATTTCAACAGATGAAATATATGCACAACAGGAAGCGGCCTATGAAGCATTTTTGAAACAGGCATTGGGATATAGGGCGCAGTGATACGGAAAAAAACAGAACAGAAGAACGGGTTGATAGGCAAGTGAGAAGATGGCAGATGATGGAATCCCTTACAGGCGGCAAGTATACTGAGGAAGCGATTAACGCATTGCAAAGGAAAAGTAATATAAATTTTGTACGAAAAGGAATTTATCATGACAAAAGGAATTATTATTTATCAGTCAAAATACGGGGCGACAAAGAAATATGCTGAATGGCTTCAAGCTATGACGAATTTTCATTGTATGGAAACATCGAAAGCACAAGTGGGTAAAGTAGCGCAGTACGAAACAATCCTATTGTGCGGCGGCATATACGCTTCCGGAATAGCAGGATTATCGTTTTTGAAAAAGAATATTGACAAACTGAAAAACAATAAATTGGCGATACTGTGCGTAGGCGCCTCTCCTTATGATGAGCGTGCATTTGCAGAAATAAAGGCGCATAATCTGACGGGCGATTTAAGAGATATTCCGCTTTTTTATGGGCGGGGCGCATGGAACGAAAGCAAAATGAAATTCATGGACAGAGCCTTGTGCAAAATGCTGCAAAAATCGATAGCGAAAAAAGATCCGCGCACATACGAGCCGTGGATGAAAGCTCTTATGTGCGCGGCAGGACAAAACTGCGACTGGACAGATAAAAAGTATTTAATTCCGTTAATGGATTATTTAAAAGAATAAGTGCTTTAGAAGCCTGCAAAGCGGAGAAACGGCGCAGCCTGTAAGCTGCGCCGTTTTCGCTAGTCAATCAATATACGCGGTCTTATAAGCGAGCCGCCTTTTGGGGCGTCCCCTTCATGCTCGTAAAGTATTTATGCGTCCTTTAAAGCTTCCTCAACCGCAACCGCGCAGGCAACAGTAGCGCCGACCATCGGGTTGTTGCCCATGCCCATGAGACCCATCATCTCAACGTGAGCCGGAACGGAGGAGGAACCTGCGAACTGCGCGTCGCCGTGCATGCGGCCCATCGAGTCGGTCAAACCGTAGGAAGCAGGGCCCGCCGCAACGTTATCCGGATGCAGAGTACGGCCTGTGCCGCCGCCGGAAGCAACAGAGAAATACTTTTTGCCGTTTTCAATTGCCCATTTTTTATAGGTACCGGCAACAAGGTGCTGGAAACGAGTCGGATTGGTGGAATTGCCGGTGATGGAAACATCGACATTTTCCTTTTTCATAATAGCAACGCCCTCGAGCACGTCGTTTGCGCCATAGCATTTAACAGCCGCTTTTTCACCCTTGGAGAACGGAACCTCGCGGACAACCTTTAAGTCGCCGGTAGAGAAATCGTATTCTGTTTCCACATAGGTGAAGCCGTTGATTCTCGAAATGATATATGCAGCGTCTTTGCCAAGACCGTTTAAGATAACGCGCAGCGGAGCTTTACGCGCTTTATTTGCCGTTCTCGCAATACCGATTGCACCCTCGGCGGCAGCGAAGGACTCATGTCCTGCAAGGAAGCAGAAGCAGTCGGTCTCTTCACGGAGCAGCATAGCGCCGAGATTGCCGTGGCCCTGACCAACGTTGCGCTGTTCTGCAACGGAGCCCGGAACACAGAAGGCCTGCAAGCCGATACCAAGCGCTTCAGCGGCGTCGGCTGCTTTCTTTGCGCCTTTTTTCAGTGCGACAGCAGTACCGAGCGTATAAGCCCATACTGCGTTTTCAAAAGCGATCGGCTGAACGCCTTTGACGATCTCTTCAACATTAATGCCTTTTTCAAGGCAGAAATCTCTTGCCTCTTCGAGGGTTGCAAAGCCGTATTCGGCAAGGCATTTCTCGATTTTCGGCATTCTTCTCTCTTTACCTTCAAACTGTGCCATGTTAACAATTACCTCCTTAAAGTCTGTTTGCGCTTACTCTTCGCGAGGATCGATATACTTCACAGCACCGTCTGCCTCATTAAAGCGGCCGTATGTGCCGATATTTTTCTCATATGCGGTCTTTGGATCAACGCCGTGACGGATGTCCTCCAGCATTTTGCCGACGCGGACAAACTGATAGCCGATTGCTTCGCCGTTTTCATCAACTGCGACCTTCAGGATATAGCCTTCCGCCATTTCCATGTAGCGCACGCCCTTCTTCTGGGTGGAGAAGATGGTGCCGACCTGAGAGCGGAGTCCTTTGCCGAGATCTTCAAGTCCTGCGCCGATCGGCAGACCATCCTCAGAGAAAGCGGTCTGTGTTCTGCCATAAACGAGCTGGAGGAAAATCTCTCTCATTGCAACGTTGATCGCGTCACATACAAGGTCGGTGTTGAGCGCTTCCAAAATGGTTTTGCCTGGAAGAA
>UQQY01000146.1 GCA_900543295.1 uncultured Oscillospiraceae bacterium | reverse complement strand
AGGGCTACTACGTTCTGTTCAACTTTACTTCTGCTTCCGCGTTCCCGGCTGAGCTTGACCGCGTCTTAAAGATTACAGACGGCGTCATGCGTTCTCTGATTACACTCAGAGTCGGCGAATAAACGGAGGTGACTGTTTATGCTGAATCGCGTTATTCTGATGGGCCGTCTTACGGCTGATCCGGAGCATAAGCAAACGCCCAGCGGTATATCCGTCACGTCCTTCTCCATTGCGGTTGACCGCAATTACAACGGCAAGGACGGAAACCGCCAGACGGACTTCATCAATATCGTGGCATGGAGAAATACGGCTGACTTTATCTGCCGGTATTTTTCAAAAGGCCGTATGATTGCGGTTGAAGGTTCGATCCAAACACGGAACTACGAAGACAAAAACGGAAACAAGCGCACTGCATTTGAGGTTGTCGCCGATCAGGTCTATTTTGCGGACAGTAAATCGGACGCAAGACCGGCTGCTGCAACATTTCCGACGCCCGCCCCCGGCAGCTTCAGCGAGCCGTCCCAGGGTACGAGCTTTTCGGTCGGCGGCTTCAACAGCGACGATTTCGATTCAATTGAAGACGACAGCGATCTTCCGTTTTAAACCAGTATAAGGAGGTAAAGCGATTATGGAGAGAAACCACAGCGAAAGACCGGAGCGTCCGAGCCGTCCGGCCGGCAGAAGACCGCGCAAAAAAGTTTGCGCATTCTGTGTTGATAAAGCTGAACATATCGATTACAAAGACGTTGCTAAACTGCGCCGCTATCTTTCGGAGCGCGCGAAGATTGTGCCGCGCCGCGTGACCGGTACCTGCGCACGTCATCAGCGCGAGCTGACGGTTGCAATCAAACGTGCAAGACAGGCTGCTCTGCTGCCATACGTCAGCGACTGATTGATTTTTTACGAAAAGTTAAAAGCACACCGCAAAATTGCGGTGTGCTTTTTTGTTATATTATGCAGAAAGTTTGATGCCGCTTACAAAAATGATCGCAGTAAAACGCCGGCCTGCCGCAGAAAGGCCGTGCCGCTGTTTTCATTGTCCGCCTGTGTTAAAACGGAAAATCCGACAGTCCGTTTTCTGCCATAGAGTATTCCTGCATCGTGGCGGATACCCGGAAGCTCTCCGGTTTTGTGCGCCGCTCTTTGCTTTGGCATGGCGTACATAAGATATGCTTTGTCCCGCTGTGCAAGCAGTATCCTGCGCGCTGTTTCACACAGCGCCGGAGTAAGAACTGCGTCTTCCTGCAAGAGCGAAAAAAAGCGCAGAATATCGCGCGCTGTGGTATTATTCTCTTCTCCTCGGGCAGCCGCCTCAAAATCCAGCATGTGACGGCGAAGACACGTTCCCAGCATCCCGCATGTTTTGCAAAGCGCATTGACCCGTTCCATTCCCAGAAAATCGATCAATACATTCGCCGCCGTATTATCGCTGTCAACGATCATGGTCTCGATCAAAAAGGAGAGCGGCGCGCAGGAGACGCCCTGGGCAATCGTACGGCTGTCTCCAGTATGCTGCTGTTCACAAATCGGAATCTGCCGGTCAAAGGAAAGCTCTCCTTTCTGTACGGCTTCCAGCGCACAAAGCAAAAGCGGCAGCTTAATCAGGCTGGCGCTTGGAACCGGCGTATCCTCCCTATGAACCGCAAGTACTTCGCCGGATGTTAAATCCTGTACTGCAAAAAACGCATTGCATCCGGTCTCTTCCTGCGTGTGCAAAAGCGCAGATTGCAGTGTCAAGGACTGTCCTCCTCCCTTAAAAAAGCTTTGACCCTTGCGGCATTCGCTTTTCCATCTAAATAGCCGATTTGATACAATGCTCTGATTTTCTCCGGATTTCGCTCCATCCGCCCGACAGCAACCGGATTCGTTGGACGAATTAAATACACGCTTCCGGCTTTTTCCTGTTCTGCGGCATAATCAAGCTGTTCATTATAGACCGTATGACGGCGTCCCAGCGCTTCAACCAATTGGGGGTACTTCCTTCCGTAAACAATACGAAGCATCGCCTGCGCGCGGCTTTTCTTTTTGCGGTAGGCGGCATGCTGCGTGAGGACTGCGACTAAGCGGGTACAGCCGTCTTCCTGCGCGCGCCGGATTGGAATGGAGTCCGACGCGCCGCCGTCCATCAGCATGGTCCCTTCATACGCAACAGCGGGAGAAATCAGCGGCAGGGAGCTTGACGCTTCCACCAGGCGCCACTGCTCATGCAAATCCGAAATTACGTCATAGCGCGCTTTACCGGTAAAGCAGTCCGTCGTAACGACCGTAAAGGGACAGTACGGCGTCTCACGTGCGAAAGCGTCGAAATCAAGCGGAACCAGCTCATTTGTAATATCGTCGAAAATAAAGCGGTTTCCGAGAAAATGGCCGGTTTTCAGCATACACCGAAAACCCATATACCGTGGATCGCGGAGATAATCCGTATTGGCCCGGATATAGCGTCCCTTTTGCTTTCCAATGTAGGAAAGAGCGTTACAGGCTCCGGCTGATACGCCGATGCAGTAATCAAAGGCGACGCCTTCTTCAATAAAAGCGTCCAGCACGCCCGCCGTATAACCGCCGCGCATTCCGCCGCCTTCTAAAACAAGCCCGTTCCTTTTCATCCCGCTCACCCACTATCTAACCCTGTGTACGACGATCCTTTTCATAAACGCACTATTTATAACGAAAATATTATAACACAACGCGATATGGCGTGCAAGGCGGACCTCTTTGCAGCCCATCCCCGTTTTTTGCAGAATACAATGCTTTAAGGCAATAACTTTCAATCAATGATTTATGTGTTTTGATTTATTATCAGATAATCTGTTTTCTATTTTAATGTCTGGGAACTGAAATATCTAATTGAAATCCAAAGAATTAATTGGCGAAATTTGTCGATTAACCATTGACAAACGTTCTTTCTTCTGATAGGATAAATTTATCAAAAGCGTGCTTTAATAATACAACAAATTTGGTTATTATTTAAAGGCAAACTGTTTTGAGTATCAAAAAGAAATTAGCAGCAGGTGTTCTTTTAGGCGGTTTAATGCTTTCAGCATCAATGTCTATTGGCGCTGCAAATCCACCTGCCGGATCGACAACATGGTCTGGCGATGTTGGCTATGGTGATGTACAAGTTGATTCACGTATTAAAACGAATCCGGATGCTGTAACCTATTTATATTATGATGGAGCTCCAGAAAACGTTAAAGTATGGCTGACAACCAGAAAAACAACCGGAACTGTGGCTTCTGTAAAAAACATACTTACATTAGGTGAAGAACGCTATGTTTCAACAGGTGCTGCATATGGAGAGAGAGTAAACATATTTGCTTCTAGAGAACATTTAGGTGATCAAACCTTTGCAATGAGAGGTAAATGGAAACCATAAATATAATTATTGATAGAGGGCGCATTTACAGTACGTCCTATATCAATAATCCTTTTTAAAAGGAGATTTTTATCTATGAAAATTTCGACCAGGCGTTTACTTTTCAACCGTTATTACCTGATAACCTTTCTGCTTTTAATCATTGTTCCCTATCTGTCCTGGTACTTTTTCTCCGGATATTTCGAGGCGTCGTTTATCTGGGATTTGAGCGATATGAGGGGAACAAGAGAAGAGTACTTTCAAACGGTATTTTCTTTTCAGAATTTTGCGATCGATTCCTTTTCCCTGATCCAAATGATTCTTCCGGTTTTTTCGGGAATCGTAATGCTGCCGTTTTTACGGGATCAAAAGCTGTATCCGATCTGTTATCTCCGGACAAAATCCTATCGCCGCTTTGTCCTTTCCAATATCATCAAGCACGTCTTAGCCGGATGTATCGTTTTATATCTGGCTTATTGCGTTTTAATGCTGATCGGCGCGTCGATTCTTCATCCCGTTGTACTGTATTATGAGCGGGATCTTTATATGGATATTCTCGGCCGCAGTTTTTACAGCGATCATCCCATTCTCTTTTTGCTGCTGGACGGTTTTCACAAGTATATTATTTTCGGCTCGGTTTATGCGCTGTTTTTCGCGGCGGTTTCGTTTTATACGCGGCGCTGGTACTTATGCGTTTTGATTCCGGTTGTCTATTACTTTGGTCTCGACCTGCTCTGCTCCGCAATCGGCAGCATGTACAGCGTGGACTTATTTTACTTCTCTCCGGCTTACACGATTGTACCGGACGGACGCTTTTACACCAGCACCATACAAGTGCTGGCTCCGCTTTTGCCGCCGCTTCTGTTTTCCATTGCGACGTTTATCTGGGGACTGAGCCGGAAAAGAAAGCATGGTGACGTTTATGCGGCTGCTTAAGTATCTGAATATCCCGCTTTTTCTCGTGGTATCGTTTGTTGTCGGCTTTGTATATTCCGGTTTTGCGCGCGGCACCGTCGGAGTAACCTTCTCCATGCTTCAGCATCCGTTTGTTACGATTTTTTCCTATGCGGGATTTCTTTTGCTGATTCTCCCATTTGATTTCGAAAATCCGATGCTTTTGATACGGTTTGAAAGCGTAAGCCGTCAGCGGTATTACTACGCAGATCAATTGATTTCACTATCCTTTGTATACGTCGTTTTTTTAATTGTTCTGTTCAACGTGCTGGGCTTTGTTTGGGAGCAGCCCTTCGTGCTTTCGCAGCAGCTCATCTATGCGGCTTACACGATTTTCAGCTTTGCTGCCATGAGCGCGCTGTACGTCTTTCTGTCGATTCGTTTCAGCAAAAGCTTTGCCGCGATTTTCTGGATGAGCCTGATCGCTGCCGGTTTTGGTTTGAACTATTTTGGCGGAGCGGTTTTCGTTCGCTTCAATTTTCTCTTTTTTAATATGTACGAGACGGTGGATGGCACGGCCATTCTCTGCTCGCTGCTTACTTACGCGGTCATTGCTGTTATCTGCCTTCTTCTTACAGCCAAACCAAAGCAGGAAAAAAACGCTGAGGAGAAAGAAACCGTATGGTAAAAAAGATCGGTTTTGCGCTTCTGGCCTGTCTGCCGCTTGCACTGATTGTTATCGCCACCCGGTCGGATGAGGGCAGTCTCGGCCTTTTTGATTATTTCAATCTTCTGCTTTATAACACAGGCGTCTATCCGCTTTACAGGCTGGATCCAAGATCGTTTTTGCATTTCACCGCCTATTTTCTGCTTCTTATCGGCGGATTCTATTTTGTTTCAGAGCCGATCCATCTGCGAAGCCAGGGCTACGGCGCCATGGAAGTAGTGCGCTATCCGCGATGCACGGCCTATCTGAAAGCAAACCGCAGGCGCAACTTGAAAAATGCGGTTTTGTTTACGGCGGCGCTCTTTGCAGAAATCCTGTTTGCGGTTCTGTTGTTTGACGGCCGTGCTTTTTTCTCTGTACATAC
>UQQY01000145.1 GCA_900543295.1 uncultured Oscillospiraceae bacterium | reverse complement strand
AGATTGTCCGGAAGATATTGCTGTCTTACATAATGATCCGGATAATCGTGCGGATATTTGTAAAACTGTCCCTTTACCTTCACGTCGTCGCCGTCATAATGCTTGTTTTGCAGACAGCGCGGAATCGGGCCTGCCTTACCCGCCTGTACATCCGCTATTGCGCGATCCAGCGCAATATGGGCGCTGTTTGATTTCGGCGCGGTTGCCAGAAGCACCACCGCATCTCCCAGAGGGATCCGTCCTTCTGGGAGACCGAGCTGCACTGCCGCGTCGATGCAGGCTTTTACGATTGGGATTGCCTGCGGATAGGCGAGACCAATGTCCTCGCATGCGATGACCATGATGCGGCGGCAGGCGGAAATCAGGTCGCCTGCCTCCAAAAGCCGTGCAAGATAGTGAACCGCCGCATTTTCGTCTGAGCCGCGGATCGATTTTTGCAGAGCCGATATAATGTCGTAATGCTGATCGCCGGAACGGTCGTACTGCATGCTGCTGCGCTGGGAAAGCGCTTCGGCCAGCTCCATGGTGATGTGCTTTTTTCCGTCCTGTTCCTCTGCGGAGAAGCAGCAGAGCTCCGCGCTGTTCATGGCTTTGCGCACATCACCGCCGCAGGACTGTGCCATATGGAAAACGACGTCGTCCGGTGCGTCAATCGGTGTGCCGTACTCCTCCGACAAGACAGAAAAGGCGCGGCGGATCGCCTTTGCGATTTCTTCCGGCTCGACCGGCTTAAACTCAAAGACAGTACTGCGGCTTAAAATAGCGTTATAAATGTAAAAGTACGGATTTTCCGTTGTAGAAGCGATCAGCGTGATGTTTCCGTTCTCGATATGCTCCAGAAGCGACTGCTGCTGCTTTTTGTTCAGATACTGAATTTCGTCGAGGTACAGAAGAATGCCGTTATAGCCGGCAAACGAGTGAACCTCCTCAACAATCGCTTTGATGTCCGCCGTTGAAGCGGAGGTTCCGTTTAATTTGTGCAGCCGCATATTCGTCCGCTCTGCAATAATGCGGGCGACCGTCGTTTTGCCGATACCCGAAGAGCCGTAGAAAATCATATTCGGAATATGACCCGACTCGATGATGCGGCGGAGCGGCCTGTCCTTTCCCAGAATATGCTGCTGTCCGACCACCTCGTCAAGCGAAGACGGCCGGATGCGCTCCGCAAGCGGGACTGCCATATGCTTTACCTCATTTCTTTTACAGTGAAAGTTTTTTTCGATGATCCGCCAGAAGCTCAAGCGCCAGAAGAATGGATTTGTCCCAGAAATCCCAGGTGTGGTCGCCCTTCCACTCCATATAGGTGAGATCGTAGGGGAGTTCCTCCATTGCCGCCTTAAAGCTGCGGTTCTGCGGCAGGAGCAGGTCGTCCGTACCGCAGGTTATAAAGAATTTCGGCTTGACCGGCGCGTCCGCGCTTTTTTTCAACAGCGCGAACAGATCGTCCTTTTCCGGCAGCGGAAGCTCCAGCCCGAAAATTGCCTGTAGCTCGCGCTGACGCTGTTCGTCGATATAGCGCTCGTGGAAGTTGCGTTCCATATCGCAGGCCGAAGAGAAGGCCGCGCAGCCAAAATACTGCTCCGGATAGGTGAGCGCGCATTTGAGTGCGCCGTAGCCGCCCATGGAAAGGCCTGCGATCATATTCTTTTCCCGCTTTGCAGAAAAGCCGAACATCTTCCGCATTTTTTGCGGAAGTTCCTTTGCGACGTAGGAAAAGTAATTTACGCCGTATGCCATATCGGTATAAAAGCTGCGCTGCACCTCCGGCATGACGACCGCCATTTTCCGCTCGCGCGCATAGCGCTCGATGCCCGTCAGGCGCATCCAGCCGGTGCAGTTGTCGGAAAGGCCGTGCAGGAGGTATAAAACCCGCGCGCGGCTGTTTGGAATGTCGTCCGGCAGCATAATGATGGCGCTTGTGTTCATGGTAAGCTGTTCAGAATAAAAATCCGCCCGTAAGATTGACATGATGCTCTTCCCCTTTTTTTGCGGGTCTTATGCCCGATGCTGTTTTTATTATTATATACCTGTCTGCATCGGTTGTCATGCCCTTTTCTATGAAAAGAGTCTGGACACGCTGTTATTTGGAGCGTTTTCGCTTGCGCTGCGGGAGAATGTGCTGTAGAATAAAGTAAACCGCTTATTTTACGCTGAAGGGGACATGACGATGCGCCATGAACGCTGTATTTTGACCGACTGCTTTTCGGGCCTTTCTTCGGATCAGTCGCCTGCGCTGATTACGTACCTTCCCGATAATTTCGATCGAATTGATCCGGAGAGAAAGCGTCCGTGCGTTTTAATCTGTCCGGGCGGCGGATACCGCTGGCGCGTAACCAGAGAGGGAGAACCGATTGCACTGCGCTTTCTCGCCGCGGGCTTTAACGCCTTTGTTTTGGAATACAGTCTGACGCCGGTTTCGTACCCGCAGCAGCTTTTGGAGATTTCCGCTGCTGCGGCGCTGATCCGCAGAAACGCCGAGGTGTGGAACGTCCGCGCCGATCAGCTCGCCGTGTGCGGCTTTTCGGCGGGCGGGCATCTTGCAGGAAATCTGGCCGTTTCCTGGCAGGAGCCGTTTCTTGCGGAAACGCTTGCACTCGCGCCGGAGGAGAACCGTCCGGACGCCGTTGTAATGGCATATCCGGTGGTTACGGCGCATCATCCGGTACACATGAAGACCTTCGATTTTCTCTTCCATACGGAGGCGCCCGCTGTACAGCAGTTAGAACAGGTCTCGCTTGAAACGCTCGTTACGAACAAAACCCCTCCGGTCTTTTTGTATCATACAAGAGAGGATGAGGTCGTGCCGGTGGAGCATTCGCTGATGTTTGCGGCGGCGCTTGCAGAGGCGGGAATTCCGTTTGAGCTGCATGCCTATGGATGGGGACGGCATGCCTCCGCCCTTGCGACCTATGAGACGGCGCCGCACGGCCATCCGGATGAGATATGCCCGCATCTTGCCACATGGACGGAGCTTAGTATTGAATGGCTGCGGCGTGTGATGCGGATTGACAGAGAAAACCCGTGAGCGGAAGGACAGGAATAAAGATAAAAGGAGGAATGTACAGGTGCTTTCCTTTTTAAAAGAGCGATATGCAGATTTAAATGTCATCCCGGTGGAGGATAGATATTGTAGCGAGCGAATGGATCTTGTCAATCCATATCATCATGGAGACATTTCTGTGAAATATATAGAACACAAACCGGATTACGCGGAGTATACGCTTTCTTTTTCTACACAGCACGTACATTTTGAAAGAGCAGAGGATCTAATGGACTGCATCGATGACTTTCTTTCGGAGGAATATGCCGCTTTAGAATTTTATAAAGGGGATCAGAGGTGCTTTGGCGGGGATATTAAAACTGTTCTGTTGGAGGATCTTTCTTTAAAAAAACTTGCCGACAGAATGGGATATAAGCCGGAGTATTTGATCGGATTTCGTTTTACAATCAGGAGCTGGAGCGGCGCCTTTGATATGGATGGATACATTGACCAGGAGGACGGAAAAGCGGTTCTTCGAAAATAGATTTCGGTTTTAAGATACTTTTTAAGTCGCACGATAGCAGGAGTATGCTGGCATCCTGCTTTAAAACTGCTGCGGTCATCAGTACTTGGGCGCGGCGAATATGTTGCAGCTACCGATGAGGCGGATGACGCCTTTAGATATTTGAGCCGGACGGAAGGAGTTATTCTTGTGATTGAATCGGTGCAAACTACCGGAAAGCACCTGCTGTTTATCGAATAAAATCAAACGGCACAGTTTAGACAAGCTGTGCCGTTTGATTTTATATCATCGTCCGTTTCTGTTCTCCAGGGATTTGTGCAGGGGATAACGGGTTTTATCCGCTTCAGTGATTTTCCTCAGCGTCTTGCAGGGAACGCCGACCGCCACAACGCCGCCTGGAATAGATTTTTTCACAACGCTTCCGGCGCCGATTACGGTATTGTCGCCGATGGTAACACCTGCAAGAATGGTAGAGCCGGCGCCGATCCAAACATTATTTCCGATCGTGATCGGCTTTGCGATTTCGAGCCCCGCTTTCCTCTGATCCGGATCAAGGGGATGCTCTGCGGTGGTGAAGCAGCAATTAGGCGCGATAAATACGTTATCGCCAAACGTCACCTTAGCCCCGTCTGTGATAATTAAATTGTGGTTCGCATAAAAGTCGTTGCCGACTGTAATATTATAGCCATAGTCGCACCAAAAGGGCGGCGTGAAAATAACATTTTCACCCATACCTCCAAGCAGCTCTGCAAGGATTTTGCGCTGAGCCGCATAATCGTTTGGACAAAGCTGGTTATATCGATAGCATTTCTCCTTGCCTTTCCGTATTTCCTCCTCAAAGGCAGGATTATAGCAGCCTTGAAACAGACAATTCAGCGGAACTTCGGGCCTTTCTGACATGATATTGACTTCCTTTCGGATAGGTAAAATGAAGCGGCGGTTGAGAAAACAGGCATATCGTCATTGATATTGTGAATTATACCATGAACAAGATAGGAATACAAGTTATATAAAAACCAAAAAGAAATAAAAACGAAAGATACAAGAAGGGAAGACTTCGTCCTGGAAAAGGCAAGCCCGCTTGCGGTAAACGGCTCGTTTACAAGCGAACAGCATAGGCACAGCGTAACCTTTTGTGAAAAAGGAGGAACAGTGAAACGGGTGACTGATTTTTATAAAATAAAAAATCGGAATGAGCGCAACTCATTCCGACGTATAATATCCTGTCACTATAGATGATTGTTTATACAATTTGCGAATTACAGTTCTTACTCTGAAACGTTATCCGGAGAATCCGCATCGTCGTCAGGACTGGAAATAAACATTTCCTCTGTGGTCTGCTGCGCCAGCTTTAACTTTTCGGTAATGTCAACCAACGCATTGGTGGTCGCTTCCAGCGCATCAATAGCGGTTGCCATGCGCCCCGCCAAGTGATAATACATAGCCTTGTAATCTGGCATACAGATCCCTCCTAAGTAAATTTTCAATAATCGGCACTGCTTCATGAAGCAGTGCCGATTATTGTTTGGCTATTGGGTACAAAAAAGATGTTATGCGTTTGCAGAATTATGAAACGTCGGGAGTTCACTTGTTTTCTTTTGCGGTATTCGAAGAAGCAATGAGCATACGCCTATTTTCTCAGCCAACGCCAGCAAACTTTCAAAATCATACTCTATTAATTTTGTTCGTTTCAGTAAAGTAAGCCAATAAATACCTTCGCCTGTTTCTTTGAGAGAAATATGGAGTTTCGATATAAAATCTGCCTTACTATTGCCGTAAACCGCTTCGTTTATATTTGCACCTATACTTGTTTCAGAACGAAGTAATTGTTTTGCAATCGTTGTATCCTTTTTTGATTTAGAAAATGTCTCATAAAATAAAACTATCTGCGTTGAAAAATCAAGGGACTTATCAAGTAACGG
>UQQY01000144.1 GCA_900543295.1 uncultured Oscillospiraceae bacterium | reverse complement strand
TGCGTACCAGCCTGAACGGAGGATACATCCGTCGTAATGATAACGCTCGGGCTGTTTTTCACCTCCACGGTTTCCGACACGTTGCCGCGGTAATCGCTCAGCGTAATCTTCACCGTATCGGCGTCCTTCGAGATGGACGGCATTTTGTCATGATCGATGGTAATAAACCGCGTCGCGGTGGTTTCTTCTGATTCAACCCCGTCCGTCACAGTGGAATATGTCATCTTCCACCAGTCTTTGACCTTCGGGAAATCAATGTAGCCGCCTGAAATCTTTCTGTCAAACGGCGCGCAGTAGCTGTCGTCCAACTGTCCGTCATACGTAACGGCAGCGCCCTCCGGCGTCGTAATCGTCATCGTATAGCGTGCGCCGTCCGCCTCTGCTCCGCTTGCTACATCGACTGTGCAGCCGTTCTCGCCCGAAGCCGTCCAGACACGCGCCTCTTTCTCATACTCTGTTGTTACGACAACGTCCGCTTTTCCGCCTTCCCATGTGACGTTCAGCTTTCCGTCCTCTGCCTTTACTTCTACGTTCTGCACAGAGTCCTTGTAGTTGTGGGACGTCGCTGCGCCTTCACTCTCCGTACCGTCCGCAGAAACTGCTTTCAGCACGATGGTGATCTGGCCGTCCTCTTCCTTTATGCCGTTTACCTTTGCGTCGAAGTCTACTGTATCGCCCGCAACCGCATTTACTTCTTTCGGAGATACTGTTACAGACTCAACCGTTGTCTTTTCCGCTTCGGCTATCGCTTTGTTTACATCGTTGATGTAGAACACCTCGTCATAGGTGCCGCCTAAATAGACTTCTTTTCCATCTTTTACCGCATAGACGTTGTACTGCTTTACTTCGTCATACGGCGCCATATCCCACGAGATCGTCATCTCGCCGGAGGTATAGGCTTTGTCGATCTTAAGGCCGGTCGGCGCTTCCGGTACCGCTACAGAGCCGTCGGTGATCTTCAGCTCGCCGACATTCATCTGATAAAAATCAGACTCTCCTTCGAACACGAAGCCGATCGCTGCAATCGTCTTGCCTGCGTATGCCGAAAGGTCGATTTCTTCTGTCGTCCAGCCTTCGCTTACCGCGGCAGTGTTGGGAATGTCAACCTTCACAACTTCATCGCTGTCTTTGAAGATCAGACCGAGCTTCATCACCGCGCTGTCATTGGAAACCTTCTTAAAAGTAACCGACGCTTTCGAGTTTTCATTTACAGAAAGGTCGCTTTTATAAAGATGCAGGAAGTTCTCCGCGTCGAGCTTGCCGCTTACAACAAGGGAATCCGCACCTTTATACGGGTTGACCGTCTGATAGCTGTACTGCGTGCCTTTTTCATAGCCTTCGCCGTAGTCAAAGTCCGCCGTAAGCTTTGTCCCCTCAGAGTCGAACCACCACTGCCAGGTCGGAAGAATATCCTGAATGATGATATTGTTCCATTCGCCCACGCCGGCGGCTTCGCCGTTTAGGTAGTAGTTCAATCCGTGGCCGGTATTGAAATTCGTATGGAAGTTCGAGCCGTTGATTACCGATTTCTCGATGATCTGATCCGCAAAGCCGTCCCAGTTGGAAGCGCCCTTCTGGCCGATTCCCAGATCGGTGCGGATTAATCCCGTGCGTCCGGTATTGGTGGGATCCTCGTTCGGGCCGGACCACCAGATCCGCTCGCGCTCAAAGATCTTCCACTGATTTTCGTTCAGGTATTTGTTGCGGTATACGCCGTCCGCATCCGTGCCCACATCGTTCGGCATATCCGCGCCGATGATGGCGATGCCGTTCATTGGCTGCCCGTTCTCATCCTTGTTATACGCGATGTCGTACGGCTGGTTCCAGCGGTTCATACCGCCTTCCACACCCACGAATACGGTGCTCAGCGGATCGACGCCGAGCGAGTCCGCGTGCGCCTTGGAATTGGTCAGCTTGCTCTGGTTCCACCAGTAGTTTAAGAAAATCGAGTCAGAATACCGCGTTTCTCCCTCGATAATAAACGGGCTGTTCGTCGCGTTAAACTCGTTCTGGTAAGAAACGGAGCCGGTGTCGTTGTCGATCGCGTCATACCACTGCACATAGCAGCCAAGGTCGCGCAGCTCTTTCAAAAAGAGCTTATACGTCGGAATATCTGCTACTGCAACGTCGCGCTCCTGGTTAATAAAGTAGCCGTCAAAGCCATAGAAATTCTTGATTTCGGCCAGCTTCTGTGCATATGGGAAATGGCCGTCCTCATCCTGCGTTAAAAGCGGCTTATAGTTTTCATCCGCTTTCGGCAGGCCGATAACGGCAATCGATTTAACGCCGTTTTTGTGTGCCGCATTGGTATAGCCCGGATTCGGCAGCATAATCGCGCCGTATTCAAAGTTTACCATAATGCTGTTACTGTGAATATCCAAAATTTCATCCGGTACATTTTCCGTGTGCTCGCCGTGCCATGTACCGTAATAGTCCATATACTGCCAGAAATTAAAACAGTACCGCGCAAATGTATCGCCGTACGCGCTTAAATATCCGGCATTCCACATATCGTCCTGCCCGGTTTGATAATCGCCGGCCAGAACGAGCAGCTCCGCTTCCGCAGTCAGGTTTGGATTGGCCTGCGTTGCGGTGTACTTCTCATTGCGCTCCTGCAAAGGGATAAGCGCGCGGTTGTAATCGGCATACCGATCCGTCTCCGACGACCAGTCCAGAAGGCTGTCGATACGGTAGCTGTGCACCCACGGCTGGTTGTCGCCGAGCTCTTCCTCGTAGTGGTAGTCCGCCGTACCGGCAAAAACGTCGCTCTCTTCTTTAGAGCGGGCAAACGCCGTAGTCGGGAACACCGTTCCGGCGCAGAGTACGCCTGCCAAAACCGCAGAAGTAACACGCCTTAACTGATTTTTCATTTGTCTCTTCAACTCCTACAAAAAAATTAAATGGCTTACGAAATGAAGCGCATATTCCTCCCTTCCAAAATGTGCGCGAGCACATCATAGCGTAATAAATTGAAAAAAGCCATGTGTTCGAGCACTAAAAATCGCATGACTTTCTTCAACTTGATTTATATTATAGCGTGCACGAACACTTTTGTATAGTACAAAAAGGACACTTCCGGTGTAGAATATAGAAATAAAATTATATGCAATATATATATATATTGCGTTTATATAAGCTCCTGATGGATAGGCGCTTTGCAGTGGTTCTAAAAGCAAAACTGTTCCAATTTTGAGCGCACGGCCCCCTCCTTTTTTAGTATAACTACCGAAAGCGGCGTTTTCTATAGCATTTAAGAGAAAAACGATGTATAATAGGTCTGTTATAAACCAATTCAGTCGATTATACCTTTCAGGAAGGGGAAATCTTTCATATGATCCGAGAAGATCTTCGGAATATTGCGATCATCGCACACGTTGACCATGGTAAAACCACGTTGGTGGACGAAATGCTCAAGCAGGGCGGCGCATTCCGCGAAAATCAGGTTGTCGCGGACCGCATTATGGACTCCAACGACATCGAACGCGAGCGCGGCATCACCATTCTTGCAAAAAATACGGCGGCACATTATAAAGGCATCAAAATCAACATTGTCGATACGCCCGGCCACGCCGATTTTTCCGGCGAAGTTGAGCGAATTTTAAAAATGGTAGACGGCGTCGTATTGCTCGTTGACGCGGCGGAAGGCCCAATGCCGCAGACCCGTTTCGTTTTGCAGAAGTCCTTGGAGCTTGGCCACAAGGTTATCATTGCGGTAAACAAAATCGACCGCCCGGATGCAAGATGCCATGAGGTTGTGGACGAGGTGCTGGAGCTTCTTCTTGATCTGGACGCAACAGAAGAGCAGCTTGAAAGCCCGGTTCTCTTCTGCTCAGGCCGCGATGGTACAGCTTCCCTTTCGCCGGATCATCCGGGTACCGATCTTGTGCCGCTGTTTGAAGCGATTATCAATCACTTTGACCCGCCGCAGGGCGACGAAACCGGTCCTTTGCAGGTTCTGGTTTCCGCTATTGACTATAACGATTATGTCGGCCGCATCGGTATCGGCCGGGTAGAGCGCGGCGAAATTCATCAAAATCAAGACGTTATGGTTGCAGATTATCACGAAACGAAACCGCCCTACAGGGGTCGTATTGTCTCCTTAAATCAAATCGAGGGATTAAAGCGCGTTCCGGCGGATTCTGCAAAAGTGGGCGATATTATCATCTTCTCCGGTATTGAAAATATCACCATCGGCGATACGCTCTGTGCGATAAATACAGTGGAACCGCTGCCGTTCGTCAAAATTTCAGAACCAACCGTTGAAATGACTTTCTCTGTAAACGACAGTCCCTTTGCCGGACGGGACGGAAAATTCGTCACCTCCCGTCAGATCCGTGACCGTCTGTTCCGCGAGCTTTTAAAGGACGTTTCCCTGCGTGTGACCGAAACGGATAACGCCGACAGCTTAAAGGTTGCCGGACGCGGTGAAATGCATCTTTCTATTCTGATTGAAAATATGCGCCGTGAAGGATATGAGTTTTCTGTCAATCCGCCGCGCGTATTGATGAAAACCATTGACGGCAGACAGTGCGAACCGATCGAGCGCCTGCTTATCGATGTGCCGGAAAACTGCGTCGGCAGCGTGATGGAAAAACTCGGAAGCCGCAAAGGCGAGCTTGTGCAGATGGCGCCGCAGGGAAGCCGTATGCGCCTTGAATTTCTGATTCCCTCGCGCGGCCTGTTCGGCTATCGCAGCGAATTTTTGACCGATACCAAAGGCGAAGGTATCATGAATGCAATTTTCGACAGCTATCAGCCGTATAAAGGCGAAATTGTTCGCCGTTCAAACGGATCCCTCATTTCGTATGAGACCGGCGTTTCGGTCGTTTATGGTCTGTACAACGCACAGGAGCGCGGCACGCTGTTTATTGACGCTGGTGTGGACGTCTATGAAGGCATGGTGATCGGCTGTTCCCCGCGTTCCGAGGATATGGTAGTTAATGTCTGTAAGAAAAAGCAGCTTACCAATACCCGCGCCTCCGGCAGCGACGATGCGCTGCGTTTAACGCCGCCGCGCCGTATGAGTTTGGAAGAGTGTTTGGAATTCATGGCGGAGGATGAGCTCCTCGAAATCACGCCGAAAAATATTCGGATTCGAAAAGCGATTCTTGACAATAATCTGCGTGCAAAGGCCAACAGTAAGAAAAAATAAAAAAGCAGTCTGGAATCTTCCAATGCTATTGCATTGGGAGATTTTCTTAAATGCCTCTTTCTCACCTCTTATTCTCTTTCCATATAACAGGCGGGACAGCCGAACTGTAGCAAGATACTGCGGTTTGGCTGTCCCGCCTTATTCTTTATTAAATAAATTGAAGCAAGGTACATACAGACGTAACGCTGTTCTTCGGTATATATCCCCCCAAAACAAACCCGTCATGGGAGTGAATATCGCAGAGCAAAAAAGGACTGTTGGCCATCTGAACTGCACCCCATTTGTTAGACAAGTATGATATACTATCTAACAAGTGGGGTG
>UQQY01000143.1 GCA_900543295.1 uncultured Oscillospiraceae bacterium | reverse complement strand
CCAAAGAATCCCATCAGTGCAACCGCTACCGTCATACACAAAATGTCGATCAGGCTTTTCGTCTGAGACGATAGTGTCCATGAAGGAATCAAGTCCGGCACCAAATTGGCAAGGAAATGACCGCCCGGAAGAATCAGAAGCGGAGCAATCTGAACGGCGTTGCTTTTTCTATGTGCGCGGAGAAAAATAACCTCCATTGCCAGAAGAATCAGCAGGATGGCCAATGATTCCACAATCACGATATTCCGCCCCTTTTCTTTTCATCAAAATGCGTTGTTCAAAATCTCTTTCGCCTTTGTGTTGTCGTTGGTGGCCGCATAATAAACATAGGCGCCTTTC
Source organism: uncultured Oscillospiraceae bacterium (assembly GCA_900543295.1). Lineage (GTDB taxonomy): Bacteria > Bacillota > Clostridia > Oscillospirales > Ruminococcaceae > Paludihabitans. The sequence continues at coordinate 5,138 of UQQY01000143.1, read as the reverse complement.
GAGCCGATTACCGCTGTCGTCAGCTTTTCCGTCTCCTCCGGCGTATAGTCAGCCGCCGTATCCTTTACCATATCGCGTCTCGTTTCCATCATCTTTTTAACAGAATCCGCCTTGGACTCGTCCTTCAGCTTTACGACAAAAACCTCGTCCGCCGTAATGCCGCTGCCTGCAAGAATAAAGCACATATCCTCAACGTCGTCCGCCGTCAGATCGTAGCCGTACGCTGCAAGGTTTTCCACGCTCTGGCTTGCCATTTCAGGAAACTCAATCTCCGCGCGCAGCTCATCGACCACATCCGACGCTTTCGGGTTTTTCTCCTCCTGCGAACATGCTGCCGATACCAGAAGCATCAGGCCGCAGAGAAGCACCGCCATCCATTTTTTTGTGTTTTTCATACCGCAAATCTCCTTTTAGACAATTTTATCAATGTAGCCGTCCGGCTGAACCGCATGTGTCAGATAATACTGATACATCGCCTTATGGCCATTGCTTTTTAAATGCATACCGTCGCCGGCGTCATAATCCGAAATCAGATAGCCGCTATCGTCCCGAAGCACCTCCTGGACATTCAGGTAGTATACGCCCTTTTCCTGCGCCAGTTTATAGAGCCGCTCGTTGAAATCGTTGATTTTTTCCATATTGAACGAATCTCGAACATACTCTGAATCCTTCGTGATCGGCGTAACAGTCTCCACATAGATCATAGCATCCGGATAGGTCTGGTGCAATCGATCCAAAAATTTTCCATAGTAATTGATATGCGCCTCATTCGTAAGACCCGGAATCCCGTTTGCACCAATCAAAATATATATTTTGTCAGGATCGGGCACCTTCTCAGCAATTGCCTGGAATACTGTTTTTTTCTCTGTTCCGCTGGTACGATAGACCGGCGTATCATTCACCAAATTCATGATATTGACGTTCTGTTCGGCTATGACGTTTTGCGTCGGAAGAACGCCGTAAACACGAAGTCCAACAGAAATTGAATCGCCGATAAAAACTGCGTCGCTAAAATACGAATCATCCGCAGCCCTGGTCCTGGCGACCAATGTTTCTGCCTTAACGTGCTCCGTCTCGACGTCCGGATTTTCCGTATTGCTGTTGTCATTGCTGTGAAACGCCTTAATCATCTCGACCGTGTCCTTCACCGGCTCCATATCAATTGCATTTCCAAACAGCTTTTGCGCCGTAATCGACAACTTGTCTACATTCGGGCGCGTTAAATCATCCGAAATAAAAAAAGCAAAGGAAACTGCAAGTGTGACGGCAAGTGCCAGAATAATGGAAATCAAAATGAGAAAAGGCGCGCGGCTGACCCGTTTTTGGCGAACAACCCGACGATTTGACTGTGCCATAATCCACCTCCGTGAGGTACACAGAAACGAAGTTATCGTTCTGCATTTGCCTCTTTAACTTAATATGGGCACAGATTCCCTCTTTTATTACCATACAGCCGCACAAAGTGCAGCCGGTTTTTATTGAAAGGCTGGCAGTATGCGCGCAGCCGAAATCTGCTCATAATCCAATTTTATTATATCACAGACTACAGACACAGTTGTTACAAATTCGTTACAAAGCGCTGTATTTCCGCGTTTTACAGCTCGGACGCCTGATAAGAACGCACGAAGCGATTGACATACCGCGCCGCCGTTTCAACCTCTTCCCTTTTCAGGTACGGATGCATCGGCAGAGACAGCACATGACTTGAAAGATACTCGGATACCGGAAAATCGCCCGGCTTTCCTCCGAGATACGCGAGCGCTTTCTGCAAATGGAGAGGACGCTCATAGTACACCATCGTCGGCACGCCGGAGGCCTTTAGCAGCTCCTGAAGCTCCGAACGGTTTACATAGTCCGGAAGAATAATCGTATATTGTGCCCAGACGCTTTGATAGCCGGACGAAATCTCCGGCTTTTTCACCTCACTGCACAAAAGCTCATGATACCATGAAGCAACACGGTTGCGCAGCGCAATCTCTTCCTCAAACAAATCAAGCTTGCAGTTGAGCACAGCGGCCTGAATGGTATCAAGGCGCGCATTCAAGCCAAGCGAATTGTTCTCATACTTTGTCTTTCCCTTTCCGTGTACACGAAGGGAACGCAGACGCACCGCCGTTTCATCGTCATCCGTAAAGACTGCGCCGCCGTCGCCGTAGCAGCCGAGCGGTTTAGCGGGAAAAAACGACGTTGCCGCAATATCGCCGAGCGAGCAGGCGCGCCGCCCATGATATTCCGCTCCAAAGCCCTGCGCACCGTCCTCCAAAACTGCCAGATGATGCGCATCGGCAATTTCGCGGATGGCGTCATAGTCCGCGCAGAGGCCAAATAAATCCACTGGAATCACCATACGCGGAACAAGCTTTCCCTCCTGCTCCACCCGTTTTACCGCGCGCAGCAGCGCTGCCGGATCCATATTGAAACTGTCCGCCCGGCAATCCACCAGAACAGGAACCGCTCCGCGCTGTGCAACAACCTCCGCTGTTGAAAAGAAGGTAAAATCCGGAACGAAAACCGCATCTCCCGGCCCGTAGCCCTTTAATATAAGCGCCATCGAAAGCGCATCCGTCCCGTTTGAACACGTGACGCAGTGCTTAACCCCCGCATACTCCGCAAGACGGCTTTCCAAAACATCCACATCTTTTCCGAGGATGAAGTCCTGACGGACGAACAACTTAGCCAGCGATTTGTCAAGCTCCGGCTTGATGCGCTGATACTGTGCTTCCAAGTCGATGAATTTCAAGTTGAAGACTCCTTTTTAAACATACATGCGATGGAACGGCCGATGATTTTTAAATCCTCCATTACGCCCACTCGCGGCAGATAATCGAGGTTAAACCGCATTTTATCCGGTAAAATCTGCTCAAGATAAACCCGCTCCGGATCATCCCTTGAGGAAAGCAGACGGCTTTCTTCCTTGTATTTTACGCTTGCATTGCTGAGCATGCCCGGCGGCAGTAAAAGCGTTGCCATCATCTCGTCCGTATACTGCTCCACATAGCGCCGTACCTCTGGGCGCGTGCCAACAACCGACATTTTCCCTGACAGAACGTGCAGAAGCTGCGGCATCTCGTCCAGATTCGTTTTCCGAAGCAGCGCGCCGAACCGAGTGATCCGCCGGTCGTCCCCTGTCGTAAGCTGTACGCCGTAGCGGTCGGCATCCTCCATCATAGTACGAAATTTCAGAATATAAAAAGGCCGTCCGTTTTTACCGATTCGTTCCTGTTTAAAAAAGACCGGTCCCTTAGAGGTACACTTCACCAGAAGGCAGATCAGAAGAAAAAACGGCGATACTATGGCAAATGCCAAAAATGCGGCGAGCCATTCAAGTATGCGCTTCCACACAAGGGAAGCTTTCCGCTTTTGCAGAATTCCGGCATAACGCAGGACGGCGTCATTTTGCATGGCGAAAGGAAGCCGTTCTAAGCAAGGCGTCCTGCTCATTCGGTCTCCTCTCCTGCGCAGGCGGCTGCAAATTGTTTTGCCAGAGCGCAGTAATCGTGATACTGACGGGCGTAGCGGCTTCCGTTAGCGCCCAGGCGTTCCCGCTCCTCCTGCGTCATCTGCAAAAGCATCCGCGCGCCGGAGGCGATCTCCTGCGGGTCCTCCGCTGCAATACGAATTCCGCAGTCCGCTTCCGCAACCGGATTGTTCGAAGATTCCACCGCATAGAGAATCGGACGGCCTGACAGCATGTAGTCGTATATTTTATTCATGCCCACGCCATACCGGTAAAGCGGCGTCCGTTTTGCACCAATATACAAAGCGTCTGCAAGGCGAAGCACATTTTGTACCTGCCGTTTTTGCACCGCCGGCAGAATCGTAACGTTTGAAAGGCCGTTTTTCTGTATGGCTTCCTCTATCTCCTTCTTTAAGGGACCGCCGCCTATCAGAAAAAGCTGTACGCCAAACGGCAAAAGCGGCGCTGCGCTAAGCAGATCGTCCAGTGCGTTTGCCTTTGAAAAACCGCCCAAGTACATCAGGATGCACTTTCCTTTCGCGCGCGCCTCCTGAACGGCATGCAGAACATTTTCAGGCGCATCCTCTGCCGGGGCGTCGGAAACGACGCCGTTTGGAACATAGTAAAACGGTACGTCCGAAAACCCGAGTTCATGAATATGGCGATCCGCATGCGGCAGGATGGAAATCACGCCGTCGGACAGCCGGTACGCATCATTTTCCGCCTTCTGCAAACTGCGGATATACGGATTTTTTTCGCTCAGGTGATACAACTCGATCAATGACAGCGGCCAGAGATCGTGAATCTCGTACAGGACGCGGCAGGGCTTTTCACAGCAGTCGGCAATTCTTCTTGCCCCACGCACATCGTAAGGATAGGTTGAAGAAGCCACTACAGCGTCCGGCCGGCATTGGGCGGCGATACGCGGCGCATACTTTTTAAGCTTGCGCAGAAATGTTGTCATATTAAGCATCCGGCGAAGATCATTTCTTCGGTAAGCCGGCGTCTTCAGCCAGATATACCGCACCCCTTCGATCTTCTCCTCCGTAAAATCAACGGAGACCTCCGGATTCCTGCGGCGCAGATGGGAATAACCTGCGGCAAGCACCGTTACCTCGTGACCAAGCTTTGCAAGCTCCCGTCCGAAATAGAAAGGTCTGAACTCCATACCATAGATGTCGCTTCCGGCATAGTGATTGATAATCAGGATATTCATACAATTGATTCCTCCGGTTCACAGCGATACAGCAAAAACAGTTTTTGCGCCTCGTTCTCCCAATTATATTTTGTGAAAACCGCTTTTTTTCCGGAAGCACCCATCTCTCTGGCCGTATCCGGATGTCGGATGATATATTCGATTGCTTTTCTGATTTCTTCCGGTTTCAGAGGATCTACGCATACGCCGCACTGCACATCGTCCACAATCTCGTTCCAATACGAAAAATCAGATGCAATAACCGGAAGCTGCGCCGTCATATATTCAAACATCTTCACCGGAAGCGAGATCAAATACTGCGGGATCGGGTGCAGCGTTACAAGCCCCGCCTTTGCGCGCTGCAATACCCCGCATACCTCTTTTCTTCCGAGAAAGCCCAGATACTCGACATTTCCCCAGCCGGGATGCTGTTTCGCGCGCTCATACAGCGCCTTCGTCTCAAAATCGCCTGCAAGAATCAGCTTG
>UQQY01000142.1 GCA_900543295.1 uncultured Oscillospiraceae bacterium | reverse complement strand
TAATCCCATAGAAACCAGCCTTTAAAATCCGTTCAAATTCCGCCTCAGGATCCGTCATCAGCGGATGCATGGCCGCAAACGGAACAAATTCAGGATGACGTTTCGCCTCTTCCGCCAAAAAAGTGTTAATGGACGTCACCTGTTCCGGTTTCGTCGCAACAGAACAGACAAGACTCTGCGAGACATTTGCGGTCCGCATTTCTCTGAGTAAAACGTCGGCCGTTCCGTCATCGTCCATAGGGATTCCGTAAAAGCTTCCAATTGAGCTGACTGCACGCTCTGCAATTTTCTGAGGAAAAATGTGCGCATGCGCATCAATGACTTTCATATTCTGTATCTTCCTTTTATCTGTAGTTATTAACATAATTCACAACTCTCTGCGCTGCTGCTTCTGCAATTTTCTGAGGGTGCGCAGTATTCATAGCGGTTAAATTCGACAGATAGCCACAGGGCTAATCTCCTTGTCTTTTTTCATCTCTGTTTCTTCTGAACGTCAGATATAATCATATCGATACAGACAAAATCCATCGGCCTTTTCCAAGGCGGCCTGCTTTTGCTGCTCAATGATTGAATCGTCAAATTTGTAGGAAGCCAGCCCGATATAAAGCCGTACTGTTGGTTCCGTCACAAACGCACGCCACTTTTCAAGCGTCATGGTATACGGTTGTATTTCATGCGTTTCGTCCCAGTAGATCTGCGGCATTACATAGTCAAGATAGCCCGCCTCCCTGCACCACAAGGCAAGGTCTGTCGAAAGTGCGCCGGTATCAGAGACAGGAAGCGTACTGTCTTTACGAAATCCGCCTGCCGGACTGACCCCGAATAAAGCATTCGGCCGGAGAGATTTGGTCAGATCATAAAGTGTTTTGATTAGGCGCGTATTGTTCTCTTTTGCAGCAGCAGTTGTCTCACCAAGGGATTCCGCCGAAACGGCATAAAAGTAATCATCCAAATGAATCCCATCTATTGCATAATTGGAAAGAAGCTCGCGCACGCCGTCCGCAATCAGCGTCTGAGCCTCATCGCTTGAAGGCTTGAGCCACCAGATGCCATTCACCTCATACATATAGCTGCTGCGGGAGTCTCCATGATACCATGCCGACGTTCGAAAAGTGCGATCAATTTTGGAAAAGTCAGTCCCACTCATCAGGCGATAAGGATTGATCCACGCATGAAAAGAAAGGCCCTGCGCATGGGCCTGTTCGAGTAAAACGGTCAGAGGATCATAAGAAAGCCCGCTTCCTGCACTGCCGGAAACGATTTTCGACCAGGGATAAACCGAGGAAGGATAAATTGCATCGCCAAAGGGCCGCACCTGTACAAACACGGCGTTGCCGCCACTTTCTTTCACCCGCTGCATCATGGCCGCAGCCTGCGCATGAAAGACGCTCTCGGCGCTGCCTGCAAGCTTGGAAAGCTCCAAATAGGAGATCCAGACTCCATGAAGCGGTTCGTCTTCGCTGTTTTGAGCAGTTTGACTGTTTAATGCTTCGCTTTCTTCAGAAAAGGCATTGTTCGCCTGATGAATACGGTCAAATAAAGAATCAATTGGATCTTCCTGTACACCACAGGAAGTCAGAAGTAAGCACATAAGCACCGTCTTTATGAAAAAGCCTGTCCGGAAACGCAAAATATCCTCTCCTTATTGTACCGTTCAATGAAAAGATGGTCAAGCGGTACGGCAAAATCTATTCAGGAAAATATCTTTTTCACATGATTATGCAGCGAATCCTTCAACTATTCAAAGAGAAACATATGCGCTTTTCTTTTGGGCACAAAAAAAGAAGAACCCTTTCGGGTTCTTCTTTTTAATTATTCAGAGAATAATTATTTGCCGAGGTACTCATTAACCTGCTTGTTAGCCTCTTCGATGATCGTGTCGTAACCAGCCTGTCTCATCTCTTTGAGCATCTGAGCCAGTGTAGCGTCAACATCTTCGTAAGTGCCGCACTGCAGACCGTTTGCATACTGGTCTTTAACAGCGGAAACAGCAGCGATTTCGTTCTCGATGTTGGACTGATCAAGAGCAAAGCCAATCAGCTCAGAAGACTGAGCGCCTGTAGCCATTGCTTTGATGTCATCATACATCGAAGCCGGAGCCGGAGAAGCCGGAGTCATGATCCAAGTAGCAGCCTGTGCGAAAGAGCCCGGCTGATAGTCATTGTTCAGGATCTCAACGGTGCCGTCATCTTTATATTTGAAGTTGACGTCCGGTTTGCCGTATGCGAGCATATCTCTGTAGTCTTTGTTGGTGTTGATGTAAGCGAGGTATTTAACAGCAGCTTCTTTATTCTTGGAGTTAGCGAACACGCCGTTGCAGGAACCAAGAACGGTTGCACGGGTAGCTACCGGGCCGTATTTCTTGTTGATTGCAACAGTGTAGTTTTTGCCAACGCCCCAAGAAGAGAGCTCTGCGCCTTCCCAGCCCTGAGCAGTAGAAACAATGATATTCTGCGGCTCGGTGTCAATCTGTGCACAGTCTTTGTTTACAAGACCCTCTTTGTACCAGGTAGCGAGTTCTTTGTAGTCTGCAACCATATCCGGATCTTCATAGATGGAGACGATCTTAACGCCCTCTTCGTCGATCTTGTCGCCGATATGGGTGTCAGCCTGAACAACATCCCAACCAGTCTCATAGCCGTTTAAGCCAGCTTTGTTGTAGTTAAACGGAGCAGTCAGATCGTTCGGATACGGATGGCCAGCGTCTGCATAAGCCTTCAGTTTTCTCAGAAGCGGAGTAACGGAAGAAACTGCTTTACCAGTAGCTTTGAACTCTTCCTCAGCGCCAGCCTCGTCGATAACGTACTCTTTGTTTACCAGCCAGAACTGCTCAGCAGCAGAGTCTTTCATGGTCGGAACAGCATAGATTTTGCCGTCAACCGTTACTGCATCCCAGCCCCAGTCCGGAACAAAGTTGTAAAGCTCTGTCTCGGCTTTAACGAGCTCAGTAATATCAGCAAGCTGACCTTTCTGAGCGGTGGACAGGTAGTTCGCGAACCAAGAGCATGTGAATGCGATGTCGTCCGTCGAACCTGTGGACAGTGCAGTCTTCAGTTTGGAGTCGTCCTGCGTTGCCCAAATGAACTTAATTGTTACGCCGATGTCTTCTTTGGATTTTTCATTGAGTGCAGCGATCGCGTCATCACCAGCGGTCGGTGCGTTACCCCAGTGCCACCAAACAAGCTCAACCGGCTCGTTGCTGTCTTTGCTGCCGTCGCCTTCTTTGCTGCCGCCATCACAAGCGACAAACATGGAAGCAACCATAGCAAGTGCCATCAGCAGAGACAGCAGTTTGATTTTGCCTTTCATAACGAAATCCTCCTAAAAAAATATTATTTAAATCTTGCCGATTTAAATACAATTGTGAAAATGCAATCAGCCTTTTACTGCGCCGATTGTCAGGCCAGAAACAAAGTATTTCTGGAAGAACGGATAAGCACATGCGATCGGGAGTACGATAACGACAACGAGAGCCATGCGCATACCATCCTGCGGAAGCTTTTGCTGAACTTCATAAGCCGCCATGCCCATATAAGCCGCACTGTTCGTAAAGAAGTCCATTGTTTTTTCAATATTAATCAAGACGAACTGCAACGGATAAAGCGCCTGCTCATTGATGTACATAAACGCATTCCACCAGTCGTTCCAATAACCAAAGCAAAGGAACAGACCGACAGTCGCCAACGCCGGCAGCGAGATCGGCAGTACGATCTGGAAGAAGATTCTTAGCTGACTTGCACCGTCAATCTTGCCGGATTCAATCAGAGAGTCGGGAACCGTCGTTTGGAAGAACGTGCGCAAGATGATAACGTTAAAGGATGATACTGCGAGCGGCAGGATCAAAACCAGGATGTTATCGCGCAGCCCCAACAACTGAGTATAAACAATATAGGTAGAAACCATACCGCCGTTAAAGATCATCGGAATAAATACCAGCCAGGTATAAAGTTTTCTGAATTTAAAGCTTCGTCTGGAAAGAACATAGCCGATGGTTGCATTCAGGAACAAACCGAGCACCGTACCGACAACCGTAATAAAAATCGAAATACCAAACGCTCTGATAATCTGGTCTTTTGAAGTCCACAACATCTCATAAGATGCCAGCGACCATTTCTGCGGGATAAACGAATAGCCAATTGCCGCAATAGACGTTTTATCAGTAAACGAAATAATGATAACGAAAATCAGCGGAATGACACAGCACAATGCTGCAATGATAAAGATAATGGAGAAAATGAAATTAACCGGCTTGCTGACGCGGTTGAATTTCGCCAGACCTTCCAAAACCTTTTTCTCTTTTACTTTTTTCTCTTTAGCCATTATTCGTTCACCTCCTTAGAAGAACGCGCTCTCTTCGTCTATCTTTGTAACGATGAAGTTCGCAATCAGAATCGTGATACAGCCCGCAATCGACTGGAAGAATGCCGCCGCCGAACTCATACCAATATTTCCTATGCCCTTCAACGCGTTATAAATATAGACGTCGAGCGTCTGGGTGACCGGATAAAGCTGGCTTGTGCCCTTCGGCACCTGATAGAACAAGCCGAAATCCGAGTTAAAGATTTTGCCGACCGCCATGATCGCCATAATGACCATGATCTGCTTAAGCAGCGGAATTGTAATTTTGGTCGTCTGCTGCCATTTGGTAGCGCCGTCGATAACAGCAGCCTCGTAATATGTAGAGTCAATGCCTGTTATCGTCGCGAGGTAAACGACCATGCCATAACCGGTTGTCTTCCAGATATTCATCAAAATAATGATGAAAGGCCACCATCCAAGCGCCTCTTGACCATACCAGTTGACACCCTCGCCGCCCATCGACTTAATCACATTGTTGATAAGACCTTTGTCACCGCTTAAGAAAGCGAAAAGGAAGTAACTTGCTACAACCCATGACATAAAGTGCGGAAGAAACATCGCCGTCTGACAGACCTTACCGAGTTTTTGACTGTACAGATTGGAAATCATGATAGCCAAAGTAACAGGGATAACAACACCCAATACAACGAACAAAAGGTTGTATAACAGTGTGTTGCGCAGTGACGTCATTGCAGCGCCGGTAGTAAATAAGAATTTGAAATTCTTAAAGCCTACCCACTCTGACGTGAAAAACGTCTCAAAGAATCCACCAGAGACTCTCCAGTTCTTGAAGGAAATCAGCAAGCCGAACAGCGGCAAGAAACTGAAAATCAAGTACCAGATTACAGTCGGCAAAGATAAGAGAATCAACTCGAGATCATCAAAGGTAAATTTTTTTGCTTTGACTTTCTCCGCTTTGACCTTCGCCATGTCTTCACTCCTATTCTTTCATTGTATTTTACGGGAGACGCCCGCTTTGCACAAGTGACAAATCCCCTTACTATCTGCGGCATTATGCAATATGCGCAATGCGCACCCGTAATTGTATGTATATATATTACTATAGCCGAAACAAATTTGCAATAGTTTTTTCGCAAAAATACTAAATATTTTATCAGCGTATTATCTATAATGACGAAAAGGCAGTTCGCAGCACGTCCGCTTTTTGACGACCGCCGCTTTTTTTCAATTTTCCTGTGACAATGCATCCCTCTTGAAGGATAAAATGACCAAAAATCAACCGATTTTGTTCGAGCTTTTCTTTGAAAGAGGTCGCCTATCAAAAAAATCTCCTTGGACGAATTCGATTATA
>UQQY01000141.1 GCA_900543295.1 uncultured Oscillospiraceae bacterium | reverse complement strand
GCCGGAAAGACAACCGTCAGCCGAGCACTGCAAAAAATTCTGCCGGATGCGGTCTTTTTGGACGGAGACTGGTGCTGGGATGCCGATCCTTTTCTCGTGACCGAAGAAACCAAGCGTATGGTCATGGAAAACATCACGTTCCTGCTTGCACAGTTTCTTGACTGCTCCGCATATCAAAACGTAATCTTCTGCTGGGTTATGCACGAACAGCATATTCTCTCTGAAGTGCTCGCCCGTCTGCGCACGCAAAGCTCCCGGGTTTTGTGCGTTACGCTTGTGCAGAGCGAAGACGTGCTGCGCAAAAGGCTCATGCAGGACATTGCACGCGGAAGCCGCGACGAAGCTGTTATTGCACGCAGTCTCAGCCAGCTTGGCGGCTATGCCGAAATGAATACCGTAAAGCTCGATACCAGCGCGCTTTCACCAGACGGGGCTGCCCGCCGGATTGCGGCAATGCTTGAAGAGCGGACGTAATCCGGCGGCGTGCAAAAATTTTGCCGCAACACATTTACAAGCACGCTTTCAAATTGTATAATACTCTTAATCAGCAGCCGAGCATTCCGAAAAGTAAGGCAGGATTTTTCAAGAAAATGGGAACACTTTTTTTGTTCGGCTTTATCAAGGAGGACAGGCCATGCAATACCGCATTTTAACCGATACGGTCCTCCCCTTGTCCGGCGCGGCTTTCTCTCCGCAGACGTTTGCCCCCGTATTGCCGCGCCTAAGCCCGAATGCGCCGCTCTGCCCCGATATAGAGAGTTATCGGCTTGCCTGCCGAAGCGGCGCGTTTAATATTGTGCTGACAGCGCCGGCGCAGCTCTCCGGTTCTTACGCCACGGCGCGCGCAGCGCTATGCGGCAGGCAGGATGCAGTCGTTTTAGACAGCCGCACATTTGGCGCGGGGCAGCTTTTGCTCGCCTCTTATGCGGCCGAGCGCGCAAAGCAGGATCGCTTTTCCGCGAGGATTCTGCGCGATATTCAGGAGGCGCGGAAATCTGTTCGCTGCTTTTTTGTCGCGCCGGATGGAAATGCGGCGGTTCTTGCGGGAAGCCAACGGCTGTCCGTCGTCCTGCCGTTTCGTTTTCCCGTCTATACGGTGGGAAGAGAGGGGGAAATCCGCTTCTTCCGCACGATATTGGCCCGTTCTCCGGCAGAAGCGCTGGCCGCGGTGGTCTGCCTTTATTTAAAACGGGGCATGTCCGCCGCCATTACGCACGACCGCTGTGAAAAAGAAGCAAACCGCCTGTTCTCTCATTTATCCGCCGCATGCGGCAGTATTCAGTGCGGTGAAAGCATTCGTACCGACCTTCCTTTCGGGCGCGGAGGTTTTCTCTCCGCCGCATTCTTTCAATCGGAGGATTCGTTTTATGCATATGGAAGACCGTTCTGTTAAGACAGTGGCGCAGTCCCGCACCGAACAGATTCAAATTCTGATGCCGGAACACATCAACGGCTATCAGCGTCTGTTCGGCGGAAAGCTGATGGAATGGATCGACGTGGTCGCGGCAGTCGCGGCCAGGCGGCATTCCGGATATAATGTCACCACCGCATCCGTCAGCCAGCTGGAATTTAAAAAGGCCGCCTATGTCAACAGTACCATTGTTCTAAAAGCGCAGCTTACCTATGTGGGGACAACCTCAATGGAGGTACGGGTGGATACCTTTGTGGAGTATTTAAACGGCAGTCAGGAAATGATTAACCGCGCTTATCTGGTTATGGTGGCGCTGGATGAGAACGATAATCCCATCCCTGTTCCGATGCTGCGCTGTGAGACGCACGAAGAAGAGCTTGAATGGGAAGCCGCCCGCCGCAGACGCGCTTTCTACAAGGAAAATAAGCTGCGTCTTTCACCGGAAAAGGAAGAAAAGCGGCACAGCAAAACTTTTGAGGAGGAAAACAACAATGGATGAGAATAAAGACAATCTGCCGCAGGACGGGACGGAGCCGATTCCTGAACAGTCGGCGATGCCCGCTGATACGCTTGCGCAGCGAATTTTGGACAGTGTTCCGCCGATTGAGAACGCTTCCTCCTATTATGCACAGCCAAACGAGCAGACCGTGCAATACCAGGCGCCGCAAGGCGCTTATGCGCGGTCAAACGGCCAGACTGTGCAATACCAGGCGCCGCAGGGCACTTATGCGCAGCCGAACGGCCAGACCGTGCAATACCAGGCGCCGCAAGGCGCTTATGCGCAGCCGAACAGCCAGACTGTACAGTATCAGACGCCGCAGGGTGCTTATGCACAGTCAAACGGCCAAACTGCGCAGTATCAGACGCCGCAGGGTGCTTATGCACAGTCAAACGGCCAAACTGCGCAGTATCAGACGCCGCCCCCTCCCTCTCCCACAGGTTCGTATCCGACGCAGCGTGCCGTTCCTCCGCAGGGGAACAGCTTTCCGGAGAAAAAAACGCCGAAAAAGCTGAAGGGGTGGATGCTCTCTCTGATAATCGCCGGCGGTGTTTTAATCCTTGCCGGATTGATTGTCGGCGGTATTTTCCTTGTGGACGCGCTCACACACCACGACGTTGATCTGTCAGAGCTGTATCATATCGAAATTGAAGGCTACGACGGATATGCCAAGGCGCAGCTTGTCAAGGACGACTGGGATGCAAATGAAGTGTTTGAAAACGCAGAACAGGCCGCTCTTGCCTCTACTCTGCAAGGCGAGCTAAACAAGGAGGAAAAGATCAAAAACGGCGATGTGATTACAGCTGCCTTTACATATGACGAAGCCTATGCCGATCAGGTCGGCGTCCGCTTTAAAAATACGGAGCTTTCCGTCACAGCCGAGGGGCTTGAGGAAGCCGATATCATCGATCCGTTTGAAAATCTGGCGCTCACCTACAGCGGCATTTCTCCTGTTGGAACGGTTACTATTTCCGACGGAAACGAAGATCTCTTTTATTATTTCATAGCGGGTGAGCAAAAATATTTTGCAAACGGCGATGCCGTTACCATTGCGGCCTCCTATGATGAAACTGAGATACAACAGGCCGGCGGAATTGTCCTGGAGGATACCAAGACATATACAATCGAAGGTCTGGCTTCGTATATCACGGACAAAGAGCAGTTGACCACCCAGATTAACAGTTTAATTTCAGAGGCTACCGCGGCAAAGCTATCCAATTCTTTAAAAAGCAACAGCTTCTCTATCATTTATGAGATCAACAGCCCCGACTATTCCTATCTTGCAAATGTTTCTGTTAAAGACATCAAATTGGATAACACCTATATTGCTTCCCGCAAAGAGGCGCAGGACTGGGGAACTTACAATACGATCTTTCATCTGTATTCCATGAATATCACGCTCTCGCAGGATGGAAAAGAAGAGACCTTCCCGATGTACGCGATAGTGGCCGCGCGCAATGTGGTTCTGGAAAACGACGGCTCGCTCCGCACGCTGGATTCTTCAAACGTCTCCTTCTATTTCTCCTCATCCTTCTCTGACGATAAGGATGAACTGTATGAAAACTGCGTGGAGACAATGTCCGCTTCCTGCAATATTGTCAGCTTAAACTAAAAAAGGCACTAAAAATGCCGCCGGAAATCTTCGGCGGCATTTTTGCGCTTTATAAAGCTCTATAAAAGAGAAGTTCTCATTATATCTGGCTGAGCAGCGCCTTTACAATCGGCAGCGTTTTCTCATAAGCGCCCGGTGTATGCGCGTCTGAGCCAAATGTGAGATGGCAGCCCGCCTTCAGTGCCAGACGAAACATGCGGATAAATCCGCTCGTTTTCATCTGCTCTTCCGTTTTATTTTTAAGAATACCGGCATTCACCTCAATGGCGATTCGTTTTTGTGCAGCTAAAGCAAATGCATCATATAGAGAATCGTCGTCGATGAAATCTACGGCACAATCCAGCCATTCCGAATTACACAGCGCGGCAAACGGATGCGCAACGACGTCAATGTACGGGGCAAGCGGGTGGGTTACCACCGCAAGAAAGCTTCTTAAAAGAAACGACGCCTGCTTTTCGATGGAAGCGCAGTCCTCTTCCCCTGCGACATAGCCTGTCATGTGCGAGTGCGAATGCGGTACCAGAACAAGGTCAAGCTCGCTGGCATGCGGTTCAGTGAGGGCGAAAATATTGCCCCGGTATGTAAAAAACTCGCATTCGCCGCCGACCAAAAGATGCATATCTTTCTCATGCGGCATCTGTTCTTTGATCTGCATCACATGTGCAAAGTCCTGTGTCTCATACCAGGGAGATGCACCCGGTACATCGCTGTCCCAAAGATGATTGGAAAAGCAGACCGTGTCAAAACCACTTTCCTTTGCAGCGCGGCACATATTCCGCGGTGTGGCAAGCCTCTGATCGGCACAGAGCGAAAGATTCGTATGCACATGAAGATCCGCGTGCGGCAGACGTGTCAAATGATCCGGATCAAAATAATAAGACGGGTTCATTGGCCGGTACAAACTCATGCGTATCCTCCTGTCGTAAAAGCCGGAATCAATGCCGGAACCAATACTTGCGCAGCCGTACATTGCGTGCGAACATGCGAAGCTGGTCGTACAGATCGTCATAGCGTGCGGCGCAGATTTCCCAATCGGAATGGCGGTTCGTATCAAACCAGAGCTTACGGTGCAGCTCTTTAACGGCAAGCAGTTGTCCCGCCAGGGCGAGCGCATGATCCGCAAAAGGCAGCGCTTCCTCCATATTTTCCGGCGCTTTGTCCGGTAAAAGCGCGATCTTGTCCGCAGTAAAACGGGCGCGGGCAATAGAAAGAGACAGCGCGCGAAAGGCATCCTGATTCCGTGCGGGCGTCAGTGATGCGTAATCGGCTTCCGCCTTGCGCATGGCGGCCTGAAGAATGGCGATATTTTCACGATCCTTAAACTGCACCATATCAAAAGGATTCTGCCACATCTCAAGCTTGAATTCATGCTCATCCGCACGTTTCACAATCCGGTCGTGATGATACACTGGATCAAGCAGCAAAGCCTGCTCCTCGTCAAAGCCATACAGACTCTTATGGATCAGCAGATAGACGTCGTCATAACTGTAGGAAGAAGACGGATTCCAGCAGAAATTTGCGCCGATTAGTACGCCAGGCGCCGTCAACTCGCGCAAAGTGTCTCCGCCGTCCGCCCACGAAGACATGATCATGCCCTTTGAACGGCCGTTATCCGCCTTTAAAAGGCCCATCGTATTGTCATAGCACTGCCTGATGTCGCAGGCAAAGCGCTTCCATGTCCAGGTTCCCGGGGACATATACATCTTGATATTCTGACGGTGCAGCGCATCAACAAAGGGGTATGCTTCTCTTGCAGCATAGTCCCAGAATACAAACTCCGTTCCTTCCGGAAGTTCTCTCGCACGGTCAACCGGCACGGCATAGTCGCCCCACGGCGGCGCGAAGAAATCGGCATACATCATGAGCGTGCAGCCAAGCTTTTCAAGCTCGTCATGAATAAAAGCGTAGTGTTCGATAAAAAGCCGTCCGCCTTCCTCCACACCGAACACCTGTGTAAGCCCCAGCGGCTCGTCGCCGCCGCAGTGGATCACACCTTTGCCGAAGCAATCCACAATCTCCGCAAGCATTTTCCGAATTGTCTCACGCACTTCCGGCTTGGTCGGATCCATACAATCTGTAAGGCTCCCGTCCCTGCGGCGCAGACAGAGATGCTGCAAATCGCGGATATGACAGAGCTTGTCAAAGTGTCCCAGCAAATTGACGATCGGACGAACCGA
>UQQY01000140.1 GCA_900543295.1 uncultured Oscillospiraceae bacterium | reverse complement strand
TGCATAATGGCTTTCAAGCGAACGGTCAATAGAGGTAAGCGCTGTTTTACCATCCGCCGTTCCTGCGACCAGATCCAGAAGTTCTGAAACCATACGGTTATCGCCGCCGGCATGTCCGCTGAAATCAGAAGCAAGCTTGTTGACATCGATATAGCGATGTTCTTTGCCGAACACGCCGACATCAATGATATTGTCGCCCATATTCGCCGCAATATCGCCTTTTGTTCCCATAATTTTAATTTCGCGGTGACTGCGGCTTGTAAAAGCGCACATGGTAAAGCTGACAGTTGCACCGCCCTCAAGTTCCATATTCACGACCTGGTGATCGACCACGTTGTTGTCGCAGTGATAAACGCACCGTCCATATGGTCCACATTCAAGCGCTTTACGGATCGACTCCTCTGTAGGGTGCAGTGCCAGCACATCCATGGGCCAGCCGGTTTTTCCTTTCAGAACGCCGTCTGTGATATAAAAGCGCTCCGCATCAAACGGACAGTTTTCCTTTACTTTGCAGCCGTCAAGGCAGCGCGCCGCGGCGCCCTCCGGCGCACACTCCGGTTTAAACAGACGGAGCCCGCCGAATGAGGAGACCCGTTCACAATGTTTTCCCGCAAGCCACAGCAAAATGTCCATATCGTGACAGGACTTTTGCAGAATCATAGGGCTTGTCTCGTTGCTGTTGCGCCAGTTCCCGCGTACAAAGCTGTGCGCCTGATGCCAGTACGCTACGTTTTCAATTGCCTGAATGGATACAACGTCGCCGATCGTCCCCGCATCGATAAGACGTTTCAATTCTCCGTAAAACGGCGTGTAGCGCAAAACATGGCACACCACGACATGCCGTTTATATCGTTTCGCCGCCTCTTCAATTTCACGGCACTCAGAAAGATTCGGAGAAACCGGCTTTTCAAGCAACAGATGATACCCTTTTTCCAAAGCGGGGATCGCATGTCCGTAATGCTGTTTATCCATGGTGCAGATAAACAGTATATCGGCAAGCCGTTCCTCTTTCAAAAGCGATTCGGCGCTGTCAAAGCAGCGCTCTTTTGGAATATGATATTCCCGAACCGCCTCTTCGACCTTTTCCGGAACAATATCTGCAACCGCAACAAGCTCCATACGATCCGCAAAAAGCTTTGCCATTCTCGCATAAGTATCTTTTCCGCGCGAGCCAAGCCCCGCAATCGCCACGGTGATTTTCTTTGACATATCCATCCTCCTTTATAAAAGCCGGTGCTTCCAGCATCCATCCTCTTTATAATAGTAAAATTCGGACAGCTCATCCTCCTCAAACACACGCAGCATATCCGCCATGTCCTCTGCAAGCGGAAGGGAAAGCAGATCCTTTCTTTCAACCCAAAAAATCTCGCCCTCTTCTGAAGAAGCGATTGTCCCGGTAAAGGTATCCGCACGGTAAAACAGCACGACGTAACGTCCGCCTTCATTCAGCGGGAACTGCTTTATACCGCACAGGCGCGGGTTTTCGATTGTGAGACCCGTTTCCTCTCGCACCTCTCTGACAACGGATTCTTCAAAGGACTCGTTCGGCTCCACATGCCCGCCGGGAAAGGTAACGCCCGGCCAATCTAGGTTTTTTCGATCCTGCACCAATACGCGGCCTTCCTGCGTAATCATACACATGTTCGTGAAAACGGCAGGCTCCGTTCTGCCCATAAAACCCCATCCTTTCAAAGCAGGCGGGCTCCTGCTTTACAGGACGCCCGCCGTATCCCTTTTTGTTGCCAACTGTGCTTTGCCGCTGCGTAAAAGATCAATCCAGAAGCTATATATTCTTCATGGTTTGAAAAATCAGCGGCAAACGTATTTCTTTTATTTTTTCAAAAACGCACGAACACGTTTCATCGCTTCTTTGGTTGCATCAGGCGAGCCAAAGGAAGTGAGGCGGAAAAAGGTCTTTCCATTTTCCCCAAATCCCGCGCCCGGCGTTCCAACGACATTCGCCTCATGAAGCAGCATATCAAAGAAATCCCAGGAGTCCATGCCGTTCGGGCACTCAAACCAGATGTACGGCGAGTTCTCTCCACCGGTGAACCACACGCCGCACTCGGCAAGCGTCTGCGCAATCACACGGGCATTTTCGCGGTATACGTCAA
Source organism: uncultured Oscillospiraceae bacterium (assembly GCA_900543295.1). GTDB lineage: Bacteria > Bacillota > Clostridia > Oscillospirales > Ruminococcaceae > Paludihabitans. Next base: position 3,606 of record UQQY01000140.1, on the reverse strand, counting down.
TATTTGCTCTGATTTGACGCTGGCCTTCTTCTGAAAAGATAGCGGCTGCTCCGCGCTGCACAACATAGGATACACCGTTGAATTTTGTGGTCTGACGGCGCAGCCAAAGCTGATTGAAACGCACGCCGTCCATCATCAGCGCATCCGGTACGACCGTCCAGCCGCAGCGTGTGCCGGTAAAGCCCGCCGTTTTAGAAAAAGAGCAGAACTCGATCGCACAGCGATCCGCATTTTCCACCTCATAAATACTGCGCGGCAAGGAGGGATCGGATACAAACGCCTCATACGCCGCGTCATACAGAATGACCGCGCTGTTATCCAGTGCATAGGCGATCCATGCCGCAAGCTGTTCTTTCGTATAAACAGCACCGGTCGGATTGTTCGGGGAACAGAGATAAATAATATCCGCTTTTACTGCCGGATTCGGCATCGGAAGAAAGCCGTTTCCGGCGCAGGCATCCATGTACAGAATTCTGCGGCCTGCCATAACGTTTGTATCCACATAGACCGGATAGACAGGATCCGGAATCAAAACCGTATTGTCCTCAGAAAAAATGTCAAGGATGTTTCCAAGATCACTTTTCGCGCCGTCGCTTACAAACACTTCGTTTGCCGAAAGGACGATTCCTTTTTCGCCGTAATAGCCGACAATTGCGTCGCGCAGAAAGGCGTAGCCCTGCTCCGGACCGTAGCCGCGGAATGTTTCCGCATGGCTCTGTTCGTCTGCCGCCTTTTTCATTGCATCCACGCACACCTGCGGCAAAGGCAGCGTCACATCACCGATGCCAAGCCGAATAATATCTGCCTTTGGATGCTCTGCTTTATAGCCGCTGACCTTTTTGCTGATGGTTGAAAAGAGATAGCTCTCTTTCAAATCAAGATAATGTCTGTTAATTTTCAAGTCTGTTCACTCTCCGCCCTGGAATAAATCAAATTTACCTTCAACCGCGTTTTTTACGGTCAAGCGCCGCCTTTACAAACGCTTTAAACAACGGCTGCGCCCGATTCGGGCGGCTCTTGAATTCCGGATGATACTGCACGCCGATATAAAAGTCGTTTTCCGGTATCTCAACGGCCTCCACCAAACGTCCATCCGGAGAGGTTCCCGCCAAAACAAGTCCGGCATCCGTCATTTGATCGCGGAATTCGTTGTTGAATTCATAGCGGTGACGATGACGCTCCGCAATCTCCGCACAGCCATACGCCTTTTCCATGATGGTTCCAGGTGTAATTTTGCACGGATACGCGCCAAGCCGCATTGTTCCGCCCTTTGGCAGATTGCCCTGCTGATCGGGCATCAGCGCAATGACCTGATGCGGGCTGTCGGCGTCAAATTCACTTGAATGCGCGTCATGCCAGCCGACAACATTCTGTGCAAATTCGATGACGGCAATCTGCATGCCAAGACAGATTCCAAAATACGGCACGTTGTTTCTGCGCGCATAGGAGGCCGATGCAATCATGCCGTCGATGCCGCGTCCGCCAAATCCGCCCGGCAGAATGATGCCGTCGGCATCCTTTAAAATGCATGCGGCGTTTTGATCCGTGATCTGCTCGGAATCTACCCAATCAATTGTAACTTTTGCGCCGTTTTCCCATCCCGCGTGACGGAGCGCCTCCGCCACAGAGAGATAGGCGTCGTGCAGCTTGACGTACTTGCCGACCAAAGCAATCCGCACCGTCTCCGCGCTGCCTTTAATACGGTCAAGCATAGCATTCCAATCGGAAAGATCCGCCTTTCTGTCCGGCAGGGAAAGCTCCCGGCAGACAATATCCGCAAGACCATTTTCCTCGAGCATGATCGGCGCCTCATATAAAACGGAAAGCGTCCGGTTTTCAATCACGCAGTCTGGCTTTACATTGCAGAACAGTGCGATTTTGTCAAGCACCGAGCGGTCTATCGGCTCGTCGCTCCTGGTTACGATAATATCCGGTTTAACACCCATCGATTGCAGCTCTTTTACGGAGTGCTGCGTGGGTTTTGATTTGTGTTCATCACTTCCGTGAATATACGGCACCAGCGTCACATGGATGAACAGCGCATTATCATGGCCGACCTCCTGCGATACCTGACGGATCGCTTCAATGAACGGCTGACTTTCAATATCGCCGATGGTGCCGCCGATTTCTGTGATGACAACATCTGCGTCGGTCTTTTTTCCAACGGAGTAGATAAACGATTTGATTTCATTGGTAATATGCGGAATAACCTGAACGGTTTCGCCCAGATATTCCCCGTTTCTCTCTTTAGTAAGAACGTTCCAGTACACTTTGCCGGTGGTGAGATTGGAAAACCGGTTTAGATCCTCATCAATAAACCGCTCATAATGTCCAAGATCCAAGTCGGTTTCCGCACCGTCTTCCGTTACATAAACCTCGCCGTGCTGATAGGGACTCATCGTGCCCGGGTCAACGTTTACATACGGATCAAGCTTCTGCGCCGCGACGCGGAAGCCGCGCGCCTTCAAAAGCCTGCCGAGTGACGCCGCCGTGATGCCTTTTCCCAAACCGGATACTACACCGCCTGTCACAAAAATGTACTTTGTCATAATGTAACCTCAACCTCTCCTGTAAATACGGTTTTCGCCTCGCCGGTCATATAGACCGCCTCGTCGGTATAACGGATAATCAGTTCGCCGCCGGCAAGCTTTACGGTAATATCGCTGTTTTTCTCGCAATAGCCGTTTAAGACAGCTGCCACGGCCGAAGCGCATGCGCCTGTGCCGCATGCCAGCGTCTCGCCGCTGCCGCGCTCCCATACGCGCATTTGCAGAGTCTGCCTGTCGATAACGCGGACAAATTCTGTATTGACGCGCTGCGGGAACAGCGTATTCATTTCAAACGGACGGCCGAGCGCCTCCAGATCCAGAGAATCCACGTCATCGCAGAAAACGACGCAGTGCGGATTACCCATAGACACACAGGTGATATACTGCTGCTTTCCGCCGATTCTGACCGGATGGTTCACCACGGATTTTCCGGAAAGCAGAACCGGAATTTTATCCGGAACGAGCTCTGCTTTGCCCATATCGACACGAACGGAATAAACCTTTCCATTCATGATATTGAGCGTCAGTTCCTTGATCCCGCTTAAGGTTTCAACCGAAATCCGATCAGAATTGACAATATGATTGTCATAAAGATATTTGCCGACACAGCGGATGCCGTTGCCGCACATTTTGCCTTCGCTGCCGTCCAGATTGAAAATCCGCATCTTCGCCGCTGCAACGTCCGAATGGCAGATCAGTATTACACCGTCGCCGCCCACACCGAAATGACGGTCGGAAAGCTTGACTGTAAGCTCTTCCGGATTGCTTACCTCTTCATCCATGCAGTTGATATAGATATAGTCGTTGCCGCAGCCCTGCATTTTGGTAAACGCAATGGTTTTCACTGAATCGGCGGGAGCTGCACGGCGGGTATGCATATGATTGATGTCAACAAGCTCTGTGTTGTTCTCTGTAAATTTACTCTTAAGGCTCTCTGCAAGCGCGCTTGCCGTATCCAGAGAGGTCAGGCACGGAACGCCCAGCTCGACAGCGCGGCGGCGCAGCTTTACGCTGTCCCTTGCAGGGAGACGGCCTTTTGCAGAGGTCGAAATGATAT
>UQQY01000139.1 GCA_900543295.1 uncultured Oscillospiraceae bacterium | reverse complement strand
GCGAAATAGATGTAGATAAAATCAGCAATAAGCGGAAGAGAAAACGGATGACGACTGTCCGGGTTTCTCAGGCTTCCTCATTCGGCGAGTTCGATTGCTCGACCTTTGATAAGCGCGCATATGCGCACGTTTATAATGCAAGCGTCTTTTTAAAGGGTCAGGGTAATTATATTTTGGCCTATGCAAATCGAGACGGCGAAACGTGCTGTCTGATTTTTACGCCGGATGAGAAAATGCTTGAGGCCATTAAAAAATACTACCATCCGCGTGTGCATACGATATGAAGGGCGTTGGGATCGACCTTGTTGAGGTTGCGCGTATCCAAAACAGCATGGAAAACCCGCGCTTCTTCACGCGCTTTTTTGGCGTGGAAGAACGCGCCCTCTTTAAAGGCGAACATGCGGCTGAGCGCGCGGCGGCCAATTATGCCGCCAAAGAAGCGTTTGGCAAAGCTCTTGGAATCGGAATCCGCGCTTTTGCGCTGAGTGAGGTGCAGGTGCTGCGTGACAATTTGGGTGCGCCATATTTTTCCTTTTCGGGAGAAGCAGCGCGTATGGTAAAGGCACGCGGTTTAAGCTTTTTTTGCAGTCTGACGCATACCAAAGATTATGCGCAGGCTATTGTGATTGCTCAGGAGGAATGAATATGCTGACATTGACGGTGGCGCAAATGAAAACGGCAGAGCAGCTCGCAAACGCCCGCGGTATCCCTTATGCGCGAATGATGGAAAACGCCGGAAAAAGCGCGGCTTCGTATCTGATGAAAAGCTACGCGCAGCCTGCGCGCTTTACAGTAATTCTGGCGGGAAAGGGCAACAATGGCGGCGACGGCTTTGTTGCGGCAAAAACGCTTGCTCAGGCGGGCTGTACGGTTGTGGTCGTACTGTGTATGGGTGCGCCGGAAAGCGGAATCGCCGCCGACGCCTATCGGGAGATGACGATGGTGCAGGGCGTATCGGTTATCGATGCGCATCAGGACATCAACCATGCTGTTCACGCTCTGCAAAGCGCAGCGCTGTTGGTGGATGCGATTTTCGGAACCGGTTTTCATGGCGCCCCGGATCAGATGACTGCCTTTTTGCTGGAAACGGCGAATGCGGTTCGCTGCATGCGTGTATCGCTTGATTTGCCAAGCGGGATTCAGGCGGATGACGGTATGTGTACGGGAATTTGTTTTATGGCGCAGCTCACGCTTGCCTTTGCCGCGTATAAGCCGGTGCACTGCATTCCGCAGGCCGCGGGTGTCTGCGGCAAAGTAGATGTGCTGGATATCGGCATTCCGGAAGCAGTCCTCTATGCTTCTCTCAGAGGATCGGCGGAGATCACGAAAGCTTCGGTACAAAGCTGGCTGCCCAAGCGGCTGCCCAATGCACATAAAGGAACGTATGGCCGCTTGCTCATCGTCGCGGGAAGCCGCGGCATGATGGGAGCCGCAATGATGCCAACTCTGTCTGCCATGCGGACCGGCAGCGGACTGACGACGCTTGCCGCGCCGGAATGCGTCGTACAGGCAGTCGCTCCGCTGCTGATGGAGGCAATGACCTTGCCGCTTGCTCAAACGGCGGACGGTGCAGCTTCTGCGGAAGCGGCAGAGCAGCTTGATGGCGCTCTTTTGAATAAAACTGCTGTTCTTGCTGGGTGTGGGCTTCGCGTCACAAAAGATTCAAAACGGTTAGTAGAATATATTATAGAAAATACAAATAGTACTATTGTATTGGACGCTGATGCACTTTCCTGCCTGGCTGATTCCCCCTCTCTGTTAAAACGTGCGAAATCACCAGTAATCATTACGCCGCATATTGGCGAAATGGCGCGTCTTACGGGGCAGTCTGCGGAGCAGATAGCAGCCCGGCAGGCGGAGACCGCACAGGGCTTTTCACGCGAGTATGGCTGTGTCACTGTACTGAAAAGCCATCGTACCGTGACGGCTGCGCCGGACGGTACGGTATGGTTTAACCCCACCGGCAATGCGTCGCTTGCCAAGGGCGGCAGCGGCGACGTGCTGGCCGGAATGATTGCGTCGCTTGCCGCACAGGGAATGGAGCCGGTCTCCGCAGCAGTATGCGCCGTTTGGCTGCATGGCTTTGCGGCAGACCGTCTGGCGAAACGAATGTCGCAGTACAGCGTATTGGCAAGGGATCTGATTGACGAGCTGCCATTTGTGCTTAAAGAGCTTGACCTGTAACGACTAATCTGCATAACGATACGTTCTCTGCATAAGATTGGGCAGGGGGTGCGTTATGTTTTGAACAAGAAGGGAAAGATTGCGGCTTGCGTTGTCTTGGCTTGTGCAGTCATAGGTGGAATTTTTTTGTGGAAAGCTTGTACGGCAAAACAGGCGGTGCGTCAGACACAGGAGATTTTTGCAGGCGCCTTTGAGGCGGAGGTTACCATCAAGGGTGGCGATGCAGCTATGACTGCTGTGCTTGGACGGGATGAAAATGGCGCTGTAACACTTACTGTAAAGGAGCCGTCTCCGCTTGCCGGTGTGGTTTTAAAACAAAAGGACGGTCAGATGACCGCCTCATATGGCAATATGGAGGTGCCGCTTTCTCTACAGGGACTTCCGGCTGGCTCGGCGATTAAACCGCTGTTTTCGATGTTATCCGGCGCTGCGGAAATGATCGGCGCAAACGTGAAGGAAGAAGACGGCAGGCTTGTTTTATCAGGAAGCTGTGACGCCGGACCTTACACGGTAACTTTGAATCAAAAGGACGGTACAGTTTTACAGGTAGATTTTCCGGACGCGGGTTTCACCTGTGATTTTGATCGGTTTTTAAAGAAGTCTGATGAAATGAGCGCAGATTGAAAGGAATCAAAACAAGATGTTGGATGAAAAGGGCTTTGATAATTGGGCGAACGGCTACGACAGCGCGGTGGAAGAAAGCAGTGAGGAAAATTCATATCCCTTTGCAGGATACCAACGGCTGCTTCGTAAGATTGAGGAAAGAATCCCCACGGGCAAAATACTGAACGTTTTGGATATTGGTTTTGGAACAGGTACGCTGACGCAGCGTCTGTATCGCGCAGGACATTCCATTACAGGAATCGATTTTTCTGCCGCGATGATTCGTACAGCACAGGAGAAGATGCCGCGGGCGCGGCTTTTGCGCTGCGATTTCTCCAAAGGATTACCGCTTGAGCTGTCCGGTGAGCGGTTTGACCGCATCGTCAGCACCTATGCCCTGCATCATTTGACAGATGCGCAAAAAGCACATTTTTTGTCGGAGCTTCTCGATATATTAAGGCCGGAGGGGAAAATTCTGGTTGGGGATGTCTCATTTCCCGATCGTACCGCATTGAAGCGCTGTAAACAGGCCGCAGGAGACGAGTGGGACGATGATGAGCACTATTTTGTCTATGAGGAGCTAAGGCCGCTTCTTTCGGCGAATACTTCCTATGAGCAGGTCTCGTTTTGTGCCGGAATACTGGAAATAGAAAAAGCTTAACTAACATAAAAGCCATGTAGATGAAAGCAGTCGCTTTTCATCTACATGGCTTTTTATTGGTCTGTCCCCGTAACAGGGAAAATATCAATGCAGTAAAACGATAATTTTGACCTGCATTTTTGCGATTAGTACCGTTTTTTTCAGTGATTTGCGCGCATTTCATGTTGTAAAAATAGAAAACGAAAATCCCGTGAATACCGTATTTATCAGCATTCACGGGCTTTTCGTTCTGACAAGAGGCTACAAAAAAGATATTTTTGCGGTTTCGGCGGAGAGAAACGAACTCATGTAAGATTATTCAAACCATACTTTCGGAAAATGTTTCATAATAAATTTACTCATTGGGTTATTAGGATAATCCCTCAGACAATGTTCTTTTATTGTCTTTCGCATATCGTCATAAACAAAATTTAATTCTTTGTCTGAAACAGAATGGAACGGTTTGATTTCAAACAGTCCGTTTTCTTTATATTTCATAAGCTTTTCAAATACATCGTCTATTTCAATGCAACCACTTATTTTAATCGGCGTTTGGCAAGTATAGACACTGTTAATTGCTGTGGGGTTTTCTGCATTTTCAACATTCTCACAATAATATAAAAATCCTTTTTGACCTTTGTATATGTCTTCAAAGCAATTTTCGTAATACTCGCTGTATATAACTTTTTCACCGTTAAATCCGTAAGGATAAAAGCTAAATGGCTTCGGTACGGACTTAACCGTATAAAGCAAGGCAACCACAGGATTACTTGTTAAATACACGTATTCTTTTTTGTGCTCGGATAAAAACGGTTTGAGTTCCGTAATACCGCCGACTGAAGAACCGTGATATAAAATCATTTTATATTCTCCTTTGCAGTATTCAGTGAAGCAATGAGCATACGCTTAATTTCTTCTGCTAATGCAAGTAAACTTTCAAAATCATATTCTATTAAATTTGTCCTTTTCAGTAATGTGAGCCAATAAATACTTTCTCCGGTTTCCTTGAGAGAAATATGGAGTTTAGATATAAAATCTGCCTTACTGTTGCCATAAACCGCTTCGTTTATATTTGCACCTATGCTTGTTGCAGAACGAAGTAATTGCTTTGCAATAGTAGTATCCTTTTTTGATTTAGAAAACATCTCATAAAATAAAACTATCTGCGTTGAAAAATCAAGGGACTTATCAAGTAACGGGCTGTTCATTGGTATCACCTCTTTAAAAATTATAGCATAGATTATTTAATAATCAATGCTTTGCGAAGCAAAGCCACCGATACTTTTATCTATTCTCTTTTATCTATTCTCTTTTATCTTTTCACTGGGAACGACATTTTAGAGAAGAGAGAAAAAAGAGAAGTGAAGAGAGAAAAGTACAAAAAGAAACGACAATCTTCTTTCGAAAATTGTCGTTTCTTTTTGGTACGCCCGGCGGGATTCGAACCCACGACCTTTTGATTCGTAGTCAAACACTCTATCCAGCTGAGCTACGGGCGCATATTCTTTTAACGTGCTCAATTATAATATCATACTCGCATATCGTTGTCAAGCGAAAAATAAAAAAAGATAAAGCGTTTTGAGTTTATATTGTTGGCTGCACAACATCACCCTCGCAGATTTCCTGCTGTGTGACGACAGCGGACAGATTAGCTGTAACTAAGGAGAGCAGATTGATTACTGTGTTGATTTCACGCTGATCCAGATTGGCGGCAAGAAAAGCCGAAAGAGCGGAGGCGGTGGTGAAAATCTCAGCAGGACTGGGGCAGCATTTCTTATTTTTATGGGCATCTGATTTATCACTTTTCCCATTGCGATCAGATAAGCTGTTCTGCGAATCGTTCCGCGCCGTATTGCTGTTGTTTGCTGACACAAAGCCTCCCCCTTTCCTTTTTTAAATGTTTTGTACTGCGTATTTCGTTGACAGCAGGACGGATCATGCTATAATATTGAATAAAGCAATCATCATGGCTGCGGTATGCCGGATATGCCGTTTGGCCTGTTGAGAGAAAAGGCAGCGCGGCGGCGTGCTGTCAAAAACAAGGCGCGCCGCCGCCTGTCAAGCGGCAGTCAGCAGCATATGCCGAAAATCTGTGCTTGCCGCAGGCAGGGTTCTCTTTTGCATACGCTGTGGCAGAATGGAGTTTTAAATGGCTGTTTTGATTACTGGAGGCGCCGGATACATCGGCGCGCATACCGCCGTAGAGCTGCTGCAAAATGGTGAGGACATCGTGATTGTTGATAATTTTGTCAATTCCAAGCCGGAGGTTCTGGATGCTGTCCGGACTATTACAGGACGGGACT
>UQQY01000138.1 GCA_900543295.1 uncultured Oscillospiraceae bacterium | reverse complement strand
CTCAGATTGTAGCGGATACGCTTGCATCCCGCTATTCTGAGCAGGAGCTGAAAGACGCTTATGATGAGATTTTGACGCTTTATAAAGAGGACGTGCTTTTTTCGTCTGATGATTATGAAAAATTTGCAGACATGATGGTGTCCGCACCGATCAAGTCGATGTGTCTGCATGTTGCGCATGACTGCAATCTGCGCTGCAAATATTGTTTTGCCTCAACCGGAGACTTCGGCGAAGGCAGAAAGCTGCTGGATGCTGATACCGGCAAGAAGGCTATTGATTTTCTTTTGAAGCACTCTAAGGGCCGGCGCAATTTGGAACTGGACTTTTTCGGCGGCGAGCCGCTGATGAACATGCCGGTTATCAAGGAGGTTGTCTCCTATGCCCGCTCCAAAGAGGCGGAGTATAATAAGAAATTTCGTTTTACGGTAACAACGAACGGCGTTCTGTTAAACGACGAGATTACGGATTATCTGAATAAGGAAATGTATAACATCGTGCTTTCAATTGACGGACGCAAAGAAGTCAACGACCGAATGCGTCCGGGCATCAATGGAAAGGGCAGCTACGATGTTATTCTGCCGAAGTTCCGCAGGTTGGTCGAAAAACGCGGCGACGGACAGTATTATGTCCGCGGCACCTTTACAAAATACAATCTTGACTTTGCGCAGGATGTTCTGCATTTAAATGAAGCGGGATTTGATCAGGTTTCCGTTGAACCGGTTGTGACCGATCCGAAGAACGATTACGCGCTGACAGAGGCAGAGCTTCCCCGTATTTATGAAGAGTATGAAGCGCTTGCAAAGGCGCTTGTGGAGAAGAAAAAGGCAGGAAAGGGCTTTAACTTCTTTCATTTTATGATTGATCTCGATCAGGGACCGTGCGCAATCAAGCGTTTGCGCGGCTGTGGCTGTGGTAACGAATACGTTGCGGTAACACCGGATGGAGACATTTATCCGTGTCATCAGTTTGTCGGAATGGAGGAGTTCAAAATGGGCTCCGTGCTCGACGATACGCTGAACACACAAATGAAAGATGAATTTGCGCGTGCAAATGTCTACACAAAAGAAGAATGTAAGACCTGCTGGGCAAAGTTCTATTGCAGCGGCGGTTGCAATGCAAACAATTTTCAATATGCGGGCGATATCCATAAACCAGTAAAGATTTCCTGCGATATGGAAAAGAAACGGCTGGAATGCGCTATTATGATGAAAGCGGCGCTCGCCGCAGGGGAAGAGGCGGCAGAATGATACGACTTGGCTTTTTGGGTGCAGGAAATATGGCGACTGCCATGATCGGCGGCATTACCAAAGCAGAATTGCCAGTGTCTATCTGCGCTTATGATCCGAATATGGATAAGAGTAAGGCGCTCTCCGCTTTCGGCGTTTGCGCGAAAGAAAGTGCTGAGATATTGGCGCAGGATTGCGATTATCTGGTTCTGGCGATCAAACCGCAGAATTTTGAAGAGGCGCTTAGCTCCATTCGCACTGCCGTCAAAAAGAAAACGGTATTCATTTCAATTGCAGCCGGTATCACGCCGCAATATATTTCGAGCGTACTTGGTTTTGAGACAAAAGTAGTACAGGTCATGCCGAATACGCCGCTTCTGCTGGGCGCAGGCGCTACGGCGCTGTCAAAGAATGAGCTTGTCTCCGAAGAGGAATTTGCGTTTACACGCAGCCTTTTTAATTGTGCCGGCATTACGGAAGTGATTCCGAATGATAAAATGAACGAGGTCATTGCGTTAAACGGAAGTTCTCCAGCCTTTTTGTATCTTTATGCGCAGCAGTTTATCCGTTATGGCGTTTCTGCTGGTCTGGATGAGGATGTCTGCCTGCGTCTGTTCGCTCAGTCGCTGACAGGCAGTGCAAAAATGCTGACCGATTCTGGGAAAACCGTGGATGAACTAATTGAAATGGTGTCGTCGAAGGGCGGTACAACGATTGCAGGTCTTACGGCGCTCAGAGAAAATGGTATTGAAAAAGCGGTTACAGAGTGCTGCCAAAAATGTACTGCACGTGCGTATGAGCTGACGAAATAAGAATAAGATAGACTTTCTTAACATATATATCGAAAAAATATGTTAGGATGATGAAGATGATACGGGCAACTGCGTTCAAAAACTGGACGATCCGTCTGCGCGGACAAGGGATTTTTATCATATTGGTCTTTTCTTTGACGGTGGGGCTTCTCTATGGCGTTTTACTGATACAGAATAACGGACAATTTGGTGAGCAGCTTTTGTCTTTTACCGTGGGACAGACTATTGTATCTTCGGCCACTTCTGTATTTTCAGCTTTTTTCCGTGCGTTGCTGTCGCTTTTTTGCTTTCTGCTCGTACCCTATGTCTGCGGATTTTGTGCCATTGGACAAATCGGCGCGTGTGCTTGCCTGTTGTTCAAAGGACTTGGCGTTGGCGCATATCTCGCTGGATTTTACGTGCAATACCGCTGGCAGGGGATTGGCTACTGTGCAGTTGCCGTTATACCGCCGACAGTTTTGGCTATTTTGACGCTGCTGCTTGGATGCAGGGAATCGATCCGGCTTTCCAATCGTATTTTTGCTGTTGCAATTTGCGGTGCAGAGGGGAAAATCGGCCTTTCGGCGATTCGGCTTTATCATGTCAAATACCTGATTATCTGTCTTTTTGCATTATTTTCTTCGCTGATCAGCGCTTTATTTTCCGTTTGGTTTACAGGAATGTTTGAACTGACATAAAAAACAGGAGGTTTCATATGGCAGGATTTTTAGGAATGGGGAATTTTCAAAAGCCAGGAAAGGGTGTAAAAAAAGAAGAGCCGGAAAAAAAACGCTTTTTCCAGTTTTTTGACTTGTTTTTTCGGAAGATAACACGGCTGATACAATTGAATCTGCTGTATCTGCTTTTTTGTATCCCGATTATCACCATTGGTCCTGCAACGGCAGCTATGACAAAGATCTTGCGCTACTATGTCGAAGAAAAGCCGGTGTTTTTGTGCTCCGATTTTTGGGCCGCTTTCAAAGAGAATTTTGTACAGGGCTTTTTATTCGGTATTTTGCAAATTGCAGGCATTATAGCGGTCTATCAGGCATTCTTTTATTATTATATTAAATCGCAGGAAAACGGCTTGTACTGGATTATACTTGGCTTTATTATCGTCGTGACGATTCTTTCGCTGTTTGCAAGCTATTATACCTATTTGATGATGGTTTCGGTGCGCCTTACCTTCTGGCAGATTCTAAAGAATTCCTATATGTTCGCTTTTATCGGCATTCGCACCAATGTTTTGACGCTCCTGTTTTCAACCGGCGTGCTTGTTGCAAGCATTTTATTGATTCCATACAGTCTGCCGGTCGTTTTGCTGCTTACCTTTTCCTTTTCGGGTTTGGTTTGCGCGTTTAACATGAGGCCGTATGTCTATCGTTATTTGATGAAGCCCTATTATGACTATTCAGGAATTCCCAATCCGTATGAACCGCAGGAGACAGAAGAGGAAGAACCGGTTTTCCAGGATACCGTTGTATAAAGCGCTCAAGCGTATTTAAAAAGCTATCGATAATAACACGAAAGATTTAGGGATCAATTCCACTTCGGAGTTGATCCTTTTTTCAGGGTAATTCTTCTTTCCTCTTGTGCGAAAGTCGGAAATAGGTTATGATAAATAAAAACGTTGTACACACAAAGAGAGGAAGTAAATGGATGAATCCATATCAGATTGATTGGGCCCATTACGCAGCGCTTGCACGGCAAGCCGCTGCAGAAGGATGTATGCTTTTAAAAAACGATCGTCAGGCTCTGCCGCTGAAAAAAGACGAGCGTGTTTCCGTATTCGGGAGAATCCAGTTTGACTATTATAAAAGCGGTACAGGCTCTGGAGGAGCGGTAAATACGCGCTATGTAACCGGCATATTGGATGCGCTGAAAAACTGTCCGGATATTACAGTGAATGAAGAGCTTGAAGCGGTTTATCGGGATTGGACGGCGGAACATCCGTTTGACAAAGGCGCGGGCTGGGCGCAGGAGCCGTGGTGTCAGGAAGAAATGCCCGTCTCGAAGGAACTTGCCATGAAAGCTGCTGCGCAGTCTGACGCCGCCGTTGTGATTATCGGCCGTACCGCCGGAGAGGATAAGGACAACAGCGCCAAGGAAGGAAGCTATCTTTTGACTGCACAGGAAAAAGATATGATGGGGACAGTATGCGGCGCTTTTTCCCGTGTAATTGTTCTGTTGAATGTCGGCAATATCATCGATATGAAATGGGTGAAGGAATATAATCCGGCTGCTGTGCTCTATGTATGGCAGGGCGGACAGGAGGGCGGAGCCGGTGTAGCGGATGTGCTGACCGGCGCAGTGTCTCCGTGTGGAAAGCTGAGCGATACCATTGCATACGATATTGCAGACTATCCCTCAACTGTCGGATTCGGCGATCCGGAAAAGGCGGTATACAGCGAAGACATATATGTCGGCTACCGCTATTTTGAAACATTTGCAAAAGATCGTGTTCTCTATCCATTTGGATTCGGGTTGTCATATACACAGTTTTCCATTGACACTTCAGAATTCAATGTAAAGGATAACAGCTTCACAGAAAAGGTTATGGTTAAAAATGTCGGCCGTATGTCGGGTAAGGAGGTAGTGCAGCTCTATGTTGAAGCACCTCAGGGAAAACTCGGCAAAGCGGCAAGAAGTCTCTGCGCTTTTGCCAAGACTAAGACGCTCTCTCCCGGTGAAAGTGAAACAATAGATATAACGGTGCCGTTTGGGCGTCTTGCATCCTATGATGACAGCGGGATAACCGGTTATCGCTCCGCTTCTGTGCTGGAAGCGGGAACCTATATCATCCATACCGGTTCCAATGTTCGCCGTACAGAAAGAAGCGGCAGCTTTTCGCTGACAAAAACCCGCATCGTCGAACAGCTTATAGAAGCCTGCGCGCCGGTGACGGCGTTTGACCGTCTTCATCCGGTTCCTTCCTTAGGTGGCTATACCGCTTCCTATGAACCAGTTCCGCTCCGCACGTACAGCATGAAAGAGCGCAGTACTGCGGACACTCCTTCAGCTCTGGCCTATACTGGTGATCGGGGATTAAAGCTCGGCGACGTACTGGATGGGAAAACGACGCTTGACGAATTTCTCTCGCAGATTCCCGATGCGGATCTTATCTGTCTGACCCGTGGCGAAGGGATGAATTCCCCAAAGGTCACGCCGGGCACCGGCGCGGCGTTCGGCGGTGTTACGGATTCTCTGCTGCATTTTGGCATTCCAACCGCCTGCTGTTCGGACGGCCCTTCCGGTATCCGGATGGACTGCGGCGCTATTGCCTTCAGTCTGCCGAACGGTACGCTTTTGGCCTGTACGTTCAACGAAGCTTTGAATGAGGAGCTTTTCTCCATGCAGGGGCTCGAACTGCGGAAGAACCGGATTGACACGCTGCTTGGGCCGGGACTCAATATTCATCGAAATCCCCTCAATGGACGTAATTTTGAATATTTTTCCGAAGATCCGCTGCTGACGGGAAAAATGGCCGCTGCCCAGCTTCGCGGCATGCAGCGGTACGGCACGACGGGAACTGTTAAGCACTTTGCCTGCAATAATCAGGAGTTCCGCCGCACTGAGATTGATTCAATCGTTTCCGAACGTGCACTGCGGGAAATCTATCTGAAGGCATTTGAAATTGCAGTGAAGGAGGGCGGCGCATATTTTGTCATGTCTACCTATGGTGCGCTGAACGGACTGTGGACGGCCGGAAACTATGACCTGCTCACTACAATTCTGCGCAGGGAATGGGGATTTGACGGCGCCGTCATGACCGACTGGT
>UQQY01000137.1 GCA_900543295.1 uncultured Oscillospiraceae bacterium | reverse complement strand
AGCTTCGCCGCCGGAAAAGAGGCGACCGAATACCTGCTTTCTCTTGGACACCGCGAGCTTTTGTTTATCAGCGGAATGGAACAGATTTCTGCCGTCAGAGACCGCCGTATGGGCTTTGAAACAGCCTGCGCCGCGGCAGAGGGCGTCCGTCCGCATATTCTGAGGCCTGAATACCCAGACAAAGGGCAGGTTTCCCGCCAGATGCTGTTTGAGGGGGCATACCATGCCATGCAGCGGTATCTCAGAGAAAATACGGCGCCGCACGCTATCTTTTCTTCCGGCGACATACTGGCCTACGGCGCGGTTCAGGCTCTGCGGGAAAACGGCCTGCGCGTACCGGAGGATGTTTCGGTTATCGGCTTTGATGACGAGCCGGGGTACGAATTTGGCATGGCATTTCCGCGTCTTACCACGATGCGCCAGCCGCTCAGCCTGATCGGACAGCTTGCTGTAAAAGCGGCGATTGCGCAGATTGGCGGAGAACAGCCGCGTGAAACTGTCGTAAGCACAGAACTGATCGACCGCGGCACCTGTATCCAGCGGATGTAAAAGGAAAAGCAAAACTGGCTTGGTATCCTGTATCGCATAAAAAGGCGTTATAGAGAAATCACGTTTGAAAGGCTGCTTGCAGAAGAAAAGCAGGGAAATTTGCTGATTCGCAGATAAGGAGCATGACGAAGAATACAGGAAGCGAATGGCCGGGCATTTGATGCAACAAATTGAGCTTTACCAATGAAAAACAGCCTGAATGAAAGGAAGCGTTTCTTTCATTCAGGCTGTTTTTCTATCTTATGAAGGCTTTCCGTCAAAAAACATCGCATTCGAATACGCCGTACTTTTTGCGGATACGCAGAAGCTTTGCTGTAAACGGCCTTGCGAGCAGAAACAGAAATACCGCCGTTGAAGCGGCATGGGCAAAATCGAACCAGAACGCGCTCGCCAAAACGGCGGCAAATGCGCCAAAGCTTAATTCTCCGGCAGGTACGGCGGTCAGAAACGTGCCGAGATTGACGCACGGACCATACAGAAAAAAGACAGACAGCACCCCATATATGGCAAAGCAGAACCGATTTTTCGGCAGCCTTTTAAAAATAAGACCCGCCAGAAGGCCAACCAGCCCAAAGCCGAACATTTGAAAGGGCGTCCACGGGCCCTGTCCAAAGAAAAAGTTTGAGACAAAGCCGGTCATCGCTCCAACCAGAAAGCCGGGCTCCGCGCCGAGCAATGCTCCTGCGAGAATGATGACTGCGGCGGAGGGCTTGACCTGCGGCAACAGAAAAAAGGCCGCGCGTCCCGTTACCGCCAGCGCGGTCATAATGGCGAGTATCACCATTTCTCTTGCGCGCACATGGCGGCGCTCCAGACGAAGCAGCATGGCGGCAAAGGCGAGAATCAGGCATGCGCTCAAGTAGTAGCGCTGTCCGTTTAAAAGAAACGTACCGGCAAGTACAGCCGCGCCTGCGGCAAAAAAGCAGAGGAAAATCCACACTTTTTTCATACGGCGTCCTCTCCTGTCTTCAGTGAAGAAAGCAGCTCGTTCGTTTTGATGCAGTCGATCTGTCCGCGCGTCAGGCGCACCGTCTGCGTGGTATAGAAGCGGTTTTGCAGGAAAAAAGAGCGGGTATCACAGCATAAAGCGGGACTGCCGTCAAACAGCAGAGCGCACCGGTCGGCCGCCGCAGCGCAGAATTCCATATCATGCGAAGAGAATAATACGGTCATCCCGTTTTGTGTAAATTGTTTAAGCAGGGTACAAAGCGCCTTCTTGTACGGTGTGTCAAGTCCTTTTGTCGGCTCGTCGAGCAGTAAAAGCTCCGGCGAACTGAGCAGCAGCATGGCCAAAGCGGCGCGCTGCTGCTCACCGCCGCTTAAATCGTATGGATGCATGGAAAGCAGCGTATCGGAAAGCGCGCAGTCGCTGCACACCGTTCGAATGCGGCGTTCTGCATCTTCTTTGGAAAGCCCTGCACGCTTTGCGGCATGCGTCAGTTCTTCGGCTACGGTTTCCCTGGAGAAAAGCAACTGCGGATCCTGCGGCAGGCAGGCAAGCGAAACGCTCTGCCTGCGGTCCGCCGGCTTCCTTCCGTTTAGCAGAATTGTTCCGCTGTAGGGGCTTCGCTGTCCGGAAAGCAGAGAAAGCAGCGTGGATTTTCCAGAGCCGTTTGCGCCAAGCAGGGCGAAACATTCGCCGGAATAAACGGAAAAGGAGCAGTCGTGCAGTACGTCCGCCGCATCCGCCGCATAGGTAAAGGACACGTTCCGGCAAATAAGAAGCGGCTTTCCGGCGGACGCCTGATAAGGAGGGAAAAGCGTTGTTGAAAGCGTCTGTTTTTCAAGCCATGCACGTCCCTGCGCTACAGAGACTGGACAGGGCTCGGTACGTAAAAGCGTTCCGGCCTGCACGGCGGCGGGGAGCTCATCAAACATCAGATCTTTTTCTTCCATCAGACGGCGGGCAGTTTCGGTCACGCTTCCGCCAAAGAGCGTTCCGCCGCTTAAAACGAAAAGCCGGTCTGCTTCGGGCAGGACAAGCTCAAGGCGGTGCTCGCTTAAAAGAATCGTCGTACCGAAATCACGGTGCAGACGCGACAGAACAGAAAGAAATTCCGCGGCGGCGATCGGATCAAGCTGTGCGGTCGGCTCGTCTAAAATCAGCACATCCGGCTCCATTGCCATAACGGACGCAAGGTTTAATAACTGCTTTTGTCCGCCGGAAAGCGTATGCGTGTCGCGGTGCAGAAGCGGAGTCAGCCCGAAATAGTCGGCAAGCTCCGCGCTGCGCAGACGGCACAGCTCCTTCGGCGCGCCGGTGCATTCAAGCCCAAACGCAAGTTCATGCCAAACCTTATCGGTGACAATCTGGCGATCCGGCGACTGTTGTACAAAGCCGATCCGACGCGCTTCTTCCTTTGCATCCAGGGCAGAAAGCGGCTTTCCCTCAAACAGCAGAGCGCCGCGGAGCGAGCCGTGCGGCGTAAGCGACGGCTTAAAGAGACGCAAAAGAGTGGTTTTGCCGCTGCCGCTTACGCCGCAGATTACATTAAACGTTCCGCTTTCAATTGAGGCGGATATGGACGATAGAACCGCGCGCTCTGCGGACGGATAGGTAAAGCCTACCTCTTCCAGTATAAAAAGCGCCATCGGATCACCTCCCATGCAGTTAAAATCGGCGCGAGCGCAAAGAGCAGAGCGGAAGCAAGTATTCCACACAGTACAAATTCATCTGCCGGCGTCACATAAAAGACCGGATAGAACCAGACCGACAGCTTTCCGGAAAAAAGCGCGGCAAGCGCGGCGGCCGCAAATAACAGGCAGACAGCAAGGAACACAGCGTCTTTTCCGGAAAAACGTTTTGAACCGCTGTTTGTGCGCCGCGCTGTACCGTATCCGCGCGCCCGCATCGAATCAGCCGTATCGATTCCGTTTTCAAGCGCCCATGTGGTCAGAATAGAAAAAGCGCTGGTACAGCGGGATAGCTTCGACTGCCGCGCTTTTGGAAAAGCGGCAGCCTGCGCGCGGATGATCTCTTTTGCCCGCGCGGAAAAAAACGGAACAAAGCGCAGCACCATGCAGAAGAGCAGGGAAAACGTCGGCAGGATTCCGCCCGACAGCGCAAGCATCCGGTCTGATGTCATCAGCAGATGAAACGAGGAAAACCAGCAGAGAGCCACACAGAACGAAAGTCCCGTGCAAACTCCTGCAATTACCGCTTCCAGCGTAAACGACGTCTCACCAATGGTAAACAAAACCGTCGCGCCGCGGTGAGAAAGCAGGGGATTGATAAGCCCAAACAGCACACAGGCGGCGGACGAAAACAAGACGCGCTTTGCCGCCTGCCTGCCGCTTGTAAGCAGGCCGTACAGTAAAATTGCGCAAAACAAAGAGCTTCCGGCAACCAGCGGATGAAACGTCGCCATTGTCACAAAAACGGCAAACAGAATGAAAAGGAACGGACAGGCCGGATGCCCTGACGCAAGCAGACAGCGGCGCGCATAATGATTCATGATTCCGTATCCCCGTATTCGCAGGTATAGCGCCAGACAACGCTGTCGCCCTCTTTTAAGCGATAACCACCCGCGCCGACACCCGGAAAGACACCGTTTACGCTGTACATCCATCCGCTGTTCGCGCCGCAGTCCTTTTCATAAAGCTGGGCGATCCCGCGGACATAGCCGGAGAAGTCGCTTTCAACCGCAATGTTTCTTTCCTTGCAGATGCGTTTCAGCGCGGAAAGCACAGTCTCGTTTTTCTTGCAGGTAACGGTGACGCTGTCTAAAATCACTCCGTCGGAAGGAAGCGCCGCTTCCAGATTCGGTGGCAGCTTACCAACGGCGTTTTTGCAGTCAATCGAAAACGTGCAGGTGACGGTTTCCCGCTCAGAAGCATTGGAAGATCCGCTGGAAGCTTCTTTGGAGGACTCTCTTATCGGCGTACTCTGTCGGCTCTCCGCTTTGGAGGCTTCTCCGGCGCTCTCCTGTGCAGAGGATGAATGCCTGCCGTCTGAAGGCGGCTCCTCCTGCGGGGCGGCTGATTCCTCTTCGCTGTCATAGACCGGTTCAGATGTTTCGAGCTTGTCTGAGACGAACGCTTCTTCGCTGGAAAGAAGCGTTTCCTCAGAGCCGCCGGAAAAGGTCTTTCTCTCTGAACAGCCGTTCAATACGATCAGCAGTGCGAACAAAAAAACCGGCAATATAGCTTTCTGTTTTATCATCATATTCTCCCTTGTTTATATGTTTCCGTGCTTTCCGCAGCCTGTCCGTTCAAACAGCCTCCGGAAAACACGGAAGCCGCGTTTTCCTTATCAATATTATTGTTGCATTCAGCGAGCCAGCCTGCGGCGCAGCGCATATGCCGCAAGCGCCGATACGGAGCAAACCAGAAGTACAGATGCCGCTGTATTCTGATCGCCGGTATCCGGGCTGTTTGAGCCGTCCGGCGTATTCGGTGCGGCAGGTTCCTGTGCGGCAAGAAGATTTGCGATGGTCTTTTCCGCAGCGGTCAGTTTGGAAATATCGCCGATCTTGCTCTGGAAGGATTCCGGCAGTGCGTCATATGCGGCGCGAATTGCGGCGATGCTTTCCTGATCCTCTAAGGTAACCGTGTCCGCAATCGCGGCAATTTGAACCTTTACGTCCTCCGCACGGAAATATGCAGTGTCGGAAAGATCGTTTAGCACGGTTTTGCCTGCATTTACGCGCGCATAGTTTACAAGCCCCTCATAAACGTCGCCCGTAGCGTAGCCGTTTTCATCTGTATCTCCCGGCAGGTAAACGAAAGCGCCGTTGTCAAGAGCGAGCGTCAGCACCGCGCTGTATACGGTGTCTGCGGCCTGCGTCTCGCCGGCGGCGGAGAACATGGCGAGGCCGCGTCCGGTGGAGTCGGCGTTTGCAGCATCCGAATAGGAATCGTGCAGGAAGCCGTTTTCATCAATTTTGCTCACAGTCCATGCAACCGATTTTTCGACCGCATTTTTCACATCTTCGCGTGCGCTGACAAACGGCAGAAGCGCCGTGACGCAGCGCTGGTTGTTGTCCGCGCCAATGCCCCAGTAGTCGAATCCGACCGCCGTATCCGTCTCCTTATAAGAAGCGAGAATCGCGTCGATCATATCGTTTACGAGCGCCGTATCCGATTCCCCGGCGAACTGTGAGAAAGTCATCAGAACATAGGAAAGCGTGATGCAGTCCTTCTGAAGCAGGGTATCGCGGTCAAAGCCGCGGATATTCTGAATCAGGTCGTAGCCGTAAAAATCCGTGGGATCAAGATCAAGCGCCGCAAGAATAGCCGCGCCGTTTGCATAATAGACCGGGCTTTCCGCGCCGTAGGCAAAAAGCTTGCCGCCGT
>UQQY01000136.1 GCA_900543295.1 uncultured Oscillospiraceae bacterium | reverse complement strand
CCGTGCGGATGGTCGTTCGGGTTCATGACAGAGCCGCGAACCGTCGGACGCCAGCCCATGTGACGTTTTCTGCCGGCCTTGCCGATCGAAACGTTTTCGTGGTCAACGTTGCCAACCTGACCGATGGAAGCCATGCATCTTGCGGAAACGTTGCGGAGCTCGCCGGACGGCAGACGAACCAGCGCGTAGCCGTTCTCTTTCGCCATAAGCTGCGCCATGTTGCCCGCAGAGCGGACAAGCTGCGCGCCTTTGCCCGGATAAAGCTCAATATTGTGGATAACGGTACCAACCGGAATCGCGGACAGCGGCAGTGCGTTGCCCGGCTTGATGTCGGCATCTTCGCCTGCACGGACTTTATCGCCAACCTTCAGGCCGTTCGGTGCAAGGATATACGCCTTTTCGCCGTCCTCGTATTTGATGAGGGCAATGTGCGCGGAGCGGTTCGGATCGTATTCAAGAGTCATAACTTCAGCGTCCACGCCAGTCTTCTGACGTTTGAAATCGATCACACGGTACTTGTTGCGGTTTCCGCCGCCGCGGTGACGGACGGTGATTCTGCCGTAGCTGTTGCGGCCGGAGTTTTTCTTCAGCGGTTCAAGCAGAGATTTCTCCGGAGCGACTTTCGACAGGCCGGCATAATCGGTGACGGTCATCTGACGTCTTGCCGGCGTTGTCGGTTTATATGACTTGATAGCCATAGCTCATTCACTTCTCCTTATATTCGGTTTAGCGAGCGGCTTAAAAGCCTGCTCATACATCACCTAGCGCGATGTGTTCCGGACAATCCGGAGCTTACATCATGCTCTCAAAGAACTCGATACCCTTCGAATCCTTTGTCAGAGTGACGATTGCCTTTTTCCAGTCCGATGTGTAGCCTTCGGTCCTGCCCTGGCGTTTTAAGTGACCCTTCACGCGCATGGTGTTGACCTTTGCAACCTTTACGCCGAAGACCTCTTCGACTGCGTTTGCAATCTGGATTTTGTTTGCGTCAAGCGCAACGCGGAAGGTGTATTTCTTATTTGCGATTCCTTTCATCGATTTCTCGGTGATAATCGGCTTAATGATAATGTCGTGCGCTACCATTATGCGTACACCTCCTCGATTTTCTTAACGGCATCGACAACCACAACAAACTTGTCGCAGTTTAAGATGTCATAAACGTTGAGCGTATTCACCTGAGCGGTTTTCACGCCCGCGATATTGTTCGCGCTCTTGATGACCTTCTGATCCATCTCCGGCAGAACGATCAGCGCCTTGCCTTCGACATTCAGCGCTTTGAGCATTTCTACGATGGTTTTGGTCTTAAATCCGTCCATGGTGATCTGGTCAACAACGATCATGTTGTTGTCCGCCACTTTGGAGGACAGTGCAGACTTAAGCGCCAGTCTTTTCACCTTTTTATTCAAGGAGTAGCTGTAATCGCGCGGCTTCGGGCCAAGTGCAACGCCGCCGTGTGTCCACTGCGGTGCGCGGATGGAGCCCTGTCTTGCGTGACCGGTGCCTTTTTGTCTCCACGGTTTGCGGCCGCCGCCGGAAACCTCTGTGCGGGTCAGCGTGGACTGTGTGCCCTGACGCTGATTAGCCAGGTAGTTTACGACTGCTGCGTGCATCACTGCGGTATTCGGCTCAATTCCGAAGACTTCATTTTTGATGTTCATCTTCTTGACCTCTTCGCCGGCCATATTCCATACCTGAATTCTAGACATTTACGCTTCCTCCTTCCTTAAGCTTTTTTTACGCTGTTGTACACGAGAACTGTGCCGCCTTTGGGGCCCGGAACAGCGCCCTTGATCGCCAGAAGATTGTTCTCAGCGTCAACCTTTGCAACGATCAGGTTCTGAACGGTAACTCTTTCAGCGCCCATGTGGCCCGGCATTTTCTTACCCTTGAAGATGCGCGACGGAGTCGAGCATGCGCCCATGGAGCCTGCGTGTCTGTGAACCGGTCCGGTGCCGTGCGTCTCTTTCAGACGGGAGCCGTTCCAGCGTTTGATTGTGCCCTGATAGCCCTTGCCCTTGCTTGTGCCGGTAACGTCGACATATTCGCCGTCGGCAAAGATGTCGGCCTTTACGATGTCGCCGACGTTCAGCGCGGAATCATCCTCAAGTCTGAATTCGCGGAGCACTTTTTTCGGTGCGACGTCGCCTTTTGCAAAGTGGCCTTTGAGCGGTTTGTTGACGCGGTTTACCTTCGCGTCCGAGAAGCCGAGCTGAACGGCGCTGTAGCCGTCGTTCTCGACCGTTTTCTTCTGAACGACAGCACACGGACCCGCTTCAATAACGGTTACCGGAATGACTTTGCCGTTCTCGTCGAAGATCTGCGTCATGCCGATCTTCTTGCCGATGATGCCTTTTTTCATTTTGTTTCCTCCTATAGGTTATTGGTTGGCGTTTTGCCAACATGACCTGTTCGCGTCCTTCTCGATTACAGCTTAATCTCGATATCTACGCCAGCAGGAAGTTCCAGACCCTGAAGCGCTTCGACTGTCTTCTGGGACGGTCTGAGCACGTCGATAAGTCTTTTGTGAGTTCTCATCTCAAACTGTTCGCGGCTGTCCTTATATTTGTGGACCGCGCGCAGAATCGTCACGACTTCTTTCTCGGTCGGGAGCGGGATCGGCCCTGAAACTCTCGCGCCGGTACGTTTTGCGGTCTCCACGATCTTTGTCGCTGCCGCATCGATCAGAGCGGTGTCGTAACTCTTAAGTCTGATTCTGATTTTCTCCTTGACTGCCACTGTCATCGCCTCCTAAATTATTTGCTTGGGGGACATGACCTCAATGTTCAAACAAACACGCACCCGGGTGTTTCGTGCTTTTTGGCATAAAAACACCGAAAAAACTTGTAAAGTTTTTCCGGGTAAGGGTGCTCACTCATAACCTCATGATGCAATCACATCTGCGAAAAGCGCAGGGATATTGCAGTTATGCTGTCGTTGTGAAATTAAGTGTCGCCCGGTTTAAAATCGGACATACTCCACGGAAAAACCCGCACATTGTGCGGCAACCTCCCGCTTCAACGCATATCTGTTGCAGTCTTGCCTATTTATCTTACTATACCGGACGGAAAAATGCAAGTTTTCCGCCGAAGAATTATGAGAAATTTATCGCAGTATTTTGTACACTATGACGAAAGAACCTCTGCCTTTTTATGTCCTGATACTTTCGGTTTGACTTGCCTGCGGCATACCTTTATAATAGGAAACGATCATAAAAAGATTGGTCTGCGGTCTCTTCCTAATTATAATGGAACGCAGACGAAAAACAATAAGGGGGAAGTCGGCGCACTGCGCCGACTGCTTAAAAAGATGCCGTCCGATGGCAGGGCGGTGAAAAAGGGAGCGTATTATATGGAAGCATTTCTTCAGTTTTTTTCAGAGCAGGGCGGCGAGCAGATGCCGCTCTTCGGACCGCTTCATCTCATTCTGACGCTGATTGTCGTTGCGGCGGTGCTTTTGATGTATCATTTTCGCGCGGCTCTGCGGGCTATGCAGCATAAGACGAAAAAAATCATCTGTTATACCTGCGCGGCGATTCTGTTCGCCAACATGACGATTTACTACGGCGGGCTGATGCTGTGCGGGGAATACTCGATCAAGCGTCATCTTCCGCTGGAATTCTGCTTCATTACAGGATACTTGCTCATGTACATTCTCGTGACGAACAGCCGGAAGCTCTACCGAATCGTCTTTTATTACACCATCATCGGGCCTTTGCCGGCAATGATCTGGCCGAACGTCTCGGGCGTGGGTACGCGCTATGTCTTTTATCAGTTTATCATCAGCCACCATTTCATGATTCTTGTAAGCTTTTATCTGATGATCGCCATGCGCTACCATGTGTACGCCCGCGATACGGTGCCTGCGCTTGTTGCAGGCAACATCGTATTCACTGCGGTCTATATTTTAAACATTAACTGGGGCTCGAATTACATTATGTCGGCGGGACTTCCGGCGCATATGCTTAAAATGTATCCCTTTCTGCGGTATTTTAACCATCCATTTTTCTGGCTGGAGGTCTGCGGCGTCGCGTTTCTCGCCATCGGAGTGCTGATTTCCTGGCTGTTGCAGGGCAGGCCGAAAATGAAACGGATTCGTCCCGCTATTCCGAAAGCAGGGCTTCACTCCGCCTGATTCCTTAATAACACAGATAGAAAAAACGTTTGCGAATGTCATTAGACCGTCCGCAAACGTTTTTTCTTTCTTCAAAAAGAAAATCAAGAATTCTGGTAAGTGCTGAGCAGCTTTTCAAGCTCACAGATTTGCTGCCGCAAAAGCTGGCATTCCTGCTCTTTCTGCCGCTCCATTGTCTCTACAAGACGGTCGAGCTGGCCGACCAGCATCGCGCGCTGCGTCAGCCGTTCGCTTTCGGTATACTGCTGCTGTCCCGAACGGGTCAGCTTTTTTATCGTATCCAGCACCGCTTTATACTCCGGCATTGCATTCTCCGACTTTGGCTGCGATTTTATCAGGGTGTTCAAATATACGTTGATAACCGGAATTTTTTTCTTTCCCGCAATGCTTGCGGCGAGCGAGTGCGGCATTCTTCCAAGGCTGTAGGTGCAGATGATACCCGCCGCAGACTGGAGCAGCGCTTCATGCATCAGTTTTTCCGCAGAAGAATTCGGCACAGGGAGAAAGGTAACCTCTTCGGAGTGCTCGGGAAAGTCGAAGATGCCGCTGAAGTGAGAAATGATCTGCGGATCATGGAAGTTCCTTTCGGAGAAGGCGTACCAGATGTTGAAATCAACGCCTTTTCGCTTCATGTCAAAGAGGGTTTTGAAGATGAGCCTGCGGATACCATCGGGTTTGGCTACACGGTGATAGTAGAAGAGGAAGTCGCGGATGCCGAGGGAAAGGAAGGTATTGACGGCCTGCTTGAAGGCAGGGACGACCTCATCCTTTTTGATGGAAAAATCGACGCTTCCGAAAAGGACAAGAACGGCCTTTTCGGGGAACTCGGCGGAAGTGTGGTAGGTTGGGTTCGGATCAAGATTGATTAACATAAATTTCTCCTTGTAAATTACTATAAATATTATATTTAATCGTTTTAATACTATAAGGATTAGACTTTTGGTATATATCTATATAGAATAATACTCAAGTAAGGGGGATAACTATGAATGATCTTGCAGTAATTATTGGACGGAGAATCCGTAATTATCGAAATCAGTTAGGCTTGACCCAAGAAGAATTAGGATCAAAATGCGGTCTACATTTTACTTATATAGGGCAACTTGAACGCGGTGAAAAAAACGCCACACTTGATAGCATTCAAAAAGTTGCTACCGGTTTGGGAATTTCATTAACTGAATTGTTTGAAAATATTGATGATTTTTATTCCGGAAAGAATGATATAGCCCTTCGTTGCTATGAATTGATTTCTTCAAAAAAAGAAAGTGAGCAAGCAGTTTTGTTTGATATTGTTACTATGATTGAAAAATACTCAAATAGATAATTATAGTATATACTTTGCAGATAATAAAATCAATAGTTTGTTGAATAAAAACACATTTTTCTATACTATAAATAGTATGATGGTGGTGAAAAACTGTGGATGACTTAGCGAAAATTGTAGGAGCTCGTATTCGATATTATCGAAAAGACAAAAAGTGGAGTCAAGAAAAATTAGCAGAAAGGGCAGGATGTCATGCCGCCTATGTAGGGCAAGTGGAGCGCGGTGAAAAAAACATGACGCTCGACAGCCTGATGAAATTCGCCACAGCTTTGGAAGTTTCATTGCCTCAGCTTCTCAATGGTTTAGGAAGCAATAACGACAAATCTGATACGTTTTTGCGTTTCTCTGAGTTTTTCTCTATGAAAAGCAGAGCGGAGCAGGAACAATTATTGAGTATTTTACAGGA
>UQQY01000135.1 GCA_900543295.1 uncultured Oscillospiraceae bacterium | reverse complement strand
TAATCAACGCCGTAATCAAGTAAGAAAAATCGCCCTTTTCAAAGCGTTTGATTCCACGAATGCGAAGACAAACGTACTCTGCCGCGACCGCCGTAACAACCGCCGTAAAAATCAGCCAGAGCGCAGAAAGTCCATACAGATATATCGGCATCAGGCACAAAGTGCACAGTACCACCAGCATGTCAACGTCATGCCTGCGCCGTTTGACTCCGGCATCCGAAGTATTTGTTTTAACCATTTTCTCCTCCGTAAACCGTTTGTCATGAAATACTGCCCGCCGCAATATGATACTTGCAGTCGGAAACATTTCACAGCAAACGGAGGTGTTTTTTTGAGAATCGAATTGTTGAATCAGAATCATGTAAAAATCATTCTGTCCGCCGAAGAGCTTGCGGAAAGCGGTCTTTCCTACCGCACCCTCGACGAACGGGATCCGCGCGCACGCGAGCTGCTTTTTACCCTGATCCATAAAGCGGGCGCACTGCTAAACCGTGATCTCTCCACGGGCAGCGTCCGTGTGGAAGCGTACCCTTACGCAGACGGCGGATGCATTCTGTTTTTGTCGCATACCGCCGCAAAACAGCCACAATCCGGCGGACTCGCCGCACCCGTCGCCTGCTGTCTGCCCTCCGTGCGGCCGCTGATCGCATTATGCGCAGAGCTTGAACCGCGATTTTCCCATATGCTGCTTCAAAGCGCGGCCTATCTGCTCGGCAGGCACTGCGTTCTGCTGCTGTATCCGTGCGTCCGTCCGGAAGCAGCGCTATTCTCTCTTTTGGAGCAAAAAGGCGTGCTTCTTGCGGAAAGCAGCGTCATTTCACCGCTTCTTCATGAATACGGTACGCCTTTAATTGAAGAAGATGCAATCGAGCAATTATCCGCGCTTTCCTATATAGATGCAAGCTCGTAAACCGCTTTTGCCGGATCGGCGCCGCCAAATACATAGGAACCTGCCACCAGAACATCCGCGCCGGCCTCTGCGCAAAGGCGCGCAGTCTCAAGATTGATCCCGCCGTCCACCTGTATTTTTAGCTCCAGCCCTCGGCGGTCCGCCTCGCCCCGTACAGCGCGGATCTTCGGCAAAACCTCCGGCAAAAAGACTTGCCCGCCAAAGCCCGGCTCTACCGTCATCAGCAGTACCATATCCGCCTCTTTCAAAAACGGATAAACCGCCTCCGCCGGCGTACCCGGCTTTAACGCGACGCCTGCATGCGCACCCGCGTCGTGAAGAGCACGGATAACCCCTGCGGGATCGCCGTCCGCCTCTATATGAAAGCAGACCATATTCGCGCCGGCCTTTGCAAACTGCGGCCCGTAACGCAATGGATCACAGATCATCAAATGCACATCCAGATAATGATCTGTGACCCGCCTGATGCAGGAGACAACCGGCATGCCAACTGTAATATTCGGAACAAAATGTCCGTCCATAACATCAATATGGATCCACTGCGCCGCGCGCACACGTTCAAGCTCATATGCCAGATTCGCAAAATCCGCCGACAAAATAGACGGTGAAACAATATTCAATACAGCCGCTCCTAAACTTTCAAATAGCATTTGGCTTTTTGTGTGAAAAGACAAAATAAGCCATCTTTATTTTACTAAAATCCGTCTGCTTCGTCAAGATACCATCACCGATTTCTCAAATAATTTGTTCGATTTCTGTCGGTTTATAAGGGAAAAACAGCAGTGCTTCTCGCATTAACACGCCAGCACCCGCAAACAACGCCGCAATAGAGCCACGGCAAGGAACCTTTCCGCCGCCCTGCTGCATAGGATACTTCGCAGGCCGCTTCGCGGAAAGGTGCGGCGGGTGGCAAACTGCCTGCAAAAAAGCCCGCTGCAAAAGCCGTCCGCTTTCATAAAAAGCCTGCCGGGAAATGCATCCGGCAGGCTTTTTATATGTGTCAAATCATTTTTTGCGGCTGCACTCAAACGGAATTACTCTCCCGTTTTCTCCGAAAGCTCCGCTTCAATCGTTATCGTCGAAGCGTGTCCCTCGCCGTCCACACGATAAACAGTCAGTACAACCGTATCACCCGGTTTCTTGCCGGAAAGCGCCTCATTCACTGTATTGGCGTCATATACTTCTACCTCATCCATTTTGGTAATAATATCTCCGCGCTGAAGCCCCTTTTTCGCCACATCCGAACTTTCATCCATATCGATGACGCGCAGTCCGCGCGGAATGCCGTTTAAATCTGCAATCGACTGGGATACAACGCGATAGGTAATACCCAACTGTACGCGCCCTGTAACATAACCGTTTTGGATCAGCGACTCGATGATCGGCTTCGCATTGTCGATTGGAATGGCAAAGCCGATTCCTTCATATCCTTCTTCCACCAGCTTTGCCGAAGTAATGCCGATGACCTGCCCGTAAACGTTGACCATCGCGCCGCCAGAGTTGCCGGGATTGATCGCCGCATCCGTCTGAATAAATTCTACGCTCGAACCGATCGTTGAAATATATACGCTCCGATTGAGTGCCGAAATATAGCCGTGCGTAAAGCTCCCGGCCAGCGCCATGCCGCTCGGATTGCCGATGACGACAACCTCATCGCCAACCTGCATTTTCTCCGAATCGCCAAAAACAGCGGTTGTCAGATTTTCTGCGTCGATTTTCAAAACGGCCAGATCCGACTGCCGGTCGCCGCCGATAAACTGCGCGGCATAGCTGTCGCCCGTTGTCAGCACCACTTCTATCCGGTCATACACCTGCGCAGTATCGTCATTCCGCACCACATGACAATTCGTTACGATATAACCATCCGAACGGAACACGATGCCAGATCCCTGGCTCTGTTCCTGCATACCGGTCACAGACTTGCTGTAACAGATGATTCCGACAATTGCAGGTTCAACCTTTTTGTAAATTTGACGGTTTGTTAAAACCTCGCCCTCAACGCCATCCGTCGTATCGCCGTCCGGTGTGCTCTGTTCATTGAACAGGTCGCCGTCAACCGTACTGCGCTCGCCTTTCTGTTCGCTCTGCACAGTCGGAAGAAACACAACGTACGCCGCGAACGCACCGGCCGTCAGCACAAACAGCACGCTCATCACAACCGCCAGCACCCGCACGCCTCTGCCAGGCTTTTTTTCCTTTTTGGGCTTTGGCGCTTTGGGCGGCTGCGGCCCGCCTATGGGGCCGTAATCGTAATAGCCCCATTGCGGCGCTTCAAAATTCTGCGGCGGAAGGTTCTGATTATCCATTGATTCCTGTCCGGCTTCCTCTGGGGCGGACGAACGGAATTCTTCATCCATACTCTCGAATTCTCCCTTCAAATGGCTCTCCATTTTCGTCTGATAAAGCAAAAGTCCACTGTTATTCATTATAACGCGGAATTCCTCTGCAATACAATGGAAGTTCTCTGAAACATTTTAGTCAGTTTATGAACTTTTTTTAAATTTAGCTGAAGAACGGCTGTGGGGCAGCGAAAAGACGAATTCTACAAATTCGCCCTCGTTGCTGCGTACAATGATCTCGCCGCCGTGCAGGCTGACGATGGAACGGACAATGTAAAGTCCAAGCCCTACGCCGTTCTTGTCAAGTCCGCGGGAACGATCTGTCTTATAAAAGCGGTCGAAGATCTTGGGGATTTCTTCCTTGCTCAAACCTGCTCCGCTGTTTTTCACACTGATATAGGTATTCTTTACATCCGAGGAAAAGCCGAATTCCAGATAGCCGCCCTCATTTACAAACTTGACCGCGTTTTCAATCAGATTATAAACCACCTGATGTACCAGATCAGGATCCGCATCCACCATCACCTTATCATGGTCGAGCCCGCGGACATCCAGATTCTTCTCCTCGATCTGCGTTTCAAAGAGAAAAAGCGCCTGACAGATGGTTTCCACGATATTGAACTTTGAGTGCTTGATCTCCATCTCGCCGGCCTCAATGCGCGAAAGATTGAGCATCGTCCGTACAAGCCTTGACATCCGCTTGGTTTCGCCGGAAACAATCGTCAGATAATGCCGCTCCTGCTCAGGCGGGATCGTTCCGTCCAGAATTCCGTCCACAAAGCCGGAAATCGTCGTCATCGGCGTTTTTAACTCATGCGAAACATTCGCCGTAAAGCTGCGGCGCGCGTTTTCCGTCGTGGAAAGCGACTGCGCCATATTGTTCAGCGCCATGGCAAGCTGTCCCATCTCATCATAGCTGGTCACTTCAAGGCGGGTGTCGAATTCACCGCGTCCAAACCGCTTGGCAGCATCCGCCATCTGACGAAGAGGCTTAACCAGTTGAATCGTAATGAAATAGACCGCAATCGAAGTGATAATCAGTACTGTTGCGGCAGAAATGAGAAATATCTTAATCATTTCGTTTAAAAAGCTCTGCTGCTGACTTGATGCATGTGCGGATACAAAGACATAGGCTGTTTCCCCCTCCGCACCGACAGGTATGGCGACTGTGTAATACCGCTCGCCATACATTCCGCCAAGCTTTCCCATCTCTGCGTAGGAGCCGCTTTGCCTCAGCGTACGCATAATATCCGAGGATACGCTTTTGTCCGTATGTGCGCAGGGTGCCAGCTCTGTGCAATAGATCGTAACGCCGTTTTCGTCTGTGATAAAGAAATCAGCGTCAATGGTGTCCGCCATGCTGCCTAAATAGAGCTGCAAGACGTCGGTATCAAGCGCTCCCGAAACACTCCACTGTTTCTGTGCAAATTCCGCCGCATGCTCTGCGTTGCGCCGCATCAGATTGAGTCTGTCCGTTTTGAAATACTGTGAAGCAAAAATCAGAAACACCGCGCCCAAAACAGTGATGCTCGCAATAATGAGCGTCGCGCAGACAGTAAAATATTTAGAAAAAATGCTTTTTTGCATGAGCCGTCCTCCAGGCAGATCCTTATTCCACAGCCGGCGTATCCTTTACCTCGAATTTGTACCCAACGCCCCACACGGTTTTTAAAGACCACTGATCCGAAACGCCTTCCAGCTTTTCGCGCAGACGCTTTACATGTACGTCAATGGTGCGGGAATCTCCATAGTATTCAAAGCCCCAAACCTCGTCCAGCAGCTGATCTCTGGTAAAAACCCGGTTCGGATTCGACGCAAGATGGAATAAAAGCTCAAGCTCTTTGGGCGGCGTATCGATCACTTTGCCGTTTACCTTCAGCTCATAGCGCGTCATATTGACAACCAGCTTGTCGTATACGACCTCTTTAATCTCTTCCGCCTGCGTCGACTGGCTGATCCGGCGCAAAACCGCCTTAATGCGCGCGACAACCTCTTTTGTGTCAAACGGCTTGACTACATAGTCGTCCGCACCCAATTCAAGGCCCAAAACCTTATCAAAGGTTTCACCCTTCGCCGTCAGCATAATGATCGGCACGTTCGACTTTTTGCGGATTTCCCGGCAGACCTGCCATCCGTCAAGCGACGGCAGCATAATGTCAAGCAGGATCATATCCGGCGTAAGCGCGTTGAACTTTGCGATCGCCTCCTGTCCATCGTGGCACAGAATAACGCTGTAGCCCTCCTTTTCGAGATACAGCCGCAAAAGCTCGCAAATATTTTTGTCGTCATCCACAACCATAATTTTTTCGGATGCCATAGAGATGCCCCCATTTCAATTTTTGAATTAAAACAAACTTTTGAACCAATTTATAATCTCAGTATAGCACACTTCCCCTGCAAAGCGTGAACAATCCGTAAAAAATCTCTTCTGGAAGCGTGAAATCAGCATAACCCCGGCATGCCGGTTACATCAAAAAGCCGCTGTCTTTTCGTGCAAACAGCGGCTTTTTGATGCTTTATCTGTACTTATTCAGGATTGCGTACATCTCGTCCCAGTGCTCCTCCATCTCTGCGACCAGCTTAAACTGTGTGCGTGCGCGAACCAGATTGTGCTCGGGATAACGGGTACGGAAATAGGTATCCCCCTGCAAATAGTCTGTAAGAAAGCGGATACCGCATT
>UQQY01000134.1 GCA_900543295.1 uncultured Oscillospiraceae bacterium | reverse complement strand
GCCGACTGTCTTCCCCGTTTAAACGGCATTTTTGCTTTCGCCGTATGGGATGAACAGGAGGAAACGCTCTTTCTTGCGCGCGACCGCATGGGTGTAAAGCCATTGTTCTTTATGGAGAAATCTCACACTTTACTGTTCGCCTCCGAGATCAAAGGAATTCTCGCCCACCCGCTTGCTGACGCGCAGATTGACGCGCAGGGCGTTGCGGAGCTTTTGCTGATGGGGCCGGGGCGCACGCCGGGCTGCGGTGTATTCTCCGGCATAAAGGAACTCCGACCCGGAGAATTTATGACGGTTACCCGCAAGGGAATGCAGGTAAAACGCTGGTGGAAGCTTTTGGACGCGCCGCACACGGAAACCTTTGAGCAAACCGCAGAGCATGTCCGCTTTCTTGTGGCAGACGCAATTGAGCGACAGCTCGTTTCAGACGTCCCGATCGGCACGTTTCTCTCCGGCGGGCTGGACTCCAGCCTGATCTCAGCCTTAGCCGCAGGCCACTGCCGCGACCGCGGGATACTTCTCCAGACGTTCTCCGTCACCTATCAGGGCAATGACCGCTATTTTAAAGCAAGCCGGTTTCAGCCCGACAGCGACGATATGTACATCGGCAAAATGGCGGACGCCATTCAAAACGAGCATCATACTATTGTACTTGACAGCGCCGCGCTCACAGACGCGCTGTTTTCAGCAGTGGATGCACGCGATCTGCCCGGCATGGCGGACGTAGACAGCTCGCTCCTCCTTTTCTGTCGGGAAATCAAAAGGCATGTCACCGTGGCGCTCTCCGGAGAATGCGCGGACGAAATCTTCGGCGGATATCCGTGGTATCGGGATCAAACAATCCGCGAGCAGGCGGGCTTTCCGTGGGCGCAGTCGAACGCATGGAGAAAATCCTTCCTGCGGGACGAATTTGCAGATTCTTTCCCTGCGGACGATTATCTGATGGAGCGATATCACGCAACCATATGCGATACGGATGTTCTGCCGGATGCCTCTCCGGAGGAGCGACGCATGAAGGAGATGATGCGTCTAAACACCGACTGGTTCATGCAGACGCTTTTAGACCGCAAGGACCGCATGAGCATGTACAACGGACTGGAGGTGCGCGTCCCGTTTTGCGACCATAGAATCGCAGAATATCTCTACCGCGTCCCATGGAATTACAAAAATTATCAAAATCGCGAAAAGGGTCTTTTGCGCTATGCAATGCAAGGGGTGCTGCCGGATGAAATTCTCTGGCGCAGGAAAAGCCCGTATCCCAAAACCTTCCATCCCGCCTATCGAGCGCTTTTGTCCGACAAACTGCGCGCGGTTTTAGACGACCCTTCATCTCCAATTTTTCTGCTCTGCAAAAAAGAGCCGCTTGAGATGCTTCTCCAAAGCGAGACGGATGTCCGCTGGTACGGTCAGCTCATGACCGCGCCGCAGACCATCGCTTACTTTTTGCAGTTGAATTACTGGCTCGAAAAATATAAAGTCCGTATTGTTTGATGCGAATTATACAATTTGTATTTTTCCTAACTGCAAGAAACGCTCCCGCATGGCGGGAGCGTTTCTTATATCAGATACCATTTAGAGATCAATCGGCCAGAACGCCTTTGAAGTAAATTTTCTCAAACTCCAGATCTTTGTTCATCACGATCAGGTCAGCGTCAAGATTAATATCAATGCTGCCGATTTGTTTTTCCATGCGGATGGACTTCGCCGGATTATAGGTTGCCGCTTTGATGGCAGTGTTCAGCGGAATGCCGAATTCTACCGCTTTTCTCATGCAGTCCGCAAGGTTTGTCGCCGAACCTGCGATGGTGCCGTCAACCAGCGTTGCCTTTTTGTTGTTCATGAAGACCTTCTGTCCGCCCAGCTCATATTCGCCGTTCGGCATACCGCAGGCGCTCATGGAGTCGGAAATCAGGCAAACACGATCATTCATCAGCGTAAATGCCGCTCGGATGGCCGGACCTTCGATATGAATACCGTCGCAGATCAGCTCAGTGAACACATTGGTGTCCGCCGCAGCGCCGATCACGCCCGGAGAGCGATGCGTCAAACCATTCATTGCATTGTAGAGATGAGTGATGTGCGTCGCGCCGCAGCGGATGGCCGCCATCGCCTCGTCATAATTTGCAGCCGTATGGCCAAGGGAAATCTCAACCTCATCCTTTACCTCACGGATAAAGTCCAGCGCACCCGGAAGCTCCGGCGCAAGATCGCAAAGCTTTACGACATTTCCAGAAATTTCGTTTAAACGACGGAACAGCGCAACATCCGGATTCTTCAAACAGTCTGCGCGCTGCGCGCCCTTTTTGCTTTCACAGAAGAACGGCCCCTCCATGTTGATGCCGACAACAGCCGCACGTTTCGGTTTGCCCGCCATGTACTCCTTTACCGTCTGAAAAACACGCTCAATCTGCTCTACCGGAACGGTCATGGATGTTGCACAGAAAGAGGTGATGCCCGCTTTGCCCTGTGTGTCGGACATGACGTCGAACGCCTCAATGGTTGCATCGCATGCATCGGAACCGCCGCAGCCGTGAGTATGGATGTCAACAAGGCCCGGGATCAGGTATTTTCCGGTAATGTCCACCGCGTCGCCGCCGTCAAGATCGCCAATATTGACGATTTTTCCGTCTTTCACCTCAACGTCGGTTTTTACAAAATGAAAGCTTTTGTCCAGCACAAGGCCGTTTTTAAAAATCATTTGTTTCACCCTTTCGGAATTTTGCCCTTCCGGGCTATTATCTCTATTTTACAGCAGTTATATGCGCTTTGCAAGAGGTTCGTAAAGTATTTTTACTATTATTTATACATCGCGTCATACATTGTGATCGAGCGGACCGCTGCCTCTGCCAAGATCAAGCCCTGCTTTCAGCGCGCGCGTGATATATGCCTTGGCGGACGCAACGCTTTCTGCAAGTGTTTTTTCCTCGGCTAATCCGCAGGCAATTGCGGAGGAAAGCGTACAGCCGGTTCCATGCGTATTGGGATTGTCTACACGCTCGCCCTTAAACCAGATGATGTCCCGTTTCATGCAGAATAAGGCAGTCGTTTGCATCCTCGATGCTGTGCCCGCCCTTCATCAATACATTTACACCGTATGCCCCTGCGATATTTCTCCCTATACACTCCATGTCGGCTGTGGTTTGGATGATCCTGTCGGAAAGCTTCTGCGCCTCGGGGATATTCGGCGTAATGACGGAGGCAAGCGGCAGAAGCTCAGTGCAGAGCGCATCCGCCGCATCAGGCGACAGCAGCGCACTGCCGCTCGTCGAAACCATAACCGGATCCACCACAATGTGTGCTGGACGATAATGCCGAAGGCGTTCAGCAATGGTACGGATAATCTCCGCATTGGATACCATACCAATTTTCACAGCATCGGGAAAAATGTCCGTAAACACCGCGTCAATCTGCGCCGCGACAAAGGACGCGTCCGCCTCGAAAATGCCGAATACCCCGGTGGTATTCTGTGCGGTCAATGCAGTGATGACGCTCATACCGTACAGCCTGTGTGCGGCGATGGTCTTCAAATCCGCCTGAATCCCTGCGCCGCCGCTTGAATCCGAACCCGCAATGGTCAAAACCGTTTTCATAAAGAAATCTCCTTTCTTCCGGAAAGCGCAAGAAACGCTTCTTTTATCGCCTTTGCCTCCAGCTCTGGATTTTCTGCTTTCATCAATGCGGACACAACACAGACGCCCGCAATTCCCGTATCAGACAAAATACCAAGATTTCCCCTGTTCAGCCCACCGATCGCGTTGACCGGAATCGGCACGGCGCAGGCAATTCCACGGATGGTTTTGGCTGATATGCGCCAGGTATCCGTCTTCGTGCCGGTTTGATAGACGGCGCCCGCGCCAATATAATCCGCGCCTTGCCGGAAAGCCGCGATTGCCTGCTCCGGCGTTTTGGCCGTTGCGCCGACAATCTTGCCTTTTCCAAGCATTCTTCGTGCATCTGATACCGGAATATCATTCTGCCCAACATGTGCGCCGTCCGCTCCTGCGGCAATCGCCACATCGATGCGGTCGTCGATCAGAAGAGGCACGCCGTATTCGTGCGCAAGCGGCAGCACTTTTTCTGCGAGCGCGAGATACTCCCTCGCACTGCGCTCTTTCTCCCTGAGCTGCAACAGCGTGACGCCGCCCTTCAGCGCGGCGCACACTGTTTGCAGAAACGCTTCGTCCGTCATGCCGGTGCTGTCGGTGACGAGATAAAGTGTGGTGTCAAGCTTCATATAAGAGAAAACCCCTTTCGCAAAGAGGGAGATTTTCTCTCGACCTGAAAGAAAATCCCCCTCTTTTTTACTATTCTAATCGGATTTTTTCGAGAAAACATTCGGGCGTCATCGCAGCCGCGGCATCAAGCAGCGCCGCATGAAAGCTCCCAGGGAGCTCCGACCGTTCCGCCGCCAGCTCGCCGCAGATTCCCATAAACGCGATTCCTGCAACTGCGGCGGCAAGCGCATCGTCCGAGGCGCTCATAAACGCTGCTGTAAGCGCGGAGGTCATGCAGCCCGAACCTGTTAAGACGGAAAGCGCGGGATGCCCGTTTAAAATACGCACCGTGCGCTTCCCATCGGTAATTATATCGGTTTCTCCGGTTACTGCTGCAATGCATTCATACCTCTCCGCAACAGCTTTGGCAAGCGTCTCAGTATGATGAACCGTTCCCACGGCGTCCACGCCTTCCGATACGCTCTCTTCGCCGGCCAGCGTCTGGATCTCGCCCGCGTTTGCACGGATAATCCGCGCCTGTACCCGATTCAAAAGTCCGCGGATCGCTTCCCTCCGATATGCAGAAGCGCCCGCGCCGACCGGATCGAGCACAATCGGCCTATGCAGCAGGTTCGCCGTCTCGCCGGCTAGCCGCATCGCGCGGAGCTTGTCCGGATTCGGTATACCGAGATTCAAGAGCACACCGGCAGATTTTCCGGCAATCTCCGATGCCTCCGACGCGCAGTCCGCCATAATCGGCGAGGCCCCGACAGCCAGAAGAAGGTTTGCGGAGTCGTTCGCCGCGACATAATTTGTAATACAGTGAATCAGCGGGCGTTTTTCACGCACAGCGGGAAGCAGCAAAGCCGCTTTCTGTATCAGACGGGTTTTCTCCATATGAACATCTCCCCAGCGGGAACGGCGTCTATGCCGCAGAAAAGAAGCGGTCAAACACCTTTACCTTTTTCATAATTGTAACAAGAACAATTGCGATAATCGTCCCGCCCAGACTGCTCACGAAAAACGGCAGAACATAGCCGAAAAGAGCGGCCTCGCTGTTGCCCATCAGGAAAAGCGCAACCGGATAGCATAAAAGCCCGCCGATGACGGAGGTGCCGAACAGCTCGCCGATATAGGCGAACGGAAGCTTTTTGAGCCAGCGGTACAAAAGGCCGCACAGCAGCGCGCCGCACATACTGCCCGGAAAAGCAAGAAGCGAGCCGGTGCCCAAAAGATTGCGGATCAGGCTTGTGCAGAACGCCGCGCCGACCGCATACCACGGGCCCAAAAAGACGCCGGCGATTACATTGACAAGATGCTGTATGGGAAAGCATTTGGAAGCACCGACCGGAATGGACAGCGGCGAGCAGATAACGGCGACAGCGACAAGCATTGCAGCGGTCGCCAATTTGCGGATGTCGGTTTTTTTCATGATACATTCTCCTTTATTACGATGCGTTTTTGTCCGCACCGCGCGCAGGAGAATCCGGCGACTACACGGTGCACCCATGCCTTTGCACAGTGCGGACAATGTAGATTCTGCACAGAGTTCTGCGCAGCCGGTCGACACTCAAAAGTATCCTCTCACTCCGAAACACGGATTCCCTCGCCAGCTTGTTAAGAATAAAACGACGCTCCTCGCCTTATCTGTCCTGAACCTTCTCATTTTTCGGTACAGAACGTAACCTTTTTTCCCTCCAGAATCAAGTTTGTTGTTCTTACCGCGCACATCTTGCCGCACATGGAGCAGGAATGGCGGTCCTCCGGCGGCGTCTGCTCAAAATAAGCACGGGCCTTTTCACCGTCCACCGCAATTTTGAACATTTCGTCCCA
>UQQY01000133.1 GCA_900543295.1 uncultured Oscillospiraceae bacterium | reverse complement strand
CGGACAGCGGACAGATCGCAAGCTTACAGCCGTTTGCCCGCTGCGTCACTGAAAAGATCACTTCAAATTTTGTAAACTGCGATGTAATCCCTTCAATTTGCGTGCTGCCCGCCTCTCCGCCGTATATCATTTCGAGAGACACGCGCACAGCCGGTATATTCCCGCGTACAATCATCGTAAGACGATATTCGCCCGGCTCAGCCGAAATTCCCCAAAAGCCGTCGTTTAAAAGCGCAACCGTTCCTTCCGCCGTATCTCCGGCACACAAATGCAGTTGATTTGGAACTGCCGGATTACGGGGCGACGCCGTACAGCCCTCAATTTCCGCATGCGCCGTTCCGGTTACGCGCACATGCCAGCCCGGCAATTCATCAGAAAGATCGTGCTCCTCAGCATGGCCAATCGCAGTGCAGGCTTTGCCGCCGTACCAGGCCGTCCCCTCCGGAAGACGGGCATCCATAAAACTGCGGTTGCGCACAAGCTCTGCATAGAGCCCGCCGTCGCCCGCATGATTGATCTCCTCGTAGAATACGCCGTACATTTCCTCGTTCAAGGGAAAACGCACCTTTTCAGGAAAAACGCTGATATTTGCCTGATTCATCTGATGTATCCTCTTTTCCGCAAACCGACTTTATTCATAGCGGCGATAAAGCGCCACCAATGTTCCAAGTATCACCACTTCATCCACAATAAACGGATCCATTGAAGAGTTCTCCGGCTGAAGGCGGAAATGGCCGTTTTCTTTATAAAAACGTTTCAGTGTCGCCTCGCCGTCCAGCATGGCCGCTACGATCTGCCCGTTTCTGGCGACCGGCGTCTGTCTGAGAATCACGATATCCCCGTCCAGAATGCCGGCCTCGATCATACTGTCGCCGCGGACATTCAGCGCAAACAGATCCTTTGCATCCCCGGTGAAATCAGAAAGCGGGATATATCCTTCGATCTCTTCTATCGCGGTGATCGGCTGTCCGGCGGTAATGGTGCCCAAAAGCGGAACCTGACAGGTGGGCTGCGCGGGCAGCGTGATGTAGCGGTGCTTATCATTGGTTCGGCTGATGAGCCCCGCTTCTTCCAATTCATTTAAATACCGGTGAACCGTAGAGGTCGATTTTATATTCAGACGGCCGCAGATGTCCCTGACGCTCAAGGTTCCTGCGGAAGCCGCTTCGCTTTTAATCAGCTCGTAAATACGTCTGCAAATTTCTTTCATTACCGCTCTCCCTTTCTTTTTTCCGTTATATTCGCTGATATGGCGGTTACAGCATATGACAATTTTATTATAGCGAAGAGAACGAACGTTTGTCAAGCCAT
Source organism: uncultured Oscillospiraceae bacterium (assembly GCA_900543295.1). Lineage (GTDB taxonomy): Bacteria > Bacillota > Clostridia > Oscillospirales > Ruminococcaceae > Paludihabitans. The sequence continues at coordinate 4,798 of UQQY01000133.1, read as the reverse complement.
AATGAAAAACCGAATAAAATAGTTTTCAGACAAGGATTGTAAAAAATGAGCAGGAAGAAAATCCATATGGTTCTCCCTGCTCATTTTTCTTTAGATGAAAATAAAAAATCAATCAGGTATTGCCTCGCAGAAGCGCCGAATCATTTTGAAAAAAAGCTGATTTTATTTCATACCTCAGCCCTCTCCGCCCTGTTCGATCAGGTTTCCGTCAAGATCGTAAAAAGCCCAGCTTTTCGGCTCGCCGCCTGTTTCAAACGGATCAAAGCTGCCGCTGCCATAGTAGGCGTACCCGCACGAGTCCGCTCCGCGGAACAGCATATTCTGATACGGATAGTAGGTAACATGCGTGTCAAGCCAGCTCTGCACACACGCAACCATTGTAATGCCGCCACGCTCTACAACATGCTCCGGCGTGTAGGAAAACACGCCGATAAACAGTAAAAACGGTATAGAGACAACGGCACCCAATGACAGAACCGCACAAAATACGCCGTATACCACTCGCAAAACGCCGCCCTTTGTCCGGATCCATTGATGCAGGCGCAGAAGCACCCACAAAAGCAGGGTGAAAACAGAGAGGATCAGACACCAGTACAGTATCTGACGCGGTACGCTTCTAAGCGCCGCGCCAGCCGCCGCCTGCCAGATCAAAACGGCGGCGATGCAAAGCAAAACAACGCCAAACGGGAAAACGCCCCATAGACGGCCAAGCAGATGCAGAAAGCTGTGACGTTTTCCTTTTGCCTGCTTCTTTTTCATTTACTCCACCCGCTCGAACTGGCTGTTGTAGAGATTTGCATAGAAGCCGCCCATCGCCATCAGCGAATCATGCGTACCCTGTTCCACAATATCGCCGTCTTTCATGCAGAGAATCAGATCCGCGTCGCGGATGGTGGACAGACGGTGCGCAATGATAAACGAGGTGCGGCCCTTCATCAGATTGTCCATTGCCTTCTGGATGAGCACCTCGGTACGGGTATCGACCGAGCTTGTCGCCTCGTCGAGAATCAGGATTTTCGGATCTGAAAGAATCGCGCGCGCAATTGTCAGAAGCTGCTTCTGCCCCTGCGAAACGTTGCTGGCTTCCTCATTCAGCTCCATGGAATAGCCGCCCGGCAGTGTGCGGACAAAGTGATCGATCTGCGCCGCTTTCGCCGCCTGATAGACCTCTTCGTCGGACGCATCTTCCCTTCCATAGCGGATATTTTCAAGGATTGATCCGTTATAGAGCCAGGTATCCTGCAGCACCATGCCGAACAGATCGCGCAGATCGTTTCTCGCAAACGAGCGGATGTCGTTTCCGTCTATGAGAATGGCGCCCTCGTTTACATCGTAAAAGCGCATCAGGAGTTTAACCATCGTCGTTTTTCCCGCGCCGGTCGGGCCGACGATCGCAACTTTTTGTCCTGCCTCAATCTGTGCGGAGAAGTCGTTAATAATGATTTTATCAGGGCTGTAGCCAAAGTGGACATGTGCAAACTGCACGCTTCCCTGCACATGGAAGCAGTCGTCCGTATCCGGCGCATCCGTCTTGTTGACAGAGACGATCGCCTGATCGGCCGGCTCCTCTTCTTCGGCTAAGAATTCAAACACGCGCTCTGCTGCTGCGGCTGTCTGCTGAAGCATATTTGAGATATTCGCCACCTGCGTGATCGGCTGCGTGAACTGGCGGACATACTGCGTAAACGCCTGAATATCGCCCAGAGTCATAGCGCCGCCCGTCGCCATTATGCTGCCCAAAAGGCAAATGACGACATATCCAAGATTTGAGACAAAGTTCATGACCGGCATCATCAGGCCGGATAAAAACTGACTTTTCCATGCGGAGGTATAAAGCTTGTCATTGTATGCGCCGAACGCCTCAACGGAACGCTCCTCCCCGGAAAACGCTTTCATGACAATGTGGCCGCCGTACATTTCTTCGATATGACCGTTGACATGTCCCAGATATTCCTGCTGCTGCATAAAGTATTTCTGCGAATGCTTTACAATGGTGATGACAAAAATCAGGGAAACCGGGATGATGCACAGCGCCACCAGCGTTAGCTGCCAGCTAATCGAAAGCATCATAACCAAAATGCCGATGATGCTGGTAGCCGAGGTGATAAGCTGAGTAATGCTCTGATTCAACGACTGGGACAGCGTATCGACATCGTTTGTAACGCGCGAGAGCACTTCGCCGTGGCTTGTCGTATCGAAATAGCCGAGCGGCATGCGATTGATCTTTTTGATGATTTCATTTCTGAGGTTATAGGTCACCCTCATGGAAACATCCGTCATAATAAAGCCCTGAAGGTAGGAGAATCCGGCGCTTACCAGATACAGCCCAAGCAGGAACAGAAGAATTCGGCCAATATAGGCAAAATCAATTCCCTCGCTGCTGCCGCTCACAATCCGCATGATTCCCTGAAACAGCTCGGTCGTCACATTGCCGAGTACCTTTGGTCCCAGAATAGTAAACACTGTAGAAGCAACAGCGAAAAGCATGACGAAAAAGATGCGGAATTTATATTTTCCAAGATAGGAGCCAAGCTTTTTGATGCTGCCCTTAAAGTCCTTGGCCTTTTCTCCCGGAGCTGCCATGCCGGGTCCAGGGCCCATCCGCCGCATTGCAGACGGTCTTTTCTGCTGTTTGCTCATTGCAGTTCCTCCTGTGAAAGCTGAGATTCCGCGATCTCCCGATAGGTCGGGCAGGTCTCCAAAAGTTCCTTATGCGTGCCGATGCCGACAATCTTTCCTTCGTCCAGCACGATAATCTGCTCTGCGCGCATAATTGTGCTGACGCGCTGCGCCACAATCAAAACTGCCGCATCGGCGGTATCCTTAGCAAGCGCGCGGCGAAGCGCCGCATCGGTTTTAAAGTCCAAAGCGGAAAAGCTGTCGTCAAAAATATAGACCGGCGCCTTTTTGGCAAGGGCGCGCGCAATCGAAAGCCTCTGCTTCTGTCCGCCGGAGACGTTCGTGCCGCCCTGCGCAATACCAGTTTCCATTCCGTTTGGAAATGCGTCAATGAATTCGGCCGCCTGCGCAGTCTCAGCGGCGTGGCGAACCTCGTCGTCCGTTGCATTCTCGTCGCCATAGCGGATGTTGGAAGCAATATCGCCGGAGAAGAGAAGCCCTTTCTGCGGGACAAAGCCGACTTGGGCGCGCAGCTCCTTCTGCGTAAGATTACGAATATCGACGCCGTCCAGCGTAATCGAACCCTGCGTCACATCGTAGAAACGCAGAATCAACTGCACAAGCGTCGATTTGCCGGAGCCTGTGCTGCCGATAAAGGCTGTCGTCTCGCCCTGCTTCGCCGTGAAGCTTAAATGTTCAAGCGCGTTCTCCTCTGCATTCGGATAGGAAAAGCTCACGTCGTGGAAAACGATCTCGCCGCGTACTGGCGCGGATAAAGTAGCCGGAGCTTCGGGATCACGAATCGAAGGTTCTGTTTCCAGCACCTCCGCAATACGGTCTCCCGCAACAGCGGCGCGCGGCACCATAATGAACATCATGGCGATCATCAAAAACGCCATAATAATCTGCATGGCATACTGCATATAGGCCATCATATCGCCGACCTGCATGGCGGAAGCTTCAATCTGCTTGCTGCCAAACCATACGATCATCAGCATGACGCCGTTCATAATCAGCGTCATAAACGGCATCATAAAAACGATAACCCGATTGATAAAGAGGTTCGTTTTCGTCAGATCGCTGTTTGCTTTCTCAAAACGCGTTTCCTCGCGCTTCTGATTTCCGAATGCGCGCACCACCATCATGCCTGAAAGGTTTTCGCGCGTGACCAGGTTCAAACGATCCACAAGCTTCTGCACAATTTTAAATTTCGGCATGGCGATCGAAAAAATCACCAGTATCGTACACAGCAGGACGATAACCGCCAGCGCGACAATCCAGCTTAATGAAACGCTCTTTCCAAGCGCCATGATAATGCCGCCGATGCCGATAATCGGCGCATAGCATACCATACGAAGCGCCATCACCACAAGCGTCTGCACCTGCGTCACGTCGTTTGTCGTGCGGGTAATCAGCGAAGCGGTAGAAAAGCGGTCAAACTCGGCATTCGAAAAGCTTTCAACCTTTGCAAAAAGATCTCTGCGCAGAGTACGAGCGCCTCCTGCCGCAATGCGCGAAGCCAAAAGGCCGATCATTACCGCCGCCAGCGCATTTAAAAGCGTAACGCCGAGCATCAAAAGGCCGGTGCGCAGAATATAGTTGTTCTGCATCGAGCTCGTATCAGCTCCAAGCTCCTCATAAAAGCCCTTTGTGAGCACAATGCCAATCTGGCCGCTCAAAGAGATGTCCATATTTTGGGAAGATTCGATCGCTGAGGCGAATGACTGCGGCGGCATCTGCGAAAGCATCGGCAGCATCTCGTAAATTGCATTAAAATCCATGGAGGCCGATGCATCCGAATCGGAGAGATTTAATTCCTCGCCGTTCTGCTTCGCCATCGTCTGAAAAAAGCTGAGCATGGCCGCAGAAGCATGACGGTACGCGTCTTCTGCGGCTGTCTTTTTGCCCTCATCGTCCGACAAAACGCACGTCTGGCCGGAGACTGCCTTTGGAAATTCCTTTTTCAACGCGTCGGAAAGCTCCTCCGTCGTATAACCGGCCTCCAAAGCGGAACGATCCGATTCATCCACGAACGGCGACAAAAGCTTTAATCCTTCCTGGCTTAGAACGCGGGGCGCCTCATCTTCTATGCCGCTCTGCTGCAATCCGACATTCACAATGTCAGACATAAGGTTCGGCAGATTCAGTTCGCACATAGCCTGTGCAAAAAGCAGCGCCA
>UQQY01000132.1 GCA_900543295.1 uncultured Oscillospiraceae bacterium | reverse complement strand
GGCACGCCGGATCTTCCGGCAGAATCCGGTTTTGCTCATGCACCGCATAGTTGCGGCTGAACAAGGCGCCTTTTTTTCTGCAAAAAAACATCGGGTCGCGGCGATATGGCGTAATACGGTCGTCCGCGTAAAAAAAGCGGCATCCGGCGCACCGCCGGTCTTTCATACCGATCCCTCCTTATTGATAGCCATGCAGGAGTATAACAGAATTTTGAATCAACTGCAAGCGGAAAAATACCAGTTTTGATTGAAAGATCAGCGTATTGTATGATATAATATGAGCACTTAATGAATCGGAGCCGAAGGCGAACGATGAATTTAGTGCGAATATATCCTTGGACACTTAGCGAATCGGAGCCAAAGGCGAACGACGAGCTTAGTGACCAAGGGTAATATGAACGGCTCAGGTTGCCCGCCAAGCGCGAAAGAATCTGCTGCGCCGGCGCTGGACTCAGGAGCACGCATCAGCACTTAATGAATCGGAGCAGAAAAAGAAACGCAGGCTTTGCACCTGCGGTATATAAAACCCTTCAATCAGGAAAAATGTTTGCGATATGATTTTTTCATTTCAAAATACTTTATCATGAAAAGGCGGCGGATATGATGGCTATGACGGCGGCACAATGCATGGATTTATTAATAGAAGCGGGACTTTATCTCTCCGGCGCGCTGTATGACAGCGAGACGGCGGTGACAAGCGTCACCTATGATTCAAAAGAAGCGACAGACGGTACCTTGTTTTTCTGCAAGGGCGCGGCGTTTAAAACAGAGTATCTTATGGAAGCGGTGCGCCGCGGCGCGGTCTGCTATGTAAGCGAGACAGCATATCCGGAGGCGCTGTGCAGCTATCTGATCGTGTCAGACGTGCGCCGCGCTATGGCCGTTTTGGGCGCGGCTTTCTACGGTCATGCGGATCGTGCGCTCGACTTGATCGGCATCACCGGAACCAAGGGGAAGTCCACGACAGCCTATTACATCAAATATATTCTGGACGAATATGCGGCGCAGAACGGGGAAAAGCCGTGCGGCATAGTCTCGTCGATCGATACCTATGACGGAAAAATTTTTGAGGAATCCCACCTCACCACGCCGGAAGCGCTTGTTCTGCATCATCATTTTGCAAACGCAAGGGACTGCGGAATCTCCCGCTTTGTTATGGAGGTTTCAAGCCAGGCGCTGAAATATGACCGTGTGCTTGGCGTGTCCTACAGGTCCGGCGTTTTTCTGAATATTTCAGAAGATCACATCTCGCCGGTTGAGCACCGGGATTTTGAGGACTATTTCTCTTCCAAGCTGAAGCTGTTCGCCCAGTCCGAGACGGCGTATATCAATACGGACTGCGACTTTGCCGCGCGCATTGCCGAAGCGGCGGGGGCTTCTGGCAGAGTTGTGACGTTCGGCCAGAACGAGCAGGCGGATTTTTACGGCTACAATGTGCGGAAGGAAGAAGGAGAGATCCGCTTTCGCGTGCGCTGCGCGCAGTTCGACGTGCCGTTTGCGCTGACGATGCCGGGATTGTTCAACGTGGAAAACGCGCTGGCAGCCATAGCGGTCTGCACAGAGCGGGGCATTCCTCTTTCCGCTATGCAGAAGGGCCTTTATAAAGCGCGTTCAAGCGGCAGGATGGAGACGCATATCTCAGAGGACGGAAAAAAGATTGCCATTGTCGATTACGCCCACAATAAGCTGAGTTTTGAAAAGCTCTTTTCCGCTATGCGAACAGAATATCCCGGATGGCATATTTTTGCCGTATACGGCTGTCCCGGCGGAAAGGCATATAACCGCCGCGTCGAGCTTGGCGAGATTGCCGGAAAATACAGCGACGCGGTTTATCTGACGATGGAGGATCCCGGAAAAGAGAATACGCACGCCATCAGCATGGAGGCCGAGCCTCACATTTTAAAGCAGAACTGCCCGTGCTATCTGATCGACGACCGCGGCGAGGCGATTCAGCGTGCTATTTTAAACGCGCCGGAAAACAGCCTTATCCTGATTACCGGTAAGGGCAACGAAACCCGCCAGAAGATCGGGACGGCGTATGTTCCGTGCGAAACGGATACCTATTTTGCAAAGCGCGCGCTTTCTCCCGGCTTTACGGAGGCGGATATCGAACGGCAGTTTAAGGCCGAAGTCCCCGTGCGCTGAACAGCGTTCGTTGACAAAAGGCGCGCGTTCCTGTAAGATGGTCAGGTCACAGTTCAACAATTCTATATACCCCGTTGTGAAACGGCAAGGAGAAAAACAAAATGGAAAAAGTACGAATTCAGAAAATTATCGCGGACAGCGGCGTGTGCTCGCGTAGAAAGGCGGAGGCGATGATTGGGGAGGGCCGCGTCAGGGTAAACGGCCATCCGGCCTTGATCGGGCAAAAGCTCGATCCATACAAAGATCTTATTACGATTGACGGCGAGCGGGTGTTCGTCGCCAAAAAGAAGGAGCAGGTCTATCTGATGATGAATAAGCCGCGCGGCTATCTGACCTCAATGGGAGACGACCGCGGCCGCCGCTGTGTGACGGAGCTTCTGCCCCCCGATCTGCCGGTGCGCGTCTTTCCGGTCGGCCGGCTTGATTTAAATTCGGAAGGACTTCTGCTTTTTACAAGTGACGGTGACTTTGCAAACGATTTGATGCATCCGTCGCGCAAGGTGACGAAAACGTATCGTGTGACGGTGCGTCCGGATATTACGGATGAGCAGGCAGCAAAGCTTTCGGCAGGCGTTTATATCGACGGGCGGATTACTGCGCCCGCGGAGGTGCGTGTGCTGACGAAGGAGCCGAACCGCGTGATATGTGAAATCGTCATCCATGAGGGACGGAACCGTCAGGTTCGTAAAATGTGCGAGGCTGTCGGCCTTGAGGTCGCGCGCCTAAAGCGCACGGCGATCGGACCGATCCGTTTAGGCATGCTAAAGCCCGGCGCGGTGCGGGAGCTTAGTAAGGAAGAGCTGCGCGCAATCCGCACGGCGATCTCCAAACCGCAGACAGGAGGAAGAAAATGATTGCCATCCTTCCGCTGCGCGACCGCGCAGCTTTGCAAAAGCTCAATGAAGCGGAGCATACGAACGCTTCACATGCATATTGTTTATATGACGGCGGCGAGATTGCGGCTTATCTTTTGTACGACATGCACGAGAATGAGGCCGTGCTTCAAAAGCTTGGCGGGACGTGGGACGAGAATATTGCGGACGGTCTTTGCCGCGCCGCTTTTTCAAGCCTGCTTGATTTAAACATTGACCGCGCGCGTTTCTCGAATGCAATTGACAGGGCACTTACCGACCGTTTGGGCTTTACATCGAAAAGCGATACCGTCGCTTCCATCCGTTCGATTTTGTATCGCTGCAAAAGTTGTGAATGCAGACAGTAAAATTTATGCGCAGTTTAGAAATGCGGTTGCACTTTGCACGAAATCGCGCTATAATGAATTCATACATTATATAAGGAGGCTTTCTAAATGAAAAAAGGTACTTTTGGCATTAAACTCAGCTTTTATGCGGTACTGGCGTTCGTTCTGGCATTTTTGGGACAGACACTGCTTCTGGGGCTTCTGCTCGGCTTTGTCATTGTCGCGGAAAAGGACGAATGGCTGACCAGACAGACGATGCAGGCGTTTTTCCTGACGATTGCGGTTTCTGTGATTCAGGGAGCGTTAAGCCTTATTTCCAAGCTCTTCAGCTGGATTCCGACCCTTGGCTCGATTTCTGTTGGCAGCATCGTTTCTGCGCTGTTTGGCTGGATCAACTGGGCGGTCAGTGTAGCGGCGCTTGTCTTTATCATCATAGCTGTGATTAAAGTTGCAAAGGGGAACGAAGCGAATATTCCGGTTTTCGCCTCCCTTGCAAACAGAGCGTACGGTATTGTAAAGGAAAAGCCGGTTTATCAGCAGCCGCAGCAGTATACACAGTATCCGCAGCAGCCACAGCCGCCGCAGTATCCCCAATATTCGCAGCAGCCGCCGCAGTATCCTCAATATCCGCAGCAAAATATCCCGCCGCAGAATCCGCAGCAGTAATTTTGCATATTTCCTGGTACATAACACGATTCAAAACCGTGCCGCTTCCTGTGGCACGGTTTTGCTTTGTAAAAAAACTTTATTTTATATGCGCAAAAGCTGAAAAAGTGCTTGTCATTTAATCCCGGGTTGTGTATAATAAAATCTGATATGGTGTGCGCAGAGCACACCGCACGCATCGGAAAACCGGTGTGTTTTGGCGAACAGATTAACGTTTTGCTGATATAAAGAAACGGAGGAACAAAGATGAGTTCGACAAACAGAATCGAGATGCTCAGCGCGCGCAGTGCAGCACTCAGCTCTGAAAATCCGGCGAGAGCCAGACTCTCAAAGCTGTTTGATGCAGATAGCTTTGTTGAGCTGGACGCTTTTGTAAAGGCGGGCGAAAACGAGGCCGGCGTCGTTGCCGGATACGGACTGGTTGAGGGAAGCGTAGTTTATGCATTTTCTCAGGACGTTTCGTCTGACAGCGGCGCTGTGAGCGCGGCACATGCAAAAAAAGTAAAAAAGGTTTATGAGCTGGCTGCAAAAACCGGTTGCCCGGTGGTTTGCATCTATGACTCGAAGGGCGCGAAGCTTTCAGAGGGCAACGAGATGCTTGCGGCATACTCCGACATGTTGGCTTCTTCCGGAAAAATATCCGGCGTGGTACCGCAGATTGCAGTCGTACTGGGAACCTGCGCGGGCGTGAGCGCAATGCTTGCCGCCGCCGCCGATGTGCTGGTTATAAGCCGCGATGCGCAGCTTTTTATGACGGCTCCCTTCATTTCCGCTGCAAACGGCGATAAGAGCGAAAATGCGGGCTCTGCCGAAGCTGCGGCAAAAGCGGGCGTTGCAAGCATTGTGGCGGACGATGAGAACGCGGCGCTTGCAAAGGTGAGAACGCTTTTGACCATGCTCCCGCAGAACAATCTTGCAAGTCTTCCGCTTTTCGATTTCACCGACAGCACAGAGCCGCTCGATCCGGCGGGATGCCCGAAGCTGATTGTAAAGGCGGTCGCGGATGCAGATTCGCTTGTTGAGCTTCATGCGGAATACGGCAAGGGCGTTTACACGTTCCTCGGCACTATGGCGGGCGCAACTACCGCATTTGTTACGACAAGCAAAGAGAATGCGCTTGATTCTGATGCGTGCGACAAAGCTGCGCGCTTTGTCAGGATCTGCGATGCGTATAATATTCCGATTGTCACCTTTATTGATTCCAAGGGCTTTGCTCTGGATGCAAACGTTGCGGTTGTCAAGGATGCGGCGAAGCTTGCAGGCGCTTATGCAGAAGCAACCGCGCCGAAGATCAGCGTGATTGCCGGCCGGGCGTTTGGTTCTGCTTATATCGCGCTTGGCTCCAAAAATGCGAATGCCGACGTAACGCTTGCATGGCCGCAGGCCGTCGTCAGCGCGCTTGCGCCGGAAACAGCCGTCGAGTTTATGTGGGCGGATCGTTTCAAAGGTACAGAGGACGTCAGGGCGACCCGTGCGGCGCTGCTCGACGAATATGAGGATACGGTTGCTTCTCCGTTTGCTGCTGCGGAATGCGGCGCAGTCGAGGCAGTCATCGCACCGGAGGCGACCAGAAAGAATATCATCAATATGCTTGATATGCTTGCCGGCAAGCGGGAATCTACCCTGCCGAAAAAGCACACCACCTTTTAATTGAACAATCTGAAGAAAGTAACAGCTTGGTTTCATAAAAAGCAGGAGGAAACAGATTATGAAAAGATTTAATGTTGTAGTAAACGGCAAAGCATACGACGTGGCAGTGGAAGAGCTGGGCGCAGGTGCGGCTCCGGTCGCAGCCGCACCGGCAGCACCGGTTGCAGCAGCTCCGGCGCCTGCAACCGCACCGGCAACTCCGGCTCCGGTAGCGGCGCCTGCGGCGGTTGGCGAGGGCGCGAAGGTTGAAGCGCCGATGCCCGGCACCATTCTTGAGGTAAAGGTTGCGGTCGGCGATACCGTCAAAGCAGGCCAGCCGGTTGTTGTGCTGGAAGCAATGAAGATGGAAAACGATATTGTTGCGCCGGTTGACGGCAAAGTGACCTCCATTGTTGTGAAAAAAGGCGACGCTGTGAACTCCGGCGACATCATGGCGACAATCGCTTAAGTTTTTTGACCCCTGGCACAGATCTTGTGCCCTGAAAATGAAACGATGGAGGAAAAACAGATG
>UQQY01000131.1 GCA_900543295.1 uncultured Oscillospiraceae bacterium | reverse complement strand
CATACCGAAGCCATTCGGCCCGATATTCCTTGGGCTGCTGCGCGAACCAACTGCATTCATCATATCCCCATGGATAATAATCAACCGGCGTGTTGAGAAGAGCAGGGGGCTGACATCCGTAATTGTCGATTTCCACAAAGTATGGCAGGCTCGCCGTTTCCCATCCGCTGTGCGTAACGCCGCCCATGCTGCGCCCAAAAATGGAATTTCCCCATCCCATAATCAATTCGCATCGCTGCGGATGAACGCCGTCCGGAGCATGATACGGGGTGTCTCCGGCAACTGCAACCGGACGGATTGGATAGCAATGAAAGTCGAACATCAGCCGGCCGCTTTCGTCAAGCATTCCGTGCGTATGTGCATTTAACAGGACAAAGCGACGCCGTGCATGTTGTTTGGCGTAATCTCGAATCAGATTCATAACCTTCGACCAGTTGCGGTACCCTTCGTCCTGCTCACCTATTAGCAGAACTTGTCCATAATGCAGTGATTCAAATCCAAGATCAATATACAAACAGCCGCGAAAGTAAAACCACATCTGGGTTTCCCTTTGATTCATGTCCGGAACGCTGCCATCCTTCTCCCAATGATCCACATAGGTTCCATCTGGAAACAGCATTTTTTCATAGCAAAAATGGCGGCCGGTATATGGTTCGCCGAATGCCCTGCACACAAATTCCGGAATTTCAAAATCAGAAAAACAGGGATATGCCGTCTCAAAGATGCAGGCCTCCAGAATAATATCCGGATCCTCTTCGTGAATTTCCCGCACTGCACTGCAAATAGCCGGATAAGCCGCGATCTCAGAGCGATCTGGAATCCACGCGCAGTTAGCGCGTCCGACATATTTTACTCCGCAGGTACGGATCACATCGCGGCATTGCATACGGTAAGCATACTGTTCCGGTTCGAAATGTATCGGGTTAAAGAAGCCGAGCGTCATTGCGCGCGAAAGATAATTCCGGAGCACGGTCTCAGAAATAGAGCCGTCAAATGAAAAATCGAGTCCGGCATTTGCCGGATGCTTATCAGAGCACATAAAAATCCCCCTTTTTTTCATCATACAAAACAGATTATCTTTCGTCAAGTATTCTTTTTATTATTTCAAAACGGTCTTGACAAAGCATATATTCCGCATTATAATCAAAATAAGAACAAATGTTCTTGTTAGGGGCGATTTGATTGTGGATGTATTTGAAAAACTGAAAATTTTAGCAGACGCGGCCAAATACGACGTTGCCTGCACGTCAAGCGGCGTGGATCGCGAAGGAGAAAAAAACAGTATGGGCAGTGCAAAAAGCTACGGCATCTGCCATAGCTTTGCCGCCGATGGACGATGCATCTCGCTTTTAAAGGTGCTCATGAGCAACGCCTGTGTATTCGACTGCAAATACTGTATAAACCGACGTTCCAACGACGTAAAGCGCACCTCCTTTACGCCGCGTGAGCTTGCCGATCTGACAATCGGATTCTATCGCCGCAACTACATTGAGGGGCTTTTTTTAAGCTCCGGCGTTATGCGAAATCCAGATTACACCTGCGAACAGTTAATTGAGACGCTGGAAATTCTGCGGACAGAGTACCGCTTCCGCGGTTATATCCATGTCAAAGCTATTCCGGGCGCAGATGATCTTCTGATACAAAAGCTCGGCCTGCTGGCCGACAGGATGAGCGTCAACATTGAACTTCCCTCGCAGGAAGGACTTAACGCACTCGCTCCTGACAAATCTAAAAAAGCGATTCTGCATCCAATGGGCTTGATTACTTCCAGCATTCGGGAAAACTCTACGGATATTGTCCGCTACCGTCATGCGCCAAAATTTGTGCCGGCGGGCCACAGCACTCAGATGATTATTGGCGCAACGCCGGACAACGATTTGAAAATTCTACGTCTGACACAAGCGCTTTATCGAAAATACGAGCTAAAGCGTGTTTTCTTTTCGGCCTATATTCCGCTTCAAAGCCATACGCTGCTCCCCTCGCTTGACACAAAGCCGCCGCTGCTGCGCGAACACAGGCTGTATCAGGCGGACTGGCTTCTGCGTTTTTATGGATTTGATGCGGAGGAGATACTGGATGACGCGCATCCTGATTTTAATCCCGTACTTGACCCGAAATGTAATTGGGCGGTTAATCATATGGAGCTTTTTCCTGTGGAGATCAACCGTGTCTCCTATGAGATGCTGCTGCGCGTACCCGGCATCGGCGTCAAGAGCGCAAAACGCATCGTTGCCGCACGTAAAACCGGCTCCCTCGATTTTTCGGATTTAAAACGAATTGGCGTGGTTTTAAAGCGGGCGCAATACTTTCTTACCTGCAAGGGAAAGCTTGCAGAAGGACTTAAAATCACGGAAAGCGGCGTTTTACGCGCGCTCGTCTCTGAAAGGGCCGGATTCTCCCTGCCGGATCATCCTGAGACCACTCAGCTTTCCCTGTTTACACCGGATACACCGACAAGAGAGGATGTGATACAGTGCCTAACCGGACAGATTTGATCTATCTTTACGACGGAAGCTTTGACGGACTGCTTTGCTGCATTTTTGAAAGCTACGCAAACCATGAAATTCCGGATGAAATCTGCCCAGAATATGCATATGAACAAGAGGTGCTTTGGCAGGTACGACAAATCGAGACAAACGGTGACTATGCCGACCGCGTGTTTGTAAAACTTAGCGCTGTGCTCGGAAAAGAAGGAATCCTGCTGCTGCGCACCGTTTTTTTGTACGGCGGCGCCGGACGGGAAACCGCTCTTCTGCGCTTTGTGCGTTTTGGGCTAAAGCATGGAAAAGCGGCGCTTCAGATGCTTGGAAAAGCGGAAACCGCAGCGGTGCGCAATATGGAAAAGGCCGTATTAAATGAAGCGCATTTGATGAGAGAATTTCTGCGTTTTTCCGACTACCACGGCGCGCTGGCCTCTGTGATTGAGCCAAAGCACTATATCCTGCCTTTGATTAAGGGACATTTCGCAGAACGCTACCCGGAAGAACATTTTCTTATCTTTGACCGCACGCATAAGATGGCGCTTGTTTATCGTCCTTATGAATCCCGTATCATTCCGATGGACGCTTTTGATCCGCCTGATGCTTCCCTTCCGGAGCGTCAATTTCGCCGGCTCTGGCAGGAATACTATGATGCGATTGCCATCAAACAGCGTGAAAATCCGCGCTGCCGCATGACCCACATGCCGAAGCGCTTTTGGAGCTGTATGACGGAGTTTCAGACAAAGGAAACCAATGTCGGTGCGCCGGAATCCATTCCAGAACAGCATCCTGCACCATATCTGAGAACAACGCAGGATAACATATTCCAGCTCACTGAGCAGCAGTAAGCAGATACTATGGATTGCAAAATTACAATATAAAAATTAAATTTATCCTGCGTCCGCAGCGGTTTTATTGCATCAATAGAGCCGCTCATATGGTTGTCACACGTAAAAGGCCAACTATCATATGATAGTTGGCCTTACATTTTTTGGTTGTATGGTTTTTGGATCTCTTAATCTTTTTTCTTACAGATTTGCCTTGTGCATTGTCCGATAAAATATCCGCTTCTTTTTAAGCCTCCACTGCCCAGCGGACAATTTTTCGTGCCCGTTCCAGATAATCCGGCCGGTCATGGCAGATAGAATCGGAAACACACTGGGTAAATACCTCTGTCCGATATTGCGAAATAGCACGGCTTACACTGGGAAGGGTTAAAATATTTTTTACATGCCGTTTCATTTCTTCCGGCTCCGATCCTGTACAGGTCAGAAACATACCGACCCGCTTCTTTGGCCCCACATGATAAGTCTTGCAGGCAAAGGTACAGCACAGCCGGTTGATTACCGTCATCATCTGCGCTGCCATACAGTTATAATAAATCGGCGCTTCCGCAATGATGGCATCCGCCTCATGTGCCAGGCACAGAATATCCATAAAATCATCTTTCTGTACACAAACGCCGGTTTCGGCACAGCCATAGCAGGCACGACAAAATCCAATCTTTTTTTCTCGAGTGTGAATAATATGTACTTTCACACCATGGGCTTCTGCTTCTTCTATGGCTGCGCCTATTAAAGCATCTCCGTTTCCGCCAACCGTAGGCGAGGTAGTCAAAAATAATATGTTCTTCATTTCACAATTTCCTTTTAAATTTGCTCGGAAAGCGCCTTTGCTTCTCCAATATTCGTCGCCATTCCCACATATGTCATGCCGTACATCTTGGCAAAACGGCTCATAGTATATTCGCCCTTTTCCAACATCCAGCTTTCAGGCGCACCGCCTTGAAACAGGAATACGAATTTTCTTCCTTTCAGCGAGCCCGACGGCACCGGGCCGTAAAAACGATCAATCAAATTCCGTACCATACCGCTCATGCTATGCCAATAAACTGGGGAGCCGATAACGATAGCATCTGCTTCTTTCATTTTCTCGACGATTTTCGCAAATTGGTCATCCTCAAACCGCTGTCCATAGCCATACACTTTGTAATCAGTCAGATTCAGCGTTTGATACGCTTTGCCGGCCATCAGATTTTTTGCTAAGTTTGCAGTATTACCATTTTTGTTCGGACTGCCATTGATAAATAAAATGTTCATTTATGGTTTCACCTCATATATCTTCTGAATCGACGAATACATGCTTCTTGCTTTCGTCGTCCGCAATAAAACCAACTGTCTAACGGCTTTCAGCACATTGTGGATAAGGAGAATGCCTGCGTCCTATTTTTTTGTTTTCTGATAACACAAGAAAGAATAGTAGCCAATCGCTGCAAACAGCCCTATTACTGCAATATAATCTATTATAAACAGTATGACGGGTTCCTCAAAATCAAAAAACACAAACTGTTTTTTGAGGAACATATAGCTGCCAATATCCCGCAACATAAAAGCGTATACGCCGTACCCTGCAATGAGAACGGCAGCAGTACGAAGTATCCATTTGCGAATTACTGACGGCTTTTTAAGATGCTTTCTTGCAATTCCCATTATCATGTTCCAATGGAATCCAAGATGCAAGCTCATGAATATAAGGCCCCAATACGCTGAAAGCATATGCAGTACTCTCGCAAAAGCATGTCCTGTGTTAATCGGCAAGAAAGCAAACGCATAACGGGAAAGCATCACACCGCTGACCATAGAGCCAAGCATACAAAATAATACTGCTGCCACAAGGGCGGTCTGCATGATCCGAAGCGCCGTGTATTTACCTTTTAACAGACTTTTGCTCCATTTCCCGTTTAATACATGATGGATCACAAACAGTACGAATATGCCGATACCGATCCACTCATGCGCTGCCTGACCAATCCTCTCATAGGTCATAAGCAGCAGCAGCGCGGCTGTCATAGCGATGTCTATCACGATTTTCATTATCATTTTCGGTTTCATTCAGGCCGCCTTCTTTCTTCAGCGGATAAAGTTCGTAGGTGCAAACGGCTCTTTTCTGGGAATTCCGTACTTTTCTTTTCCGAGCGCAATACTTTTCATCAAAAACGTCATATTTCTTGCCAGCGTCCGCATGCCCTGCAAACCCTCTGTATCCTGTTCAGCCTCACCGATTTCTCGGCCATGGATGCTGTTCCAATACTGCCCGGAAGCCACCGGCATACCGGAAATCGTAAAGAACTTATTGAGTTCGTCAAAGGTGGAGGATAATCCGCCTCTGCGTGCCGCCACAACAGCAGCTCCGACCTTCATCGTTTTATCAAATGATGTGCTGAAAAACAAACGGGTTAGAAATGCCACCAGCGTTGCATTGGCGGAAGCATAGTAGACGGGGCTTCCTACTACAAGGCCGTCGCATTCCGCAAATTTTGATACGGCTGTATTCACTATATCGTCGAATACACACTTACCGCTTTTTGCGCAGGCCCGGCAGGCAATGCAGCCTCGGATATTTTGATTGCCGATATGCATGATTTCCGTTTCGATATTTCCCTCTGCAAAGATCTTTTCCATCTCATGCAGAGCAATATAGGTATTGCCCTTAGCGTGGGGGCTTCCGTTAATCAATAACACCTTCATGGGTGATGTTCCTTTCCGTTAAATGATACCGTGAAAATACCGCCAAAATTCCGCAGTATTTTCACGGCATTTCTACTCTTATTCGTGCGTTTTCATGCTGTGCAGCATCTTGACAAAACTCGGATCAAAGTGGTTGACGATCTCGCTGTGTCCGATGTCTAAGCCTGCGATTTCTTCCATATCTGCGTCACTGAGCGTAAAGTCCCAAATATCCATATTCTGTTCCATGCGGTTTTTGTGAACCGATTTCGGAATCACAACTACGCCGCGCTGTACATTCCAGCGCAGTGCAACCTGTGCGGCTGTTTTACCGTATTTCTCACCGATCGCCGTTAAGACAGGATGGGTGAAAATGCCGTGACCTCCTTCAGCAAACGGGCCCCATGCCTCCGGTACGATTTCAT
>UQQY01000130.1 GCA_900543295.1 uncultured Oscillospiraceae bacterium | reverse complement strand
TTTATTCACCTGTCCAATATGTATTGTACTCCTACAGTGCGATGCATATGCGCCGTATTATTTTGGTTTGACAGAACGCGCCGCGCATGATACCATAAGATAGATTAAAATATATAGAAGGGGCAGGGTGTTGCACGCTGCCCCATAAAGTACGTTACAGCGAAAATGCAGAATGGAGAAACGTATGTTTTTAAGAAACAAAGGCGCATACGGCTGGCTGATTGCGGGCCTTGGAAATCCGGAGCCGAAGTATGAGCAGACACGGCACAACGCGGGTTTTCTTGCAATCGACCGTCTGGCCGAAAAGCGCGGCGCTTCCATTAAAAAGATGAAGTTTCATGCTCTCACCGGCGAAGCGGAAATTTCGGGCGAGCGCTGCCTGCTTTTAAAGCCGCTCACCTTTATGAACTTAAGCGGCGAGGCAGTGGAAGAGGCGTCGCAGTTTTATAAAATTCCGCCCGAACGGATACTTGTTTTGTTCGACGATATTTCACTGGACCCCGGGCGGCTTCGCATTCGGCGCAAGGGCAGCGACGGCGGGCATAACGGTATCAAAAGCATCATACACTGTACCGGAGCGGACACCTTCCCCCGAGTGAAAATCGGCGTCGGCAAAAAGCCGCATCCTGATTACGACCTTGCGGCGTGGGTGCTCTCCCGTTTACCAAAGAAGAAATGGCGGCGCTTTCCTGCGCGCTCGATCATGCGGCTGACGCAGTCGAACTGGTTGTCGCGGGAAAAACGGAAGAAGCGATGAACCGCTTTAATTCCTGACCGTCCGGGGGAACGAAGAATGAAACTCTTTAAACGGATCGCGCAGGCGTGTGAACCGTATCAGAGACTGCTTGAGGAGCTGCGTGAGGGGAAATCCCCCGTCTTGATGGTCGGCGCCTCGGAAATTCACAAAGCGCATTTTATCTATGCGGCGGCGGACGAGCTTTCCGGTCCGGCGCTGATTCTTACGCACGATGAGCAGACCGCCCGCTCCTTTGTGGAAAACATCAACGCCATGGCGGGCGACGAACGCGCGGTCTTATATCCGGAACGGGATTTTAATCTCAGGGAGATGGACGCCGTCTCGCGCGAATATGAACAGATGCGCCTTTCTGTGCTTTCAAGACTGCTAAACGGTGAAAAGCTGATTGCGGCGGCAAGCATTGAAGCCGTGCTGCAATATACGATGCCGCCTGCGGCGCTTTCCTCCCGCACGTTTTCTCTAAAGCCCGGCGATACCGTCGATTTAAAGGAGCTTGCGGCGCATTTAGTCCGCGCGGGCTACGAAAACCGGCCTCAGGTTGAAGGAACGGCGCAGTTTTCCATCCGCGGCGGCATTGCGGACGTCTTTCCGCCCGGCAGCACGGCCCCTGTGCGCATCGAACTTTGGGGCGACGAGATCGACACGCTCTCCTTTTTCGATATTCAGACGCAGCGCCGTACTGATGCGGCAGACGAAGTGCTGATTACACCGGCAAGCGAGGTGCTTCCCGACTCTGCCGAAGCGCTCGTCAAAGCAATCGAAAGCCTCGCGAAAAAAACAAAGCACGAAAAGGCCGCAGAGCATCTGCGCGCTGACGCTGACCGCCTGACCGAAGGACTTGCGCTGAATTCTTTCGACCGTTATCTCTCTTTGATTTACAGCGCGCCGGGCACGCTGTTCGACTACATGAAGCTTGGAACGGTGTTTGTCTGCGAGTACGCCTCTATCCGGGAAAAGGCGAAGACGTATCTCTGGCAGCAGGAGGAGGACATAAAAGAGCTTTTGGAGGAAGGCGTTCTGGTACGCGCACTGTGCGGTTTTACACAGAATCTTGCTGCGGTGATCCGGCGTACTTCCGCTTATCCGACGGCCTTTTTCGACACCTTTGCCCGCACCAATCAGGACATCCGATTTGCGGATCTGATTACAGTGAATCCCGTTCAGACATCGAGCTTTTCCGGCGAGCTCCAGCTTTTAAAGGAAGACGCACAGCCTCTTTTAAACGAGGGCTACGCGGTCATCGTGCTGGCGGGAACGCAGAAGAGTGCCGCCGCCCTTGCACACGATCTGAAGGGAGTGGGGCTTCCCGCCGAATATGTAAAGGACAGCGACAAAATCTCCTATAAAAAGATCACCGTTTTGGCGAGCGCCTTATCTGGCGGCTTTGAATATCCGGACATCAGGGTAAACGTCATCACAACCGGAAGGCAGGCTGAGCATACGGCCCGCAAAAGCCGCTATAAACGCGGCAAGAACTTAAAGAGCCTTACCGACCTCACGCGGGGCGATCTTGTTGTGCATGTCGCGCACGGTATCGGTGTGTTTGAGGGAATTCACAAGCTTGAAATACAGGGTGTGGTCAAGGACTACATCAAAATTGCCTACGCCGGTACGGACGTGCTCTACGTGCCGGTCACACAGCTCGACCTTGTATCGAAATACGTCGGCACAAAGGATGACAGCAAAGTAAAGCTGAACAGGCTGCACTCCGCCGAATGGCAGAACACGCGCCGCCGCGCAAAGCAGGCGGTTGCCGAGATGGCGGATGAGCTGATCGCGCTTTATGCAAAGCGGATGCAGTCGCCGGGCTATGCCTTTTCCGAGGATACGGAGTGGCAGAAGGATTTTGAGCAGCACTTTCCCTTTAACGAGACCGACGATCAGCTCCGCTGTGCCGAGGAAATCAAGCGGGACATGGAGAAGCCGCATCCGATGGATCGTGTACTCTGCGGGGACGTTGGCTTCGGTAAAACAGAGGTCGCCATGCGCGCCGCCTTCAAATGCGTTTCCGACGGAAAGCAGTGCGCCGTCCTCTGTCCGACGACAATTCTTGCATGGCAGCACTATCAGACCTTTTTAAAGCGATTTGACAGCTTTCCCGTCAACATTGAGGTGCTTTCCCGCTTCCGCACGCCGAAACAGCAGAAGGAAATCGTGAAAAAGCTCGCGCGCGGACAAATTGATATTATCATTGGTACGCACCGCATCGTGCAAAAGGACGTCGAATTCAAAGATTTGGGCCTCGCTGTTATCGATGAAGAACAGCGCTTCGGCGTCAAACACAAGGAGCGCTTTAAAGAGCTGTTCGCAGGCGTGGATATGCTTACGCTTTCCGCGACGCCGATTCCGCGCACGCTCAACATGGCAATCAGCGGCATCCGCGACATGTCCACAATTGAGCAGGCCCCTATGGACCGGCATCCTGTACAGACCTATGTGCTGGAATACGACAGCGGCATTATCGGAGACGCGATTAAACGGGAGCTGCGGCGGGGCGGACAGGTCTATTACATTCACAATCAGATTGAAAGCATTGACGTCTGCGCCGCAAAGGTGCGCGCCATGGTGCCGGATGCACGCATTGCAATTGCCCATGGCAGAATGGAAGAGCACGAGCTGTCGGAGATCTGGCGGCAGCTTTTAGAGCGTGAAATCGATATTTTGATCTGCACCACGATTATCGAGACCGGCGTGGATGTGGCAAACTGCAACACGCTGGTCATTGAAAATGCCGATCGTATGGGGCTGTCCCAGCTCTATCAGCTCAGGGGGCGCGTCGGACGCTCTACGCGCCGCGCTTTTGCCTATTTCACCTTCACGCGGGGAAAGGTGCTCTCTGAAATTGCGGCAAAGCGGCTTTCCGCCATCCGTGAATTTACAAAGTTCGGCTCCGGCTTCCGCATCGCGATGCGCGATCTGGAGATCCGGGGCGCGGGCAACATTCTCGGCGCAAAGCAGCACGGACACATGGAAGCGGTGGGATACGACATGTATCTGCGGCTTTTGTCCGACGCCATCGCGGAGAAAAAGGGAGAAAAGCCCGCCAAGCGAACCTATGAATGCCAGATTGATCTGCGGCTTGACGCGCACATACCGGAGGAGTATATTTCCGAGCTTTCACAGCGCATCGACGTTTACAAAAAGATTGCCGCAATCTGCGACGAATCGGACAGCATGGACGTGACCGACGAGCTGATCGACCGTTTCGGCGAGCCGCCGGCCGCGGTGTTAAGCCTGATCGACGTCGCCATGCTGCGCAATACACTGGCCTCGTTCGGGTTTGAGGAGATTTCGCAAAAGCCGCAGGGACTGCTTTTATATCCGGAAAGGCTTGATATGGAGATAGCCGGAAAGCTGATGGGCGCGTTAAAAAACCGTGTGACGGTAAACGCCTCCACCCGTCCCCATCTGCTTGTCAAGGCAAGACAGGGCGAAAAAATGGAGCCGGTGGCCGTTTTGCGGGAGGTTGCCGCCGCCCTGCGGAAATGATTTGTCCAATTTCCGTCTTGCAGGAAGCGGACGATTCATATATAATGGAAGCAGGAAGAAACGGCCTGCCCGTTTCCATGTGTTCGTAAAGGAGATATTGTGATGTATCCGATGAAATTGACGGCGCCGCTTAAGGATTATATCTGGGGCGGCACAAAACTGAAAACCGAATTCGGCAAAGAGACCGACTTAGAAAAGGTCGCAGAAAGCTGGCAGCTCTCCTGCCACAAGGACGGCAGCAGCGTAATTGCGAACGGCGAATACGCCGGCAAAACGCTGCCTGAGTATATCGAGACTGCGGGCAAAGCGGTGCTGGGCGCCGACTGCGCTTCCTTTGAATACTTCCCGATCTTAATCAAGCTGATCGACGCAAAAGACAACCTGTCGGTACAGGTTCATCCGAACAACGACTATGCCATGCGCGTTGAGGGCGAATACGGCAAAACCGAAATGTGGTATATCGTAGACTGCGAACCGGGCGCAAAACTCCTGTATGGCTTCCAGCACGAGATTTCCAAAGAGGAATTTGCACAGCGCATTGCGGACAACACCCTTCTGGAGGTGACCAACGCTGTCGAAGTACATAAGGGTGACTGCTTTTTTATTGAGGCGGGCACGCTGCACGCCATCGGCAAGGGTATTCTGATTGCGGAAATCCAGCAAAACTCCAACACCACTTACCGCATTTACGACTACGGCCGCATCGGCAACGACGGCAAGCCGCGTCCGCTCCACGTGGAGAAGGCAAAGGACGTAACGAATCTTTGCCCGCCCACCCGTCCGACGCGTCCGGAAGGCGATCCGGTTGACTGCGGCGGTTATACGACCTGCCTGTTGTCCTCCTGCGAATATTTTACGGTTCACACGCTTACGCTGAACAGCGAAGCAAGCCTGCGGGCAGATGAAAAATCGTTCCACTCGCTGATGTGCTTAGACGGCGAGGCGGAGCTTACAAGCGAAAATGGAAATGTTACCCTCAAAAAAGGTGACAGCGTATTTCTTCCGGCAGGCTTCGGCGCATACACGCTTTCCGGCAGCGGCGAATACATTCTGACCACCGTTTAACTTTCACTATAGCAAAAGAGAGGTTTTTCCTTATGAAATACTATATCGGCATCGATCTTGGCGGCACCAACATTGCGGCGGGCGTCGTCAATGAAAACAATGAAATTGTCGCAAAAACCAGCGTGAAAACCGGAAGCGGACGGCCTGTCAATCTGATTGTGGACGATATGGCGAACGCTGCAAAAAGCGCGGCGGAAAGCATCGGCCTCACGCTCAATGAAGTGGAATGGGTCGGCGTCGGCGCGCCGGGTACGGCAAATAAAGCGAGCGGCGTGATCGAATATTCAAACAATCTGGGCTGGTATGACGTGCCTCTCGTTCAAATGCTGGAAGAGCGTACCGGAAAAAAGGTTTATATCGAAAATGATGCAAACGCGGCTGCTTACGGCGAATACGTTGCAGGCGCGGCAAAAAAAGCGGACAGCTCCGTTATGGTAACGCTTGGCACCGGCGTGGGCGGCGGCATTGTTTTAAACAATAAAATTTATACAGGTTTTAACTTTGCGGGCGCGGAGCTTGGACACTCGGTCATCGTGGTAGACGGACGGCCGTGCACCTGCGAGAGAAGGGGCTGTCTTGAGGCTTACGCCTCCGCAACAGGTCTGATTACTACTACCAGGGAATACATGGAGAAATACAAAGATTCCGTGATGTGGGACCTGGTCGAGCACGATCTTAGCAAAGTGAGCGGACGGACGGCCTTTGACGCAATGCGCAAAGGGGACAAAGCCGGAAAAATGGTCGTGGACGAATATATCAAATATCTGGCCTGCGGTATCACGAATATTATCAATACCTTCCAGCCGGATATTCTCTGCATCGGCGGCGGTATCTGCCATGAGGGCGACACTTTGATGGTGCCGCTCAAGGAAATTGTAAAGCGCGAGGTTTATTCCCGCAACAGTGCGAAAAACACGGAGATTGTTGCCGCCTCGCTCGGCAACGACGCGGGTATTATCGGCGCGGCGCTTCTGGGAATGGCCGAATAAATTCTGATTTTCTGACGCAGCTTTGCGGAATGCCGTTTAAACGAATGAAAAGGACCTTACCAAAATGAAGTGACCCCAAAAAGTTAGACAAATATTACGAACACAAATTGTTCAAGCTAC
>UQQY01000129.1 GCA_900543295.1 uncultured Oscillospiraceae bacterium | reverse complement strand
GCCCGCACCGTCGCCAAACAGCACGCAGGTGGCGCGATCCTTGTAATCCGTCATTTTGGAGAGCATCTCGCTCGAAACGATTAAAACATTCCGGTAATCCGGATCGGAGAGATAACGCTTTGCCACATCGAGCGCATAAACAAAGCCTGCGCATGCAGCGTTCATTTCAATGCAGGCCGGTTTCTTCGCACCGATCCCGTTCGCGACAAGGCACGCAAACGACGGCGTCAAATAGTCCGCCGTGCAGGTGGTGCCGATTACAAGGTCAATATCTTCCGCTGAAAGGCCCGCGTCCTCGAGCGCCATCCTTGCGGCGTTCGCGCCCATCTGCCAGACGAAGGTGTCATCTGTCACAATATGCCGTTTTTTTATGCCGGTACGGGTGGTGATCCACTCGTCGCTCGTATCTACAATTTTAGTAAAGTCCTCGTTCGTCGCTGTATAAGACGGCACATAAAATCCGGTGCCAATGATTCGAATTCCCATTGCCGAAAACCCTCTTTCCTGTTTCGGTGAAACGCCTGCACGGTTGCATTCGGTCTGTCCGCTGTGTTATACTGAACACACAAAGACGAACCAATGGTTACAGATCGTCATCTTTATAATTTTATAGGGTTTTCCGTGCTTTGTCAACGTAAAATCGGGATAAATCTTGACACTTCGTGCTGTTTGTGTTGATTATACACGGAATTCAGAAAAAAGGATGTGCATTTTATGGAAAAAACGTGTTATCTTTTTGCCGGACAGGGCTCGCAGTACCCGCTCATGGGTACGGAGCTTGCGAATGCTTTCCCAGCCGCAAAACAGGTTTTTGAGGCTGGAAGCGACATTCTGGGTTTTGATCTGCTAAAAGCGTGCGCCGAATATTCCGCCGAAGAGCTCGCCCGCACAGAGATCTCGCAGCCCGCCATTATGGCGACCTCGCTCGCCGCATATGAGGCGGCCAAAACGCTCGGCATCACTGCGGACATGGTTGCAGGACATTCTCTCGGCGAATACGCCGCAATGACAGCCGCCGGTATGCTGACGCTCGAAAACGCATTCCGCGTCATCCGCGAACGCGCGCGCGCCATGGGCGAATGCGCAAAGGCGCAAAACGGCGCAATGTGCGCGGTGATGGGGCTTTCCGCCGGGGAGATTGCGGACGTCTGCGAAAAAGCAGAGGGCTTTGTCATTCCGGTAAACTTCAATTCTCCTGTGCAAACCGTTATCGCAGGCGAAGCGGATGCGGTTGACCGGGCCGCCGGTGTCTTTGCCGGTATGGGCAAGCGCACGGCAAAGCTCACCGTAAGCGCGGCGTTCCATTCCAAATTCATGCAGCCGGCTGCTGACGATTTCAAGGCGGCAATTGCGGATATTCCATTTTCTGCGCCGCATATCGATTTTTATTCCAATGTAACCGGCGAAAAGCTTTCTGATTTTTCGGATATGCCGTCGTATCTTGCAAAGCACCTGGTTTCCCCGGTGCAGTTTGTAAAAGAGCTCACCGCAATACAGGCCGCCGGCGCCTCCCGTTTTATTGAGTGCGGGCCGAACAAGGTTTTGACTGGCCTTGTCCGCAAAACGCTCACTGGCGTTTCCTACGCGAACGTAGAGAACCTGAAAACGCTCGAAAAGCTGAAAGCAAGTCTTATATGAACGGCGTTTTTCTTGAAACAGGCCGACTGATTCTGCGCCGTCTCACAGAGGCGGATTTTCCTGCCCTGCATGGCGTTTTGTCTAAAGAAAGCGTTATGTATGCGTGGGAGCACGGTTTTTCTGAGGAGGAGTCTTTCGACTTTCTTCACCGCATGATGCGCCGCTATGAGACGGACGGCTACGCCTACTTTGCAGCGATTGAGAAGGGCGGCGGCGCGTTCCTCGGCGTCATCGGCCTATTGACTGAAGAAATTGCAGGCGAAGCCTGCATCGGCGTGGGATATATCTTAGACGATCGCTTCTGGGGAAAAGGCTACGCCGCAGAAGGCGCGCAGGCCTGTCTGAACTATGCTTTTTCCGTTCTTCACGCGCCCCGCGTTATCGCAGACATCCGTCCGGAAAACACTGCTTCCCGCCGGGTAGCGGCGCGCCTTGGTATGCAGGAAGAGGGCGTATTCGACAAATTTTATTATGGAAAGCATATGCCGCACATCATTTATGCGGCATATCCGCCGGATTCACACGATGCAAAGGATACGGCGTTCTAGACGGCAATCGACCGCTCAAAAGGCAGCGCACACAACGATCGGGATGTTGTTTTTCAAGAAAAAAGCCGACGAAAATGACGATTCTCCTGCATTATCATAGGATCAGAAACGAGCGCCTTTGATAGACGCGGCTTCCACAAAGATACGATACGTATTGCCGCATAGATTCAAAGCGCCCCATAAACAGAAAAAACATCTGCCGACAGATGTTTTGCTATCTCTCTTGCTCTTTGTAAAACATGGACTTTGGAGCATATTCCGAACGAAGCACCCCCTCCATTTCCTCGGGCGGCTCTTTGCATCCGCGCTCATTTCGCTTTTGTTCTTACGGACCGCCATGCTGGAAGCTTTTTCAGAGGACGCCGCGCGGGGCGTAACGATGAACGTATGGCTTGGTTTCGGTGTTTTTTCATCGTGCTGGCGCTGTTTATGATCCTGCGCGCCGGCAGCCGACTAAAAAAGCCAGAAATTCTGAAGCATCCTGAATAAAAAGGGCGTCTCTTAGGCAACGCCCAATTAGGAAGTTTTATGTTGAGGTACGGTGTAGCGCCGTATCTTTTATGAGGATTGGGGAGTTTGCTGAAAAGGAATTGACTTTCGCTTCGATTCAGGCGGAAACTGTACGCACAGTTTCCCTGCTTGCTATGGTCTATGACTTTTACAAGATTACTTATATATTGCAAAGAGGGTTGCTATGATAAGAGAAATTAACCGTTCGGAAATACCTGAATGTGTCGCGTTAATACGAGAAAGTTTTCTGACCGTTGCAAATGAGTTCAACTTCACTCAAGCAAATGCACCAAGGTTCACCGCTTTTTCCACAAATAACGATAAACTATATTGGCAGTATGATAACGAAAATAGAAAAATGTTTGCTTTCTTCTCTGACGGTAAAATTATCGGCTACTATTCATTGCTGTTTTTAGAAAATAACGAATGTGAATTGTGTAATTTTTGTGTAAGTCCTGTATATCGGCATCGTAAAATAGGTGAACAATTATTAAATCACTGTGTTTCATTCGCCAAAAGCATGGATGTATCGAAAATCAAAATCGGTATTGTTGAAGAAAATACACAATTGAGAAAATGGTATGAAAGCCATGGTTTCATACATTTAAAAACTGAAAAATATGATTTTTTCCCATTCACCTGCGGTTATATGGAGTTAAACATACAGTAGAACACAGGATGAGAATAATCCTATATAAACCAATACCCGCCGAAAAGAACCTTATCTTTTCGGCGGGTATTTCCCATTTTTCCTTATGTGGCGTTTGCATTCGAGACGCCCTTTTTATTCATTATACTGTGGGCTGTTCCGCTTTCCGAACGATGTTTTGTACCCAGACGCCCTTTTTCAACAGAACGAATCCGATTCCGCATTTTATAATCTCCAATAACTGCACGCAGAGGTACAGCGGAATAATCGGCATTTGTGTGAAATTCGCAAGACAAAATGCAATCGGAAACGATACGCACCAGGTATAACCGCAGTCGAAAAACATCGTAATAAGCGTCTTTCCGCCTGAGCGGAGCGTAAAATAGCACGCATGGGTAAAGGCGAAAAACGGCATCATAAACGACACGATATACAAAAATTCCGTGGCCATACGGCGCACGTCCTCCGACGTATTGTAGATATTCGGCACAAACGGCGCAAGAAGCGCCATCAGGCCGCCCATTACCACGCAGGTTGCAACAGAGAGCGCGATCAGCCGCCACACAGCGGTTTTCGCCTGCTCAATTTCGTTTGCGCCCAAATGCTGCCCAATAATGATGGCGACCGCATTGCCCATCGAAAGGAACACAACGTTAAACAGGTTCTGTATTGTAGAGGCAATGTTAAAGGCGGCCACAACGTTAAGCCCGCGAACCGAATAACACTGCATCATCATAGCGGTGCCGAGAGACCACAAAAACTCATTTATCAAGAGAGGCGCGCCCTTTTTGGCAATATCTGCGCAAAGCGACAGCGGAATACGAAGACTGCGGAACGCACACTCGATAAACGGAAAGCGGCGATGTTTAATATGGACAAACAAAACCAGCACGATAGCCTCTGCAAAACGTGCAATTACGGTTGCAATCGCCGCGCCGGCAACGCCCATCGGCTCAAACGGAAGAAACGACAGTCCCTGATTTCCGAAAATGAAAATATAGTTAAAGATCAGGTTGATAAAAATGGCAAGCACACTCGCCGCCATTGGCAGCTTCGTCTCACCAAGCTCCCGCAGCGTGCTTCCATATACCTGGGCCGCGGCAAACGGAAGAAGTCCTATCAGCATGATCTTAAAGTACTCAAGGCCGTACTGAAGCGTTGCGGCAGCGTCCGCCGCGTCCGTCCCTTCCGCCAGATACATGGAAATCAACTGCTGCGGAAAGAGGAGAAAAACACTGCATGCAACCGCAAGCATGCCGACAGCAAGATACAGCTTCATACGAAAGCAATAGCGGACGCCGTTCTCATCGCCCGCACCCGCGTACTGCACCACAAAAATGCCCGCGCCGGCCAGCCCGCCGAAGATACAAAGATTGAAAATAAACAAAAGCTGATTTACGATTGCAACCGCCGACATCTGTATGGTCCCCACGCTGCCTACCATGACGTTGTCGAGCAGGCTTACCACGTTTGTTACGGTGTTTTGAATGATAATCGGCACAAGAACTGCAACAACCCGCTTATAAAACGCGCGGTCTCCGATCAGAGTGTGTTTTAAAGAATGTGCGTGACTCAATTTCCTGTCTCCTGTCCTTTTGGTATTCGGTCTCCTGCCGTGCGGTTTTTTCCGTTTTCCTGCCGCATCATCTAAGTTAAGAAAACTTATTTAGATATTATATCGTATTGTGTCCGTTCTGTAAAGCTAAAAAAATTGTTTTCCGCCTCTGCCGCACCGCTTTTTGAAGCGTTAAAATTCCAGAAAAACGCGCGCTTTGGGTAAGTCTCAAAGCGCGCGTTGAAAGCAGTGTATTCCGCCTGTTTTCAGGCCATGACAAAATCAATTTTGCCGGTGCTGACGTCGGCGGCCGCACATTTGATCCGAATCGGATCGCCGATACGGTAGGCCGCGCCGGTCGTCAGATTTTTGAGGAGGATCATTTCATTGCGGTCGTACTCACCCTCCGGCAGATCCTCGTTCCGGATAAGCCCCTCAACGGTATTCGGCAGTTCGACATAGATACCATGCGGCGCAAGCGAGGAAATATAGCCGTCGAATTCCTCGCCGACGTGCGCTTTCATATATTCCGCCTTATAGCAGTCGTCGCACTGGCGCTCAAGCGCCATGGCGTTGATCTCTGTTGCAGTGGACTGTATCGCTGATTTTTTCACAAATCCATGATAGCGCTCGACAAGCTGTGAGGCCGGAACGCCGCGCAGCAGCTCGGAGAGGATCCGATGAATGGTCAGATCCGGATAGCGGCGGATCGGAGAGGTGAACTGCGCGTAATTTTCAAGCACCAGTCCATAGTGGCCGAGCGGCTCCTCAAAATATTTCGCCTTGGACATCGAACGCAGAACCAAGACGTTAATGAGCGGGAAGCACGGCTCTCCCTTTGCGCGCTCGAGCGTTTCGGCAAGAACCTTCGGCGCAAGGCCGGGTTTGATGTCTGAAGCGGGCTGCCCCAACGCGCGGAGCGCGTCGTGCAGGCCGTCGAGCTTATCCTCAGCCGGCGGCTCGTGCACGCGGTATACAAATGGGATTCGCTTTTCCTTTGCAAAGGTGGCAGCCGCCTCGTTCGCCATAAGCATGAACTCCTCGATCATGACTTCGGACGCGCCGCGGGTACGGGGCTTAATATCGACAGCCACGCTGTTCTCGTCCAGAACGATGTAGCTTTCGCTGGTTTCAATCTCCGGCGCGCCGCGGTTTCGTTTGCACGCTGTCAGAATATCGGCGAGCTCCTTCATTAAAAAGATCGATTCGGAAAGCCCCTCGTATTTTTCGTTCACCGTCTCGTCCGCGCTGCCGTCCAAAATGGCGTTGACCTCTTTGTAGACGCCTTTGACACGGGAACGGATCACCGATTTTTCAAAGCGGTAGCCTGCAAGCTTTCCTTCCTTTGAAATGCTCATAAAGCAGGAAAAGGCAAGCCTGTCCTCCTGAGGATTTAACGAACAGATATTATTCGACAGCTCCTTTGGAAGCATCGGGATAACGCGGTCGGCAAAATAGATGCTCGTACCGCGGCGGAAGGCCTCCGTATCCAGCGGCTTTCCCTCGCGCACATAGTGCGAGACGTCCGCAATATGCACGCCCAGAAGATAGCCGTCCGCGGTGCGAGAGACCGAAACGGCGTCGTCGAGATCCTTTGACTCGGCTGAATCGATCGTAAAAACCGGCAGACTGCGCA
>UQQY01000128.1 GCA_900543295.1 uncultured Oscillospiraceae bacterium | reverse complement strand
TTTACAGGCCTCCGAAGAATTTTTGGCCAGATTCTTTGAAAGATAGGATTATGCCAGAAGAACCTTATCAAAAACCTCCGGCAGTACCTTTTTATCGACAAGCACCAACTGCCGCTCTTCCAATAAGTTCACCACCAAAGTACATTTGTTTTTGAAGCAAGTACAACTATAACACGTTTTCGTAAAAAAAACAAGTCCTGATTTTGAATATTCCTTTTTCTGCGTCAATATGTTTCATTATACCGGTCCAATATGACGAAATCTACTTTTTTTCGTGCAAGATGCCCGCTTTCTCTGTTTTCCACAATATTTTTTAGTTAGGAGGCGTCCGGTTTCCTCCCGTACCTCTCCGCTCAAGAGTACGAGACCGCAAAGATTCGGCAGCATCATCAGACCGTTTAAAACGTCCGCCAGATCCCATACAAGAGAAATCTTCAAAACCGCTCCAATATATACTGCAATTCCAAATATAAAATAGTAGATGCAAAGAGCGCGCCGGCCGCCTCCCAGATAAGTCAGGCAGGCTGCACCATAGCTTCCCCATGCCAGAATGGAAGCAAACGCGAACAATAAAACCGAAAAACCGATAAGATATGCGCTCCATATTCCAAGCGAAGAAGAAAATGCCGCCATGGTGACCGACACTCCGTCAGCGCTCAGAACACCGCTGGGGTTGGCTCCAATCACTACGATTCCGGTCAGCGTGCACATGACGATCGTATCAAAGAAAACCTCAAAGATACCCCATAATCCCTGTTCCGCCGGAAAATTGCAGTCAGCGGCCGCATGCGCGATCGGCGCGGAGCCAAGCCCCGCTTCGTTTGTAAAAATTCCTTTGGCGCAGCCGGTGCGGATAGCGCGCATCAACAGATAGCCGCCCGCTCCGCCTGCGGCGCTGCGCAAAGAAAAAGCGTCGCGAAAAATCAAAAAAAACGCGCGGCCCGATGCCGGAAGGTCGGACAGGATCACAGCCACGCAGCTACCGATATAGAGGACAGCCAAAGCAGGAAGCAGCTTTTCCGTTACATGGGAAACACGCGAAAAGCCGCCTGAAAGAATGCATACTACGGCAATGGCCGCCGCTATCATCAAAATCTGAATATACCCGGTTGATTCAGGAAACAGCATGCGCATGGCGCAAAAAGCCGTATTCGACTGTACCATATTTCCTACGCCGAAGCTGGCAAGCAAACATAAAACCGAAAACAGAATGCCCGTTCGGCGGGAAAGATAATACATTGGACCGCCGCGAAATCCATCTTTCTCTTTTATGCGGTGCCGTACAGCAAGCGTAATTTCCGCATATTTCGTGGCCATACCGAGAAAAGCGCTGATCCACATCCAAAAAACCGCCCCCGGTCCGCCGACAAACACAGCGACGGCCACCCCTGCGATATTTCCGGTTCCAAGCGTTCCGGCAAGCGCCGCCGTTACTGCCTGAAACGGAGAAACACCGTTTTTTTTCCTCTTTGAAAAGATGCCGCCAAACACGGTCTTCATAGAGCGTCTAAAAAAACGGAGCTGGACAAATCCGCTTTTTACCGACAAAAAGGTCCCAACCGCCGCCGCGCCCCATACCATGATAGGACCGCCCAAAAGCTCCGCTAGCCTTCTGATAAACTCCTGCATAAAAAATCACCCGCCCGATCCAATACCGTAATATCTATGATCGTGCGGATGGTTTCATTCCGTCTGAATATTCGCTGTTTTATTTTACTTCTGTACCGCCCCACTCGATAACGGCAAATCCCTTACGCTCAAAATTCTCCAGGATCGGCTCCTCTATCTTACTCGGCTGTTCAAGCGGCCGGTACGCCATGAATATACGCAGAACCGAATCCGGCTCAGGCGTGATCTGAAGCTTTGCACGCTCCGTATAAGCATCCGTCTGAAACGTAATCAGGTTGTAGGGATTGTCCTGCATTCTCGGAAGCCAATATACGATGAACTCATTATACTCCTTCGGCGTCAATCCAAGCGCGCTGAGCTTTTCCTGTAAAAAGGCGGCAGTATCTCCGCCTTTTACGACAAAGCCTTTGCTCATGTCGTATTCTGCATCATCCTCACCCTCCCAAAAGAGATAAGAATACGTTCTGCCATCCGCATGATTTACAAGCGCGCCGTCCGGGTTGGCTGTCACATTCCAGCCCTCTCCATACGCCGGATAAGTACAGGTAAGCTTACCCGCATAGTCGAGTGTTACCGCCACATCCGTCGTCTTCTCCGGATACAGATAGATCACTGGCTTCGCCATATAGGCCGCCGAGTTTCTGTCATCCGTACAGCCGGACAGAAGCAGAAGCATGGCCATTGCCGTAAAAATGTATCGTGCCAAGCGCTTTGTCATCGAAATCACGTCCTTTTCTTTATTGTCCTGGCACTTATAATACGAACGAATATGGTAAAACGCTGCGCCTCTATTTGTAAAGTTTTTATGAACAGAAAAAAGGCTGCGAAATCAATTCCACAGCCTTGCCTACGTTTTTTGTTATTCTGAGTCTTCGCGCCTAACGATCGATCCCGTAATGATCGGTCGTACCTAACGTATCGGATACTCTAATTTCTTTGTAAAACAGATAATACGATTTGCCTCTTCAAAACCGGTATGCAGGTGAAACCCCCTGCTCTCCTCATTCGTCAGCTCGCAGTCGCTGGTGAATTCCTCGCAGGCCTTAAGAAGCGCACGCACGTTTCTTTCCGCATATTGTCTCCACTCATGTTCAGCTATTGCGGTCAACCTGGTGAAACTGTTTTAAATTCCCTGTTTTTTTGCTGCGCTCATGCAGAATATCCAGCACATCGTCAAGCGGTACGTCGCACGCCTGAAGCATCACAAGAATGTGGAACAGCAGGTCGGACACCTCATTGGCAATCTCCGACTTATCTTTATTCTTAGCGGCGATAATCATTTCGGCGTTTTCTTCGCCGCATTTCTTTAAAATTTTATCAATTCCCTTTTCAAACAGGTAACAGGTATACGAACCCTCCTGCGGATTTTCGCGGCGCAGGCGGATTGTATCGTCAAGCGCGGTCAGCGCATTCAGCTTTTCATTCATCGCTTATCGTCCTTTCATTCAACTGTATCTTTTATATTCGCAGAATAGATATGTTTAAAAAAGCAGCTGTAGCTGCCAGTATGGCATGCAGGCCCCGTCTGCTTTACCCGCACAAGAAGCGTGTCGTCATCGCAGTCCGCGTCAATTGAAACAATTCTCTGCACATGGCCGCTTGTCGCGCCCTTGTTCCAAAGCTCCTGCCTTGACCGCGAATAAAACCAGGTATAGCCTGTTTCAAAACTTTTTTTCATGCTCTCTTCGTTCATATAGGCAAGCATCAGAACCGTATTCGTATCATCGTCCACAATAACGGCGGGAAGAAGCGGCGCCTTTTTGAAATAAACGGAAAAATCCATCAGAACGCCTCCTCTCGAATCCGACGCACCGGGATGCCGTGCTGCGCCAGATGCTCCTTTACCTGCTTTACCGTCAGCTCGCGATAGTGAAAGAGCGAGGCGGCAAGCGCTGCGTCCGCATCTGTTTTCTCAAATACCTCAGAAAAGTGCTCAAGCTTTCCACAACCGCCCGACGCGATAACCGGCACGCCTGATACTGCGCAGACTGCGTTCAAAAGCGCCAAATCGAAGCCGTTCTTCGTTCCGTCCGCATCCATTGAAGTCAGCAAAAGCTCTCCTGCGCCAAGCCTCTGTACCTCTTTTGCCCATTCGATCGCGTCAAGCCCTGTATCAATGCGTCCGCCGTTTACCACTACGTGAAATGTTCCGTCCGCATGCCGCCTTGCATCAATGGCCGCTACCACGCACTGACTGCCGAATTTATCAGCCGCCTCTCCTATAAGCTGCGGATTTCTTACCGCCGCAGAATTGACAGAAATCTTATCGGCGCCTGCGCGCAGAAGACGTTTGAAGTCATCGATTGTACGGATGCCGCCGCCTACTGTCAGCGGCATAAAGACCTGCTTCGCGGTTTTGCGCACAACATCCTCCATTGTGCCGCGCGCCTCATGGGTTGCAGTAATATCGAGAAAGACGATCTCATCTGCGCCCTGCTCATTATACAGTTTTGCGCATTCAACCGGATCGCCCACATCGCGCAGGCCTACAAAGTTGATTCCCTTTACCACACGCCCGTCCTTTACGTCAAGGCACGGAATTATTCTTTTGGAGAGCATGGGCGTTTTCCTCCCTGGCGCGGCGCCGGCGCTTTGGCCGCATTTATTGCCTCTTTCAGGTCAAGCGTTCCCTTATAAAGCGACTTACCGCAGATTGCACCGTAAAGCTTTAATTTCGCAAGCGCACGAATATCCGCCGCATTGCGGATGCCGCCCGACGCAATGACGTCCATTTTCGCCGCGTCACGCAGCTTTTTTAAATCGTTCAGATTCGGGCCGGAAAGCGTTCCATCGCGTGAAATGTCGGTGTAGATAATGTGCTGAACACCGATGTGGAACATCTCTTTTGCAAGTGTGATATAATTCACTCTTCCGGAGGCGAGCCAGCCTTCCGTTTTGACCATACCGTCTTCCGCATCGATGCCAACGATAATACGGTCTCCATATTCGCGGACAAGCTCTGCCAAAAGCTTCGGATTCTTAACCGCCATAGAGCCTAAAATGATCCGTTCGATGCCATGGTCCAAATAATAAGCCGCCGTGTCCATATCGCGGATACCGCCGCCCAGCTCGATCTTCAGCTCCGTCTCTTTTGCCACGCGGATAAACACCTCGCGGTTTTTCGCCATTGCACTTTTGGCGCCATCCAAATCCACCATATGCAGATACCGAGCGCCTGCCTCTTTAAAACGCAGGGCTGTTTCCACCGGATCCTCCGCTACCTTTTCGCTGGTAGCAAAATCGCCCTTTGTCAGACGGACGCACTCTCCATTTTGAATATCAATTGCAGGTAAAATAATCATCTGGTCAATCCTCCGAAATTTTTGAGTATGGTGAGGCCCACTGCACCGCTTTTTTCCGGATGGAATTGAGCGCCGAATACATTCTTGTTCTGTACAAGCGCAGTCACTTTTACGCCGTAGTCGCAGCTTGCCGCAATATATTCGTCCGCCGTGTTCGCCATATAGGAGTGGACGAAGTACACGCAGTCTCCCTCTTCAACGCCTGATAACAGCGGACAGGACACACCAAAGTTCAATTCATTATAGCCCATATGCGGAATTTTGAGGGAGGTTTGAATCCGGTCAACTGTTCCGGGAATGAGGCTCAATCCCTCTGTCTCCTCAAACTCTGCTCCTTTTTCAAAAAGCACCTGCATCCCAAGACAGATGCCAAGCAAGGGCTTTCCTGCCGCCGCTTCCGTCCGGATTTCGTCCGCAAGCCCGCTTTTTTTAAGCATCCGCATAGCGTCCGGAAACGCGCCGACGCCCGGCAAAATCAAACCGTCTGCCCGTCGAAGCTCTTCTATAGAATCGGTCGCGACGCTCTCCTCACCAATATAGTCGAGCGCATTTTTCACGCTGAACAGGTTGCCCGCGCCGTAGTCGATGATGGCGATCATATCGCTCCCCCTTATAATACGCCTTTTGTGGACAGCACACTGCCATCCGCGTTCAACGCAGCAGCCGCTTTGAGCGCATGTGCAAACGCTTTAAACAGCGCCTCCGCTTTATGATGGTCGTTCGTACCATACGGCACGCTCAGATGAAGCGTGATACCGGCATGAAACGCCACAGCACGGAAAAACTCCTCCACCATCTGAGTATCCATTTCTCCCATACGGTCGGCGGTAAAATCAGCATGAAAAACAAAATAAGGTCTTCCGCTGATGTCGATGGAGGCAAATCCGAGCGCTTCATCCATCGGGATATAAAAACTGCCGTAGCGGACGATCCCGCTCTTGTCGCCGAGCGCTTTACAAAGCGCGTCGCCCAGTACAATGCCTACATCCTCAATCGTATGATGACAGTCAACATGCAAATCCCCCTTGCAGGAAACAGAAAGGGAAAGCCCCGCATGTACAGCCAGAGCCGTAAGCATGTGGTCAAAAAAGCCTATGCCGGTGTCAACTTGTACAATGGGCTTTGGCTCGTCAAAAGCAAGCGAAAGCACTATATCGGTTTCCTTTGTTTTGCGTGCAACTTCTGCCTTTCTCACAGTGACGACAACTCCTTTGCAATTTCCTCAAGCGCGCTGAAAAGCGCTTTATGCTCTTCCTTTGTACCCGCGGTAATCCGCAGATAGCCGCCCATGAACCGAACAGCAATCGAGCGGGAGAGCAGTTTTTCATAGATTTCCTTTGCGAATTTGGATTTGACAAAAACAAAGTTTGTCGCCGGCTCGTACACCTCGTCGAACACACGGTATTTTGCGTGCAGCTTTAATATTCCTTTATAAAGCGCTTCTCTTGCAGAAATGATCTGCTCGTTGCAGCGAATCAGATACATCGGATCGGAGAGAATTGCCGTGCCGACGCTCTGTGAAAGCGCGTTTACATTGTACGGCGATTTGACCGCATGCAAGGCCCTGGTAATCGTCTCGCCCGCTACAGCAAACCCCAGACGAAGGCCTGCGAGACCAATGGCTTTTGAACAGGT
>UQQY01000127.1 GCA_900543295.1 uncultured Oscillospiraceae bacterium | reverse complement strand
TGGAGAGCTTCTTTGTCGGGATCTTATGCAGCAGCTCCTGAAACCAGCCGAAGGGACAGAGGAAGCCGCAGATAAAGCGCCCCAGCAGCACGCCCAGCAGAATGAGAAAGCCTGTGATATAATAGGAAAAGCTGAATTTTGAAGAGCCTACTACCGCCTGAAATGAGCCGATCGGACAGGCACCCGACGCCGCCGGGCAGGAATAGCAGTTCAGCCCAGGCACGCAGACGGCTTTTCCTTTTCCCTGATAAATTCCGCCTTTCAGAAAATTAGGCAGATGAAGGTTGGTCAGCAGTGCTGCACCTGCTTGGAACAGCCCTCGGAAACGTGAGAGAAACTGCGATACGCTGCCTTTTTTCTTTTTCCCCTTTTTGTTATCCAATTCCCACACACTCCAAACACAGCCGTATTGCCTTGCTTAGCACGGTATCCGCCTCCCCGCGCAAGATCCCGTAGCACAGCATCGCAGCTCCGCAGATAAGCAGCGCAGCCTGAATTACGGCTTTTTTCGATCGAATCAATTCGGTCACCCCTTCCTTTTGTGCCCTCATTGTAACACAGTGGATATAAAATCCCTGTTAAGAACGAAAACTTAACAAAAATTTTATTTTCATGTGATATAATATTCGCAGAAGGTCCTGCCGCGCACGACGGTGGTATTGACGGCCTCGCAAAAATACCGTTGCGAGTAAGCATTTTTGCTTCGCGGTATAATATAGTTGAAAAAACGGAAGGAGATTTCCTATGCATATTTTAGTGGTTGAAGATGAACGCGCTTTATGCGAGACGATAGTTCGCAGTCTCAGGCGGCTCGCTTACAGCGTGGATTTTTGCTGCGACGGAAACAAAGCGATTGAGCTGCTCGGTGTGGAGCGGTACGATCTTGTTTTACTGGATCTGAATCTGCCGGGGGCGGATGGTATGACGGTGCTCAGAACGCTGCGGCAAACCGACAGAGATACAAAGGTGCTGATTCTTTCGGCGCGCAGTGAGGTCGCTGACAAGGTGGAGGGGCTGGATGCCGGAGCCAATGATTATCTGGCAAAGCCTTTTCATTTAGAGGAGTTGGAAGCAAGGATACGCAGTCTTACCCGCCGTCAGTTTACACAGAATGATGTGGTTCTTACCTGCGGTAAGCTTTCCTTTGACACTAAGACCCGTACCGCCTCAGCTGACGGACAGGAGCTGTCACTTACCCGAAAGGAACTCGGGATACTTGAATACTTACTGCTCAATCAGGGGCACCCCGTCAGTCAGGAAGAACTGCTTGACCATGTGTGGGACAACAGTGTGGATAATTTCAGCAATTCGATTCGGGTACATATTTCCGCACTGCGGAAGAAACTGCGTGCCGCACTTGGTTTCGACCCCGTCCGCAACCGAATCGGGGAAGGGTATGTTATGGAGGAAGAGAAGTTGTGAAAAAGCTATCCTTGCAATGGCGGATCACCTTAATGACTGTATTTCTTATCGGAGCAACCTGTGTTTTTATGAATGTCCTGCTCGGATATTCCGGCAGGCATTATATGGATTCCATAGGCTCTTATATTACGGGCTACGGGGATACGGACAGGGGAGAACCGGAGTATTTTGATCCCGAGCAAAAGAAGCTCGACGAGGAATTGACCATTGTTGTACACGGGGCGCAGGAATCATTTATCACCACCAACTGGTATATCACGGCAGCAGTAACAATCCTCGGCGGTGTGCTTGCGTACTTTTTAAGCGGACACGCGCTGAAGCCTCTGCACACTTTTACTTCTCAAGTGGAAAAGGTTCAACTGAACAATCTGACGGACATGAAGATCAACGAAGATGTTCTGCCGGAATTCCGGCAATTCAGCCGGTCGTTCAATCAGATGCTTGAACGTCTTGACGAAGGCTTTACCGCACAGCGTCAGTTTACGGGGAATGCCGCTCATGAGCTGCGCACGCCGCTTTCGTTGATGCAGGCACAGCTTGAACTGTTTTCTGCGGAACATCTCGAGGTATTGCCGGAAACGGCGGATTTTCTGTGCCTGCTGTGCGAGCAGACCGAACGTATGACGCAAATGACGAAGACGCTGCTTGAAATGAGTGAGCTCAAGACGGTACCCTGCACTGACCGTATTGAATTGGCTCCTATGGTTGAGGAGATCTTTGCTGACCTTGCTCCGCTTGCGGACAGAAACGGCATAATCCTTGAAAGTGAAGGCGACGGAGTTATGATCGGCAGTGACACACTGATTTATCGTATGCTCTTTAATCTGACCGAAAATTCTATACGCTACAATCGCCCAAACGGAACGGTGCGTATTATGATTACCGATGAAAAAAATCGGTTAGTCATTCGGGTCTCAGATACCGGCTGCGGCATACCGGAGAAATACAGAGAGAGTATTTTCCAGCCCTTTTTCCGCGTGGACAAATCCAGAAGCAGAGAATACGGCGGCGTGGGATTGGGACTTTCGTTGGTGTGGGAGATCGTCGCACTGCACGGCGGTGAGGTTCTGATTGAGGAAAGTTCGGAAAAGGGGACGACTGTAGCGGTGAAGCTCCCGACAGACATGAAAACAAAGTTACTGTAAAGTGAAAATGCAGGCACAGCTTTTGATTCTTACGGTTTTGTGACAATTTTCAGGCGTTTTTACGGTGAATCGGCTTCTTAGCATTGATATACTTAGGTTGCGGTAAAAAAACCGCAAATAAAATTAAAGGAGCACTTACTATGAAAAGCAAAAAAACCGTATTTACATCACTTCTCACTCTCGTACTTGTGCTGAGCATTGTTACCGTTTCCACGGCTACTGTTTCGGCAAATGCGGAGAAGTCGGGAGAATGTGCGAACGATCCGTGCATTGCCGCCGCAGAGCCTTCAGGCGAATGTGTCGGACAGTCGCTTGAAAGCTTTGTTAAAAATCTGAGCTTTCTGAGCGAACAGGAGAAATCGGCTCTGCTTGCAGACCTTGCCGAAATCGAATCGCTGGAAGCACAGATTGACGAGCTTTACTATCGCATGACGGACGAGAACGCAGATCAGCTTTACGGTGAAATCGACGCTCTCTATGAAAAACTCGACTCGGTTCTTGAACGCAACGCGGAGCTTTGGGAACGCGTCAACGATGAGTATGACGAGAAGATTGCGGCAAACGAGCCGGACATGATTTTGAACTGAACGAAGCCGACCTTGCGGACTGTGAAAAAATCAAATAAACCACACGCACGGAGCCGTATCCGTACGGCACGGCTCCGTATCGGTTTTTGGGGGTACTATGAAACAGCTTATCTATATTGCGGAGGATGAAAAAAACATAAGAGAAACTCTTCGGAGCTTTCTTGAAAATGACGGATATGAGGTGTGCGCGTTTGAAACAGGCGACGCACTTTTAGGCGCGTTTTTCAAAAGGCGCTCCGATCTTGTTATTTTGGATATTATGATGCCCGGGACCGACGGACTTACCTGCTGCCGCCTCATCCGTGAAAAGGATAGCGTTCCCATCATTCTTTTGACGGCAAAGGATACCGAATACGACTACGTCAACGGTATTCTGCAAGGCGGTGACGACTATCTGACCAAGCCGTTCCGCCCGACGGTTCTCCTGATGCGTGTTAAATCTCTACTTCGCCGCGTGGAGATGGAAAGAGGCGGAGATCCGACGGACAGGGATATTGCCGTTGGAGATTTGCGCTTTTCGGGTGATGAGAAGCAGCTTTTCTGCAGAGAAAAACCTCTTGCACTTTCCCCGAATGAGCTGAAGATGCTTCTCTTTCTGATGCGTGGCGAGGGCAAGGCCTTTTCGCGCGATGAGCTGCTCACCCACATCTGGGGATACAATGACGAGGTGGAAACCAGAGTGACCGATGAAACACTGCGCCGCATACGCAGCAAGCTCTCCTCGGCAGACAGCAAGGTGCAGATCGAGACGGTCTGGGGATACGGCTACCGCCTGCGATCGGACGGAGGCGGGAAATGAAGCATATAAGAAGAAAAATCACCGTATCCGTTCTCGGTACGATGCTGTTTGTTTTTGCGGTGCTGCTTGCCACCGTTAATATCTTTATTCCGGAATATCTGACGGCAGAGGCACAGAAGGCGATACTTTTGGAGGATGAGCGTAAGGACCCTATCCCGCTTACCAAGATAACGGATGAAGGGGAGGAGCATTTTCTTGCGTCCAGTGTTCGGTATCTTGAAGTTGAAGAGGGTCTTACAGAGTCGGAACACCTTTCAAAGGCTGAATATCAATTGCGGAAATACTGCCGGGAGGAAAAGCCTGCCGCTGATGAATTTCATACGCTGAAAACCGGCGGCAGCCGATTTGTTTTCCGAATATCACAGGTCGAAGCCGATGAATATGAGGACGCATATTCGTACATTCTGTACGTGGATGTCGGAGCAGTTATGCAATATTCGGCTTATCTGAATGCAGTTTTTTTCGCGGTGTTGGCAGTGCTCAGCGTGATTGTCTGTCTCTTTGGCTGGAAGCTCGGAGGCTATGTTGAAAAGGCGCACGAATCCCAGAAATGGTTTTTCCAGAATGTGTCGCACGAGCTGAAAACGCCGATGATGGCTGTTCAGGGCTGTGCGGAAGGTATCCATACCGGGGTTCTTGATCCTGTCGGGGCATCCGGGATCATTCTGGAGGAGACAGAACAGATGTCCGAATTGGTGGAAGAGCTGCTCGCACTCTCCCGATTGGAGTCGGGACAAGCCAATGCGGAGTTCCATTCGATGGATGTCCGTGAGCTTTTATATGACTGCCTGCGCAGCACCGAACAGTTGGCGGAGCAGAAAAACCTGCGTATCTCGCTTTGCTTTGACGAAGATCCTGTTTTGGTAAACTGCGATGAGGTTCAGCTCCGCCGTGCGTTTATCAATATCATCACCAACGCACTGCGGTATGCGAAAAAGGAAATACAAATTGAATGTAAGGCAGACAGTGGGAAAGCCATTGTTCGTATCCGTGACGATGGAGAAGGCATTGCGCCTGAGCTTTTACCTCACATTTTTGACCGCTTTTACAGCACCCGCAAAGGGGGAGCAGGGATCGGGCTTTCGCTCGCAAAAGAAATTGTGTCATTGCACAAAGGCACAATATCCGCGTCAAACGACGGCGGCGCGGTGTTTGAGATCAGCCTTCCCCTGAGAAAAACAACATAATTATTGCCGTCAGTCGGTTTACAGGTACTGTTACGACAACAAAACCTAAAGTGAAAGGAAACTATATTATGAAAAAGATTATTGCACTTGCACTTGCTGCCGTTTTGCTGCTCTCTTTTGCAGCCTGCGCAAAGCAGAACGGCGAAAACGGGACGACCACGCCTTCCGATGCCTCCAAGGGGCAGGCCAAAAGCACTTTGGAAATTCTTGAAAAGGTCTGGAGCAAGTATTCAACCGACGAAAAATTTCCCGCAACAGGCGGTTCCGAAAAGCATATGAAGGAAGATAAGCCCGGCAAATTCGATGTTTCCGATGCAGAAGCCCTTGACTTTGAGCTTGGCTTCCCGAAGGCAAACGCTTCCGAGATCGACGATGCCGCATCGCTTATGCATATGCTTAATCAGAACAACTTTTCCTGCGGTGTATACCATGTTAAAGACTCCGGAAACGTCGAAGCGCTTGCAGGTAAAATTAAAGAAAACATTCTTGCTCGCCAATGGCTGTGCGGATTTCCCGAAAAGCTCGTTATTCTGACCGTCGGCGATTATGTCGTTTCCGTGTTCGGCGCCAAGGAACTGACGGACACCTTTACAGCAAAGCTGTCGGCTGAATACAGTTCAACAAAACAGCTTTTCGATGTGCCCATCGCATAATACAAAGCTATGCTGTTTTCAAGTATAACATTTCTGTACTGCTTCCTGCCGTGTGTTCTGCTCGTGTATTTCGTTGCTCCCGACCGTATGAAGAATTTTGTGCTTCTTTTGGCAAGTCTCTTGTTCTACGGTTGGGGGGAGCCGAAATATCTCGTTTTTATGCTTGCGGCGGTAACGCAGTCGTATATTGCCGCACTTTTGGTTGAACGCTTTCGCGGGACGAAAATTGCCAAGTTGGCACTTGCCGTTTCGGCAGTCGCCAGTCTCGGTCTGCTTGCTTACTGCAAATATGCGGACTTTTTTATCGGGAACTTCAATGCGGTAACAGGTCTTTCCATCCCGCTTCTGAAGGTGGCTCTGCCGGTAGGTATCAGTTTTTATACATTCCAGATCCTGAGCTATGTCATAGATGTTTATCGCGGCGATGTGCCGGCACAGCGCAATTTTATCGATCTTGCGATGTATGTGGCGATGTTCCCGCAACTGATAGCCGGTCCCATTGTCCGCTATTCGGATATTGTCGGGAGTCTGAAAAACCGAAAAACCACGCTTGCCGATGCGTCGGAGGGAATCACGCGCTTCGCAGTCGGTCTCGCAAAAAAGATTCTCCTCGCAAATTCCGCGGCACTTATCGTGTCCGAATTCAAGGCTTACGGTGAGAAAACCGTGCTGTTTTATTGGCTGTATGCCGCGGCATATATGCTGCACATCTATTTTGATTTTTCCGGGTATTCGGATATGGCGATAGGACTCGGGCGCATTTTCGGATTCCGTTTTTGCGAAAATTTCAACTATCCGTATATCTCCGCAAGCATAACGGAGTTCTGGCACCGTTGGCATATTTCTCTCGGCAG
>UQQY01000126.1 GCA_900543295.1 uncultured Oscillospiraceae bacterium | reverse complement strand
GCTGACCGCATCATTTCGATTGAGGACGGCCGCATTTCGCGGGACGAGGTGATCCGGCAATGAACATCATGTACCGGGTAACACTGAAATCCATGATAAAAAACAAACGCCGCACGATCGTCACCATGATCGGCGTCATTATCTCGGTTGCGATGATTACGGCCGTCTCCACCTTTTCGGCTTCCATTTCAAGTTTGTTCCGCAGACAGGAAATTTATGAAAACGGCGACTGGATCGTTTCGTTCCGGTCGGTTGACCAAGCGACGGCGGCGGAGCTTGAACAGGAGCGAATGTTTGATAAGACCGGCTATTCAAGCCGCGACTTTTTTGTACCGCTCGGCTCCGGCGATTACATGGAAATCCTGTTTGCGGATCAAAATACCATGGAGCTGAACAGTATGAAGGTGACGCGGGGAAAGCTTCCGCAGACGGCGGATGAAATCTGTCTGCCGGAAGGGGTGGAGGCGCTCGCCTCCTATCAGATCGGGGATGAAATCGAACTTTCCTATGGCATCCGCATGTATGAAGGCGACCGAATGACAGCCACCGCATCCTATGCAGATGGAGAATCCTTCCGCGCGCTTGCTAAGAAAACGTTTACGATAACGGGCTTTTGCGAAGGATACGGTATCCGCCGGTATTTTACGAATGCGGTCGCCGGTTTTTCGGCGGACGCTTTGCCTG
Source organism: uncultured Oscillospiraceae bacterium (assembly GCA_900543295.1). Classification (GTDB taxonomy): domain Bacteria; phylum Bacillota; class Clostridia; order Oscillospirales; family Ruminococcaceae; genus Paludihabitans. The sequence goes on along the minus strand of UQQY01000126.1, from coordinate 6,002 downwards.
CACAGGCGCAGCTCAACCTGACAGCGCGTACAGAAAAGATCCAGACCGATACCTATGGTCAAATCTATTCTCTTGCGCAGCGTTACGGCATTGAACAGGAAACACTGCAATTCCATAACACACTGTTAAATTACAGCGGCGTTATGAGCGATCTGGATCTTTTTGCTACACTGCTGATACCAACGGCCATCATCGGGCTGATTATTATGGTCGGCTCCATCATGCTGATCTACAATGCGTTTGCCATTTCGGTTTCAGAGCGTTCCAAACAGCTTGGCATGCTTGCAAGCGTGGGAGCGACAAGACGGCAAAAGCGGGGCAGCGTACTGTTCGAAGGGTTGGTTATCGGGATCGTTGCAATACCGCTTGGCATTGTCTGCGGCATTGCGGGAATCGGTATTACCTTTTGGGCGATCTCTCCATGGATTATGAGCGCGTTTTCCGTCAGCGTCCCCTTCCGCGTAGAGGTTGTGCCGGTCGCAATTCTGGGTGCGGTGCTGTTCTCAGCATTTACTATTTTCATTTCCGCATGGCTGCCGGCAAAGCGTGCCTCTAAAATTACGCCGATTGAGGCGATTCGTCAGTCGCAGGATGTGCGCCTGCGGGCGAGAAGCGTCAAAACCTCATGGCTTACCAAAAAGCTGTTTGGCTTTGAGGGCGAACTCGCCATGAAAAACCTGAAGCGAAACAGAAAGCGTTATCGTGCCACAATCTTCGCCCTTTGTATCAGCGTGGTGCTGTTTTTATCCACCGCAGGCTTTAACAGCTATATGGCGCTTTCCTTTGACATGACGCGTGAAAGCATACCGTATGACGTATACTTTTACACCTCCTCCGACACATCGGAGTCCGAGATGTCTTTTCTGGGGCTTCCGCAGGCGGAGGAAGCGGAGAGAAACCGCAGCTTTTGGCTCGACAGCGAGCTTCCGTACAGCAAAGCAAGCCGTGAGCTGAAAGCCCTTTATACAGGAGAGACGCCTGAGAGCATTTCTCTCATTATAGAGATCTTTGCGCTCGACAGCGCATCTCAGGCACGGTATCTTGAAAAAGCCGGACTCGACCCGCATCTTCTGGATGAAAAGAACAGCGCGGTCGCTGTTAACCGCTATCTGTATGCGGATGGGCACAACTACAGCGAGCACCGCGTCGTGGATGAAGAGCAGGTATCGTCGGTCAGTGCATATTACAATTTTTACACCTATGAAGACGAGGGAGAAACGGTAACAAAGCTCTATTCAGAGCAGCCGTTTTCCATTCGGGCCTTTACAGCGGAGACGCCGCTCTGCGTTACGGAAAAGACAGGCAGCGAATCGCGGCTTGTCCTGATTGTTTCCGACGAAACAATGAACGAGCTGCTTTCTGGTTTGACAGCGCAGGCGCAGAGCATTCTCTCATCAGAAGGAAAAGACGAGACGGTCGATTTTTCTGACCGCTGCCAGTACTGTTACCGGACGGATCAGGCAGAGGCGCTCTGTGATGCGCTGGAAGGTTACGACATATATGCAGAAAATATGCTTGTGGCGAAGACGCAGGATCAAAATATGCTCAACGTACTCAATGTGTTCCTGTATGGGTTTATTACGCTGATAACTCTGATTTCGGTGGCGAACATCTTCAATACAGTTTCGACAAGCATCAGTCTGCGGACCAGAGAATTCGCCATGCTTCGCAGCGTTGGGATGACAAAGCAGTCGCTTAACAGGATGCTGCGTTTTGAAAGTATGTTTTACGGTATGAAAGCGCTGATCTGGGGAATTCCAATCAGTGTTTTAATCGAATTTCTGATGTACGGCGGGCTGTCGCGGAATTTTTCCTTTGGATTCTATCTGCCGGTTGTCCCTCTTGTGATCGTAGTGCTTGCCATCTTTGTGATTGTGGGGCTTACCATGCTGTATTCCGCGTCGAAAGTAAAAAAAGCGAACATCATCTCAATCCTTACGCAGGAAAATATATAGAAACCTCCTCTGGGGAGAAAAAGCGTCAAAGGGAAGCGGCGGATCATAAAGATCCGCCGCTTCGGCTTTCCTGAAAAGCTTTAGTCCTGCTGTGCAGGACGGGATGTCATACGGTTGACAATCTCCTGAAAGACCGGCGCCGCATCGCTGCTGCCGTGCTCCGCGTCCTCGGCCAGAACGACTAAAATATACTGCGGCTCTTCTGCGGGAAAAAATCCTGCGAACCATCCCTGGAGAATTTCTGTGCCGTCTTCATGAAAACGGCCGGTTTGTGCTGTGCCGGTTTTACCGCCCGCACTGACATACCGCGGACGGGCTTTATTCTCTTCGTTGTCCATGACGCTTCGGACGAGCGCTTCCTTGACGCGGCTTGCAGTCTCCGCCGTAACTGCGCGCACCGGCGCGGCTGTTTCGGCCGGTCCGGATACAAAGGAACCGTCCTTTGTCGTACCTTCGACAAGGGAAGCCTGCATCACGCAGCCGCCGTTTACGATACCTGAAAGCATCTGTGCGATTTGAACGGGCGTGGCGGTAAGGCTGCCCTGTCCAAATGAAAAATTCGCGCAGGCGCCCTTTGAGGAAAGCTCTGCGGCGCTTGGCAGCGTCCCTGCGGCGGCAGCCATTCCCGGAGCGAACACGGTTGCCGTTCCAAAGGAAAAATCTGAAGCAGTTGCATAAAACCGTTCGGGATCGCAGGAAAGACCGAGCATGATAAAATACGGATTGCAGCTTTTTGTCATTGCGGCATTCAGATCAAGCTTTCCCTGTCCGGTTCTCGTGTAGCAGTGGAAATCAGTATCGCCGACCGTGACCTGTCCGGTACAGAAATAGTCGTCGGGCGGGTTTATCCCGTCGTTAAGCGCGGCGGAGGCGGTAACCGCTTTGAAAACGGAGCCTACGTTGTAGGCGGAAAAAGCTCTGTTTACAAGCGGCGCATTTTCCGTATCAGCAATTGCTACCGCAATATCCGCAGGATCATAGTCCGGAAAGCTTGCGCATGCGCGAAGCTTTCCAGTTGCAGCCTCCATTAAAACGACTGCGCCTTTTTTTAAATACCGATTTCCAGCTTCTTCGCAGATTTCCTGAAGCCGTTTGTCGATGGTCAGAACCACGCCTTCAACCGGTTCCGGCGCAAGACGGATTTGAGGCTCGGCTCCTGCAAGTGGCCGTCTGAGCGCGTCCACTGTGTAAGTAACGGTTGTTTTTGCCGAGACGCCGGAAAGAAGGCTGTCATACGCCTGTTCCATTCCAGCGACGCCGGTACCGTCGCCGTTTGTATATCCCACGATGTGGGAGGCGAGCCCTTCCTCCGTATTCCGTTCGGACAGAGTGAAAACCGTAACCTGCGGAATGTCGGAAATCTCGCCGCTCACTTCCGTTAAAAAGGGATAGCCCTCCGAGAGCTTTTCGAGAAGCGTGCTGTGCTCTGCCAGAAAGCGGCTGTCAGAGAGAATACGCGCCTCGTTTTCTTCGGAAGGAACAACGGCTGCAACGTATTTTTCTTTTGTGCCGGTAAGCGGGCGCATTTTGCTGTCGTAAATCGTGCCGCGCGTTTTTTCTACTGTCAGTGTAAAAGAGGACTGCCGGTTTGCAGTTTCTGCAAGCGTTTCTCCTGAAGAAAGGCTTCCTGTGCGCAAAAACAACAGGGAAAACAGAGCCATAAAAGAACAAAAGATCCGCAGCATTCGTCCGTGAAGCTGTTTCATCGTCATCACCTCATATTCCGAAAAGTACAAAATATAGTTTCACCCTTTCCGACAAATCTAATCATTCCGACGAAAAGAATTTCGTTCGCTGTTTTATTGCCGGAATTGCTTGAAATCCGGCGGGAAACATGGCAAAATATAAAATGTATCGGTATCGCCCGCCTGTGCGCTGCCGGAAAATAAAAGCAGGAGGCTCCTTTATGAAGAATGAAACGATTTTGGTTGTCGATTTCGGCGGACAGTACAACCAGCTAATCGCACGGCGCGTGCGCGAATGCAATGTGTACTGCGAGGTTCATCCCTATAATAAAGTAACAGCGGATTTCATCCGTGACATGGCTCCGATCGGCATTATTTTTACCGGCGGCCCGAACAGCGTGTATGCAGAAAACGCGCCGCATATCGGGAAAGAAATTTTTTCGCTCGGTATTCCGGTGCTTGGTATCTGCTACGGCGCGCAGCTGATGACATATGAGCTGGGCGGAACGGTTGCAACCGCGACCACCCGAGAATACGGCAAAACAGAGACCTGCTTCGAGCAGGACTGTCTGCTGTTTAAAGGCCTTCCGAAGGAGGCTACCACCTGGATGAGCCATACCGACTATATTGCACAGATTCCGGCGGGCTTCCGTATTGCGGCGCATTCAGCCGGATGTCCGGTGGCCGCAATGGAGTGCGCGGAGAAAAGGCTTTACGGTATGCAGTATCATCCGGAGGTTATGCATACGGATAATGGCACGGCTATGCTTCGGAATTTTCTTTATGAGGTTTGCGGTGCAAAGGGCGACTGGACGATGGGAAACTATGCGGAAACGGCGATTCAGAATATCCGCGAAAAGGTTGGCGGCGGCAAAGTTCTGCTTGCGCTTTCCGGCGGTGTGGATTCCTCCGTTGCGGCTGCGCTGCTTGCAAAAGCAGTCGGCAGTCAGCTAACCTGTATTTTTGTCGACCATGGCTTAATGCGCAAAAACGAGGGCGACGAGGTGGAGGCGGCATTCTCCAGGTGGGACATTAACTTCGTCCGTGTCAACGCAAAGGATCGCTTTCTTTCAAAGCTTGCCGACATAGAAGAGCCGGAGCGAAAACGCAAGATCATCGGCGAGGAGTTTATCCGCGTCTTTGAGGCAGAGTCAAAGAAAATCGGGCAGGTCGACTTTTTGGCACAGGGCACGATTTATCCGGATGTGATTGAGTCCGGCGCGGGTGATGCGGCAGTGATTAAGAGCCATCACAATGTCGGCGGGTTGCCGGATTATGTCGATTTTAAAGAGATCATTGAGCCGCTTCGCCTGCTTTTTAAGGATGAGGTTCGTGCGCTCGGCACGGAATTGGGCCTTGCGGATTATCTGGTATGGCGGCAGCCCTTCCCAGGACCAGGACTTGCTATTCGCATTATCGGTGAAATTACGGAGGATAAGATCGCCATTTTGCAGGATGCGGATTACATTTTCCGCGAAGAGATTGCAAATGCGGGGCTTGACCGCTCCATTCATCAATATTTTGCCGTGCTGACTTCGATGCGTTCTGTCGGTGTAATGGGGGATGAGCGGACGTATGACTATACGCTGGCGCTGCGCGGTGTAACGACCACAGACTTTATGACGGCGGATTTTGCAAGAATTCCGTATGATCTGCTTGCGAAGATTTCAAGCCGGATCGTCAATGAGGTGAAGTCCATTAACCGCGTGGTGTACGATATTACGACAAAACCGCCGGCTACCATCGAGTGGGAATAAGTTGAGAAGTCGTAAAAAGCCAGTGTTTATGCGGGTTTGCGGCATTTCAAGAGGTCTTTTGATAACAAATTGATAACAGTTGCATAAGAGCCATTATTCTTGTAATCCAGTGGTTTATGAGTTAAAGAATGATTGACAGGCGGTTGTGCAACAAATAAATCCATATTAGAAAACCCTTAGCTGTGGGTAGTAACTCATAGCTAAGGGCTTTTTACTTATTGTAAGGCAATTTTACAAAATAATTTTCCTAAACTATTAACTTGAATATACCGTTGCGTTTGACTGCCTGACACAGAGCCAATGCTCATAGACTTCATTGCAGAATCCAATAATCCTAAGGCAATTAATCTGTCTGCTTTATAAGTTGGGCATTGGCTAGTGTCTGAAATTTTTCCCTCATTAATTTCAAATAAAAGATGTAAATCAGATATAAATAATCGAGATGTAATATCTGATAATTCACAAAAAGTTGACCAGTCAATATCACTGTTTACATAAGAACGATAAAATTTTGCAAGTAACTCTGACTTTTTTAGATCAACATTTGAATTTAGTAGAATTATGACACGTCCTAATTCTTCCTCTGCATATTTTGGGTTGCTATC
>UQQY01000125.1 GCA_900543295.1 uncultured Oscillospiraceae bacterium | reverse complement strand
GTTCGGTTTTTGCAACGATTATTTTCATATTGGATCATTCCTTTCTTTACTGCATGACAAGCGCCGCCGCGCCGAGCAGTCCCACATTATCCGCGTTCAGCTCGGAAATACCGAGGAATTGAACGCCCTTGAAGGTCTCCGGCACACAATCGTGCTGAATTTGTGCAAACAGCGCTTCCATATATCCCGGTGATTTCGATGCGCCGCCGCCGAATACAACGGTATCGGGATTGAAAATAGCAAGCAGGCCGCAGACCGCGCCCGAAAGGAAACGCACTGCCCGTGCTGCAAGCATTTGAGCGAGCTTATCGCCGTTTTGTGCCTCTTTAAAAATGCGCGCGGAGTGCAGTGCGTTTTCCTGTTTTGCCTTGTGCAATGCGGAATCCGGATAGGTGTCAAGCAAGGAAAGCGCCTGTTCGATCAGTCCGCCGCCGGAGGCGACCGGTTCAAGCCTTCCATAAGGATACGGATGGTCGCAGTTTAAATCAAGATAACCAACTTCACCTGCATAGTTATCCGCACCGCGGATCAGCATTCCTTCGTGAACGCATCCCGCTGCAATACCTGTTCCGACATTTATGTACACCATACAGCGCGTGTTTTTCCCGCGGCCAAACCGGTATTCGCCGAGCGTAGCGCAGTGCACGTCGTTATCCATTTTTACGGGAAGACCATATAATGCAGAAAGGCGTTTGGAAACCGGAATTGGGACAGAAATCGGAATGTTATAGCATTGCAGCCATGTGCCCGTATCATACGAAATATGTCCCGCCGCGCCGACGCCGATTCCGCACAGCGCTGCCCGTTCCTCCTGCGTGAGAGCAGACATAAAATCCCCGGCTGCAGTAAAAACGGCGGTCTCCGCCTCCTGCTGCGTTTGCCGCTGCATCGGATAGCGTTTTGCGCGCAGAATTTCACCGCTTTCCGTTACAATACCAATGAGGATTTTTGTCCCGCCGATGTCGATTCCAATGCTTGTGCGCATCAAATATCCCTCTTTTCTTTTATTATGTCGAAAATCCTGCTTGTTTTAGTATCAAAGAAGGTATCTTCTTTTTGTAGTATAGCACAGCTTGCATAAAAGCGCCATAAAAAAAGACGTTTATTCGGAAGGCTGAAATTCTGTAATCAGGTTTGATGCGTAGTTCTGGAATTTTCTGAAAAAAGCAGAAAAAACACTTGACAACATATTTTTTACGGCTATAATAAAACCAAACTGAACAGCCAATGAGAATAACTGTGACAGGAAGAGTACGCCGGAATGGTATGGTACAGAGAATCGGTGCAAAGGTGAGAGACCGGTGCGGATTTTCGGCGGAAGAACATCCTTGAGTTGCTGACCGAACGGCGTAAAGCGCCAAGTAGATTCAGCCGCGGCGGCGCGTTACAGCCGGCAGGCATCGGCCTTTTGCCCGTGCCGGAGAGCGGATCGGCTTTTTCGATCAATTGGGGTGGTACCGCGGAAGCGATGATCGTCTTTCGTCCCTGTGCTTTAAGGCAGGGATGAAGGGCGTTTTTTATTTTTGAGAGTTCTTAAGTCCGGGTGTTCATTGGCGGCTTTTCGAAGGGAGCAATTTGAAATGAAACGAACAAAGTACTGCGGCGCTTTTTGTGAAGCAGACGTCGGCATGGAGGTAACAGCTATGGGCTGGGTGCAGACTAAGCGCGATATGGGCGGCGTGGTTTTTCTCGATCTGAGAGACAGAGAGGGAACGCTGCAAGTGGTGCTGAGTCAGCAGAATCTGCCGGAATTTTCGTTCAAGCAGGCAAAAGCGTTGAAGCTGGAATCCGTGATTGCTGCGACAGGACGTATTTTTATCCGTGATGAGGAAACGTATAATCCCCGTCTGAAGACAGGCACTATTGAGCTGCGCGCCGTCTCTCTCGCAGTTCTGTCTGAGTCGCAGACACTGCCTTTTTCCGTCTCGGACGACGCAGCGGCAGTACGGGAGGATCTCCGTCTGCGTTATCGCTTTCTGGATCTTCGCCGTCCGCAGATGTTTTATAATCTGAAATTCCGGCATTTGGTACAAAAGGCGGCGCAGGAATATCTGGATGCACAGGGCTTTGTCTGTGTTGAGACGCCGATGCTTACGAAAAGCACGCCGGAGGGAGCAAGGGATTATCTCGTTCCGTCGCGCGTGCACCCGGGCAGCTTTTACGCTTTGCCGCAGTCGCCGCAGATCTTCAAGCAGTTATTGATGGTCGGCGGAATTGATAAATACTATCAGGTGGCGCGGTGCTTCCGTGACGAGGATCTGCGTGCTGACCGCCAGCCCGAATTCACACAGGTGGATATGGAGATGTCCTTTGTCGATCAGGAGGATATTCTTGCGCATTTGGAGCGGCTGTTCGCACATTTGTTTGCGGCTGTTAAGGGAGAGCGGATCAAGACGCCGTTTCCGCGCGTTACCTGGACCGAGGCAATGGACCGATACGGCTCCGATAAACCGGACATCCGGTTTGGTCTGCCGATTATCGATCTTACCGGTATTGCTGGGCGATGCAGTTTTTCAGTCTTTCGCAGCGTAACGGAAAAAGGCGGCGTCGTCCGTGCGATCAACGCCAGAGGCTGCGCTTCCTTCAGCCGCACGGTAATCGAGGAGCTGACCGCAAAGGCGCAAAGCTACGGTGCAAAGGGAATGGCGTGGATTGCCGTCCGGGAGGACGGTTCGCTCTATTCGATTCTGACGAAGTATTTTAAAAAAGAAGAGATGGACGAAATCATCGCCGCAATGGACGGAAAGCCGGGTGACTTTATTCTGTTCTGTGCCGATGATTTGAAAATCGTGCGCCGTGTGCTTGGCAGTCTGCGGCTGGATCTGGGCGATATGCTCGGTCTGCGGCCGAAGGATCAATACTGCTTTTTAATTGTGACAGACTTTCCGCAGTTTGAATATTCCGAGGAGGAAAAACGCTACGTCGCGACACATCACCCGTTTACCATGCCGTATCCTGAGGATATTCCCTATTTAAAAAGCGATCCGGCCAGAGTGCGCGCGCAGGCGTATGACGTGGTGTTAAACGGCGTAGAGCTTGGCAGCGGAAGCATTCGCATTCATCAAAAGGACGTCCAGCAGCAGATGTTTGAAGCCTTGGGCTTTTCCGAGGAACAAATTGAAGAGCGCTTCGGTTTTATGGTGCATGCGTTTCAATACGGCACGCCGCCGCATGGCGGCTTTGCGTTCGGACTTGACCGTTTGGTCATGCTGCTTTTGGGCGCGGATAGCCTGCGGGAGGTTATCGCGTTTCCGAAGGTAAAGGATGCGTCCTGCCTGATGACCAATGCGCCGGATGCGGTGGAGCCGCAGCAGCTTGAGATATTGGGTATATCAGTGGACAGAGCGGAGAATACGGAGACTTCCGCTTCCGCCGGAAACAGGTCAGGGCAGAAAACGGCTGCACAGATCGACGTACAGAATGTCGCGGCTCTTTCTAAGCTCTATTTAAGCGAGCAGGAACAGGCGGCGATGAAGACGCAGCTCTCCGCGATTATCGGTTTTGCCGATCAGCTATCCGCACTTGATGTAGAGGGAGTCGAGCCAACAGCCCATGTTTTGCCGGTACAGAACGTGTTTCGTGAGGATGCGCCGCCGCAGAGCTTTCCGCGTGAAGAGCTTTTGCAGAATACTCCGTCTGTGGAGGACGGTTACATTTATGTGCCGCGGGTTGTGAAATAAGGAGGGAAATATATGAAAACCATTACAGAGCTTTCGGTCTGCGCGCTCAAAGACGCGCTTACACAAGGCGACGTGAGTGCAAGGGAGGCAGCGCAGGCCTATCTTTCCCGTATCGAGGAAAGGGATAAGGAGATCGGCGCGTACCTTACCGTTACGTCCAGGCAGGCGCTGGAAAAGGCGGAGGAGATCGACCGCCGCCGGTTGTCAGGCGAAAAACTCTCTCCGTTGGCCGGCATTCCAGCAGGTATCAAAGATAATATCTGTACAAAGGGAATATTGACCACCTGTGCTTCAAAAATGCTCTATAACTTCATTCCGCCGTACAGCGCGGCAGTTATGGAGAGGCTTTCCGATACGGTGATGCTCGGTAAACTTAACATGGATGAATTCGCGATGGGTTCTTCGACGGAGAGCTCCTATTTTAAGGTAACGCACAATCCATGCGATCTTTCCCGCGTGCCGGGAGGCAGCTCCGGCGGCAGTGCGGCCGCAGTCGCCGCAAAGGAGGCGGCGTTTGCGCTCGGTTCTGATACCGGCGGGTCGATTCGTCAGCCGGCGGCCTTCTGCGGCGTAGTTGGAATGAAGCCGACCTATGGCACGGTATCGCGCTATGGCCTTGTTGCATTTGCCTCTTCGCTCGATCAAATCGGACCGATTACACGAGATGTCGCCGATTCCGCCGCTGTATTGAACGCGATCGCAGGCTGGGACAGGCGGGACGCTACAAGCTTAAAACGGGAATACGGCGACTTTTCCGTCGAAATGGGAAGAGACGTAAAGGGAATGCGCGCTGCACTGCCGAAAGAGTACTTCGGCAAGGGCATTTCGCCGGAGGTGGAAAACGCCGTCCTCGCGGCGGCGCGGCAATATGAGAAAATGGGCTGTGAAATCGTAGAAACATCGCTTCCGAGTCTCGATTACGCACTGCCCGCGTACTACATTTTATCGAGTGCAGAGGCATCCTCAAATCTTGCGCGCTTTGACGGTGTAAAATACGGTTATCGCGCTTCCGATTACAGCGACATTGACGAGCTTTACTGCCGTACCAGAAGCGAAGGATTTGGTCCGGAGGTTAAGCGCCGTATTATGCTTGGCTCTTTTGCACTTTCATCCGGCTATTATGACGCTTATTATAAGAAGGCGCAGCAGGTACGCACACTTGTAGTACGCGACTTCAACCGCATTTTCGAGACCTGTGATTTTATTCTTTCTCCGGTTGCGCCGACTGTTGCATATCATATCGGAGAAAAAACGTCGGATCCGCTTGAAATGTATTTGGGCGACGTATATACGGTTCCGGTAAATATTGCAGGCGTGCCGGCGCTTTCGCTTCCCTGCGGATCGGATCAGGATGGAATGCCGGTCGGAATGCAGCTGATTGGCAGGCATTTTTCCGAGGCGCAGCTCTATCGCGCGGCGTATGCGTTTGAACAGGAAAGAAAGACGGGAGGAGATCAAAAATGAACGTATCCGCTTATGAAATGGTAATCGGCCTGGAGGTGCACGCGGAGCTTGCCACCAAAACGAAAATATTCTGCGACTGTTCGACCGCGTTCGGTGCCGAGCCGAATACGCACTGCTGCCCCGTCTGCATGGGGATGCCGGGCACGTTGCCGGTCTTGAACAAGCAGGTTGTGTTATATGCGGCAAAGGCCGGTATGGCGACAAACTGTACCGTCGCGTCGTTTTCAAAGCAGGACCGCAAAAACTATTTCTATCCCGATCTGCCAAAGGCATATCAGATTTCGCAGTATGATCTGCCGCTCTGTGAGCATGGGTATCTGGATATTGAAACGCAAAAGGGCAAAAGCCGGATTGGCATTACGCGTATCCATATTGAGGAGGATGCGGGCAAGCTTGTCCATAAGGAGGACGGCGGGACGCTCTGCGACTATAACCGATGCGGCGTTCCGCTTATAGAGATTGTCTCTGAGCCGGATATCCGCAGTGCGGAGGAGGCGGTTGCCTATGTGCAGAAGCTCCGTTCCATTCTCTTGTACGCAGGCGTTTCCGACTGCCGGATGCAGGAGGGATCGCTGCGGTGCGATGTAAATCTTTCGGTGCGCAAAAAAGGGGAGAAAGCGTTCGGTACACGTACGGAGATGAAAAATCTGAACTCATTTCAATTTATCAGCAAGGCTATTGAATACGAATTTGCACGGCAGGTTGAGGCCATCGAGGCGGGCGAATCGATCGTGCAGGAAACGCGCCGCTACGATCAGTCGAGCGGAAAGACGGCCTCTATGCGCAAAAAGGAGAACGCAAACGATTACCGCTATTTTCCTGACCCAGATCTTGTGCCGGTTGTTTTAGACGATGGACTGAAGGCGCGCCTGCGCACGGAAATCCCACAGCTTCCGGACGAGCGTAAAGCACAGTATGTAAAGCGATACGGTCTTTCTCCTTATGATGCGCAAATGCTTGTCATGGAACGGGCGATAGCGGACTATTTTGAGAAAGCCGCGGCCCAGACAAAAGCGCCGAAGATTTTGGCGAATTTGATGCTTTCGGAGGTCTATCGATTGCTTGCGCCGGAGCAGACCGATATTCCGATCGACAGCGCACATTTGGCGAGGCTTGCGGATCTGCTGGCGGACGGACGGGTAAACAGCAGCGCAGGCAAAAAGATACTCTCTATGATGTGGGAGCAGGATCGTGCGCCGGAGCTATACGCCGAAGAGCAGGCGCTTTGGCAGATCAGCGACAGGAAAGTGCTCGAGCCAATTGTGCGCGAGGTTTTGGAGGCCAACGAAAAGTCTGCTGCTGATTACCGCCGCGGAAAAAAAGCGGCGATTCAGTCTTTAATCGGTCAAACGATTAAGAAGACTGGCGGACAGGCAAATCCAACTGTTGTGCGGGAACTGCTTGAACGGTTTCTGGAAGAATAAGAAGAACAGGATAATTAGCGCCGAGAAAAACCATCTCATATAATAAACAATTTGTTTATTATATGAGATGGTTTACTGTTTGTATCATTTTCTTTACTGCGGTACGTCAATGCGCGACAGAATACCGCTGTCAATTTCAAAGCAGACATCGGCCAGATCAGAGAAGTCCTCGTTGCTGTGGCTGGTGAAAATCAGCGTCTTGCC
>UQQY01000124.1 GCA_900543295.1 uncultured Oscillospiraceae bacterium | reverse complement strand
AGATTCACAAGTACAGCAGATAACAATAGACAAAACGATTTATTATCTCTTTGACCGGAAGCTAACTGCTGACGGCTTGGAAGGTCTGTGGCTGCGGGGCGTCGTTTCGGAGGAACAGGGCGCCGCGCAGATATCGGACATTATGCGCCTGTCCCTAATCCTGATGCCGGCCCTTGTTATCGCAGCTTCGATCGGCGGTTACCTGATTGCCGGGCGCATGCTGCGTCCGATACAGAAAATCTCGGACACCGCACGGCAGATCGGGAAAGATAATGATTTGAAGAAGCGGATCGAGCTTGGTGCAGGAAAGGACGAGCTGCACCAGCTTGCCGACAGCTTCAACGATATGTTTGACAAATTGGACCGGTCTTTCGAGGCAGAGCACCGGTTTACCTCAGACGCTTCCCACGAGCTGCGCACTCCGGTATCGGTGATTGCGGCGCAATGTGAATTATCCCTGGAAAAACCGAGAAGTCCGGAGGAATACGAAGACGCGCTCCGGACGATTCAGCGCCAAAACCGAAAAATGTCCAGGCTGATCGGCGATATGCTGGAATTCACCCGATTGGAGGTCAGTCCCGACCGGTATTGGAAAGAGAACTTCAATTTTACCGGGCTGGTGGAATCCGTATGCACCGATATGGCCCTGATCCGGGAAAAGGAAATCACCCTACAGCATGAGGCGGAGGATATGATTGAGTTCTGCGGAAATCAGGAGCTGCTGACCCGTTTGCTGACGAATCTCATCAGCAACGCATACCGCTATGGAAAAGAACAGGGTCACATATGGGTTCATTTGCAAAAGGCAAACGGAGAAATCCTTTTGACCGTGCGGGACGACGGAATTGGAATTGCCAAAGAGGAGCAGGAAAAGATTTTCCGGCGGTTTTATCAGACGGATTCTTCCCGGACGAACGCCGGCATGGGGCTTGGACTGTCTATGGCGCAGGAGATCGCTCGTTTCCACAGGGGTGAAATTACCGTCGAAAGTACGCCGGATGTGGGAAGCACATTTCAAGTTCGTTTCCCTGTTTCCGAATCGGTTTAAAAAATTTTTTCGCTCTAACGAAGTTCTAATGTTCAGGCTGTATCATACAGACAGAATCAAGAAAGGAGCGATTCAAAATGACAAAATTCAAACAACTTTTTTCAACCCCTAAGAAAGCTGCCGTTACGATTCTCTGCATACTGGCTATGGTAGCCGTACTGGGCACCGGAACGGTATTTGCAGCAAGCGCCATTGCGGAGAGTTCCTCGATTGGAGCGGAAAACGCCAAGAACTTTGCCTTTGCGGACGCCGGCGTCGATCCCGTTTCCGCCAGTAATGTGAAAGCGGAATTTGATTACGAGCATGGCCAGTTTGTCTACGAAGTAGAATTTATGGCCGGAAATTCGGAATACGAATACTGGATCAAAGCCTCGAACGGCACGGTTGTGAAAAAGCAGGTGGAGATCGTCACGCAGGACGGTTCGAGTGCAATAGCCACGGCGGAAATCACATTGGACCGGGCAAAGGAAATTGCGCTGGAAGACGCGGGCCTTGCCGCCGCAGATGTTACCTTCACAAAGGAAAAACTGGATGTGGATGATGGAATCTCGGTCTATGACGTCGATTTTTATGCAGACAATGTCGAGTACGAATATGAGATCAACGCCGTTACAGGCGCCGTATACAGCAAAAGCAGGGAAGCGCTTATGACAACCGCTTCTTCAAATCCGGAGGGTACTTCATCTGCAACCGCATCGGAGCCTCAGACCAATCAGGCAAATACGGCCGACGATAGGATCGGCGTGGAAACCGCAAAAGAAAAAGCGCTTGCCGATGCGGGCGTATCCGCTTCCGCTGCGACATTTACCAAGGCGAAGCTGGACTACGACGACGGAATTTCCGTATATGACATCGAATTCTATACTTCCGGCTATGAATATGACTATGAGATCAACGCCAGAACCGGAGCCGTCAGAAGCAAGGATATTGAGGCGATTGGAGCTGCTTCCCAGCCACAGAACGGCAGTACAACCAGCTATATCGGTATTGAAAAAGCAAAATCCATCGCGCTCACCCATGCAGGCGTGTCCGGCGTCACCTATACCAAGGCGAAGCTGGATCATGACGACGGGCAGACGGTCTACGAGATTGAATTCCGCAAGAATGGAATGGAATATGAATATACCATTCGCGCTACAGACGGCTTTATTCTTGAATCCGATTCGGAATGGGACGACTGATTACAAGCTTTGACCGCGGGCTGTTTTATGCAGCGCCGGATATAGATACGGTGTAACCCAGTAAAAAGGGTTACACCGTTTTTCTTGGAAGGCAACCACCGACTATGTCGGTGGAGCGGAAAAAGCTTTAGCGATGAAAAGAGCAAAAAAACTCCTTTTGGTGTAAAATAGACATGCGGTCTGGCAACTGCAAGGGCACCAAAAGGAGGACATTCAAATGAATGATAGTAAAAGTTTAGCACATACAAAATGGAATTGCAAATATCATATCGTATTGACAATAGTATACTGGATGACACAAGCCCGGTGATATATCGAAAGGGAAAAATAATGTATCACTTGGATTTGCCGTATCAAGAAATGTGTGATTCAGATCACTATAGCATCCGCAACACTATTCTTAATCACACAGTGCTATAATGCGTATAAACATGGCAAGATGTTAATGCACTTGAAGTTCTGCTTTGAATATATTCCTGAAATCCAATCACCTGCGGCAATGCTTAGATACTGCCGACAAAGGGTTAGGTCATGTTTGAACTTATGCATTACTTTTTAGCGTTTTTCTCTGACACAGTATGGAAGTTCCAAACTATTGCAGACTGTAAAAAGAAACATTTATCAAGGTGCCTTGACAAATTGCACAAAGAAGAGGTATAATACAAAGGTACCTTGATAAACGGGAGGAATAATAAGATGGGAAAACAGAATTTTTGCCCCTGCTGCGGCAGGCATTGTGATTTGAACAGCCCTAAGTGTGAACGTGGAGCGGAATATCAGCGTACAGGAGTTGTTGTGGAAAAACCGTATCATGGTAAAGAAAGACAACTGAAAGACGGCCAATTGAAGCATTATCAAGAGGCAGATATTCCGAAAAAGCTTATCATAAACCTGCGCAATATCAATCATGTTATGCGTTCTTTATATGAGGGCAAAGGGAGTCAAAAGCGTATTTTGATTGTTTTAAAGGAAGCTGGGAATATCACGCAGAGCGAACTGACAGAACGTCTCGGAATACAGCCGGGTTCTGCCAGTGAGGTCATTGCCAAATTAGAAGATGCAGGAAATATTGTACGAGTTCCAAGTGAGTCAGATCGCAGAACGATGGACATTACGCTTACAGAGCAAGGGCGCATATTGGCAGAAACGCTTTTGGCGCAACGTGAAAAAAGGCATGGAGAAATGTTTTCCTGCTTATCGGAAGAAGAAAAAATCTCGCTTTTAAAACTTTTGGAAAAAGTAAACGAGGACTGGGCAACTCGCTATCAGGAAATGGGAAAAGAACATAAACGTGGAGACGGACACCATAAGGAACATAGTCGCCATGACAGAGAGGAGCGTTTCAAGGATTAACGATGTGGAAATATATAAAGAGATACTTACCTTTTGCAATTCTTGCTGCTCTGTTTATGATCGGTGAAGTGATGATGGATCTGATTCAGCCAGGACTGATGAGCAGAATCGTAGATGACGGCGTTCTCGGAGTGAATACAGGTGGAATCGGCGACTTAAATTTAATCTGGAATTTGGGAATCAAGATGATTTTACTTGTGCTGTTCGGCGGCTTTTGCGGCTCAATGAACAATGTGTTCGTTCATATGTCCGGTCAGAATATCGGAAACGAGATACGAAAAGATTGCTTTCGCAATATTATGACCTTCTCTTTTCCCCAGCTTGACCGTTTCGGCGCCGGTTCTCTTGTAACAAGAGTAACCAATGACATTACGCAGGTGCAGAATTTCGTCTCACAGTTTGTACGCGGTATGATTCGTACAACGCTGCTTACCTTCGGTAGTATGTATTTTATGTTCCGATTGAATACAGCTTTCGGTTTGATTGTACTGTGTGCATTTCCGTTTATTGTCGCTTGTATTGCTTTCTGCCTATCAAAAGCAAATCCGCTTTTTTCTAAGCTACAAATGCAGCTTGACGCAATCAACGCAATCATGCAGGAGGATATTTCCGGTATTCGCATGATAAAGGCGTGTGTCCGTGAGATTTACGAAAAACTGCGCTTCGGGAAAGCCAATGATGCGCTCATTAAAACACAGTTGAAAACGCTGGTTATTTTCGCATTTATGAACCCGGTAGTAAATGCTTTGATGTATTTTGCAATCGCGGTGATTTTGCTTGTCGGTTCCGTTCAGGTAGAGTCCGGCACTGCCACACCGGGTACAATTATGGCAGCAATCACGTATTCTACACAGCTGCTTAACGGTATTTTGATACTTGTTATGCTTTTTCAAAATATATCAAGAGGTTATGCTTCATGGAAACGTGTAAAAGAAATACTTAACAGTGTACCTGAACTCAAAGACGGCAGTTTTGACGGCAATGCAACATGTAAGGGAGAGGTAGAATTCCGAGACGTATCTTTTTCTTATCCTGCTTCGGAAAAGACTGTTTTAGAACATATTAATTTAAAGATAAATAAGGGCGAAACAGTTGCGATCATGGGTGCGACCGGATGCGGAAAGACGTCGCTTGTAAACCTTATTCCACGGTTTTACGATGTTTCGGACGGAATGATTCTTGTTGACGGCATAGATGTTAAAAAATACAAGCAAAAGGCTCTAAGAGAAAAAATAGCAGTTGTACTTCAAAAAAGCGAGTTGTTCAGCGTGCCGATTCGGGAAAATATCGCATGGGGAGATCCTGCGGCAGAGGAGGAGGCCATTCGTTCTGCCGCTGTTGTTGCGCAGGCGGATGACTTTATTCGTTCGACTGCCGAAGGTTATGATACATTTGTGGCAGAACGCGGGATGAGTCTTTCAGGTGGACAGAAGCAGAGAATTTCCATTGCAAGAGCAGTGCTGAAGTCTGCTGAAATATTGATTTTCGATGATTCTACAAGCGCTTTGGATTTGAAAACAGAAGCGAATTTCTACGAAGCTTTGGAAAAATCCAATCCAAACAGTACAAAAATCATTGTAGCGCAGCGAATTGCCTCTGTGTGCAGGGCCGATCGGATCGTTGTTTTGGACAGTGGAAAAATTTCTGATGTCGGTACGCATCAGGAATTGATGGAGCGCTGCCCGATTTATCAAGATATTTGCCGCTCTCAAACAGGAGAGGAGGTATAGAAGATGGCTGAACAAAAAGATCAAAAGATCATAGAACGGAATATTCCCGGAATGATGAACAGGAGACAGCGGTTTGCGGAGGTGCAGCATGCTGAAAATGTCAGAGCCACGCTCAGGCGCATCATGATTTATTTTACTCGGGAAAAAGCCATGCTGGGCGGAATGCTGCTTGTTGTTGTGTTTGGAACGCTCTGCGGTGTGTCAGCTCCTGCATTGCAAAGCAGCGCAATTGATATTATTGCGAAAAGTAAAAGCGGGAATCTCGCTATGACGGTAGCTCTTATGCTCGGAATCTATCTTTTCTACAGCGGTAGCCAGCTGCTGCAAGGCCTGATCAGCGCCAAACTCAGTCAGCGTATTGTGAAACGGATGCGAGAAGAGCTTTTTGGCAAGCTTATGGATCTGCCGGTAAAATATTTGGATACACATTCCCATGGCGACGTAATGAGCCGCATGACCAACGATATTGAGAATATTTCGACAACTGTATCACAATCGCTTCCATCTTTGTTTTCGGGTGTGCTTACCATTATCGGTACGGTAACAATTATGCTTTTATACTGTTGGCAGTTGGCGCTGCTCAGTTTTGCTACGGTTTTTTTGACCGTGATCGCTACAAAGGTACTGTCAAAAAAGGTGCGTAGGTTTTCCCGCAGACGACAGATGCTGTTAGGTCAGCTCAACGGAACAGTGGAGGAAATGGTATCGGGCTACCGTACCGTTGTCGCTTATAACCATCAAGACATCACAACAGAGGAGTTTTGCGAAACTGCCGATAATCTTACCAAGGCGGGTATCAAAACGGATATTTTCAGTGGTGTCATGGGCCCGATTATGAACTGTATCGGCAATATTGGATTTGTCATTATCGCCGCCTTCGGAGGATATTTTTCAATAAAAGGTCTGATCTCCGTCGGTGTTATTTCAGCGTTCATTGTTTATGCGAAGCAGTTCAGCCGTCCGATTAATGAAATCGCTCAGGTTTATGGGCAGCTTCAAACAGCGATTGCCGGTGCAGAGCGTGTGTTCGGAGTGCTGGATGAGACCTCTGAAGATGTAGCGGGTGAAGAGTTTAAAGAGACAAAAAACGCAGAGGTCGTGTTCCGCCATATCCAGTTTTCCTATGATTCAGAGCATCCGGTTTTGCATGATTTTTCGCTGACAATTCCGTCAGGTAAAAAGGTTGCACTGGTCGGTGCGACAGGCAGCGGAAAAACCACGGTTGTAAACCTGCTTATGCGGTTTTACGATGCGGACAGCGGAGAAATATTGATAGACGGGCAGAAGCTCAGCGGTATTTCGAGAGCATCTTTACGAAAAAACATTGCGATCGTATTGCAGGATACTGTTTTATTTTCAGACACCGTAAAAAATAACCTAAAATACGGAAATGACAGTGCAAGTGATGATGAAATAGACGCCGCAGCGGCAATGAGCCGCTGTAAAGAGATGATAGAAATGCTGCCGCAGGGATACGATACATTGTTGACC
>UQQY01000123.1 GCA_900543295.1 uncultured Oscillospiraceae bacterium | reverse complement strand
CCACACCACGAAGCTGCCATTGAAATGTCCAAAAATATTTTGCAGTATACCACCTTTATCCCGCTGCAAAATATTGCGCAGGGAATCATCGAGGAACAAACGCAAAGCATAGAAGATATGAAAAACGTATTGAGCCAATGCGATATGAAGACCGATTCGCAGTGTGATCTGCGTCTGTATCAGGAATGCGTTCAGCAGATTATGCAGGCCATGTTCAGCAGGATGAGGACAGCCGCATCCACAAATCAGATTAACGCCAATTTCATGAGAGAAATGATTCCGCACCACATGGGAGCGATTCGCATGTCCGAAAACGCTCTGCGCTACTCCGTTTGTCCGGAGCTTGTCCCAATATTGAAGGCGATCATCACTTCACAGGAACGGGGTATCAGAGAAATGAAACGTCTGCTTCAGTGTATGAGCATATAAATAGAAGATCTTTTATGTTGAAAACCGTCTGCAAAACAGACGGTTTTTTGATTCTTTACGCGCAAAACTACGTTTCCTATTCGACAGGATCCTCTTCATCCTGCAGTTCTTCCTCCACCGCGCGCCATGCGCGGCCGAAGTTTACGTCCCGAAACAGTGCTGCGAGTCCCGTGATCTGCTTTAGCCGCAGGATTTCATCCTTGTCCATGCCCAGATGCTTTGAGATCCATTCATCCGAGCGGCCAAGCTCATGCAGTTCCTTTACGATGTTGCTCATCAGATCCACGTCATGCGAGCCGCGCGCCCGATTATGCCGGATGGTGCTGGCCATGCGGCAGTCGATGGGTTTGTCAATGACAGAGACCGGCAGCCGGCCGTTTTCCCGTTCGTAAATGTCCGGATAGTCCAGCATAATGCGGTATCGGTGGAATCCGTCCACCAGAATGTAGGTATCCCGTTTTTGATCGTAGTAGCAGACGACCGGCATGGTATAGCCGTCTTCCTTAATGCTGTCGTACAGCAGTGCAAGCTCCGGCGGGGCGACTGCATTCGGGTTATAGGTATTGGGTTCGATTTTTTCAATCGGAACCGAAATAATGTGGTAAGCAGGGCTTGAGAAAGCCATGATGATCTCCTTTCTGTGCTGATCTTATCCAACGCTTTCGTATTTTTCTTTTAAGAAATCAATATTCCTCTGCTGCTCTCTGCTGAGGCTAAAGCCCATAAAGCGGCAGACATGATCGTTTTTCAATATGCAGTAGCACATCCGTTTCCAACTTGGAATGTCTTTGGTAGATTTGATGTCGTCCGTATGGTCGGGGATTTTTCCAAGAAAGACCACTCTGGAATTTCGCATAATCGTATAGTTGGAAACACCGTTGCGCCGGATCTTATATCCATGCTCCTTCAGTTCGCGGATGGCTTCTTCACCTAAACCTCCGCCGACGTTGTGCCAAAACTGTATGGAGGTTTTGAATTTTCTGACGTAATTTTCCCGCAGGCGGGCGGGAAGCGTCGCAAGTAAAAAGCGGGTATAGGACTCCCACGTATGACCCTCCGGCAATGTGATGTTCCGGTATCCCATAGCCTTGGATCTGCCGTAAATGGCAGTAAAGTTCGCGCCGTTGACTCGTCCGACCAGCCTTACCCAGATCTGCGGGTCAATGACCCGATAAAGGTTTAAGCTGTCCTTGGCATAGTCGTTAAAAGGCGAAGCCACACGCATCTGATCCGGCTTTAATCCTGCCATATAGTACAGGTCGTACAGCCTGTTGTAGTCGTAGCCGAAAAGGCTGTTGGCGTGCCATACGTCGCTTAAAGACCAGTCGTACAGCGGCGATGCACACCAGACGTCTTTAAACTGCCGGCTGATCCAACAGGTGTCCTTATAGCCATATTTTTTGTTCAGAATACCGCTGTACCGCTGTAAGGATTCGTCAGCACGGATTCCCAGCAGACAGACCGTTTTTCCTCCGCCGTGAGCCATGCGGTACCACCGCCCGAACTGTTTGGCAAGATCCTCCTGATGCATCTTGTAGGAATAGGTCGTGATCGGGTTGTTTTTCAGGTTGATGACGTAGGAATGCTTTGGCATGGGGCGAATCCATATCTCCTCTTTGGTGTCGTCCCATGGATACCAGTACATTTCATAATGGCTCATTGCCGTCCGCGTGGCCATAGGCAGGCAGACCCAATAGGGCTCGACGTCGTCTTCGATGCGGGCAAACGTGCGCTCTACGTATTCGGTTGTCACGGAATACTGCGCTTCAAAATCCTGATGGAACACGCCGATTCTTTTTGCCGGATAGTGCCTTTTCTGAAAATCGAGCACAAGGTTTAGCAGCAGCCCGCTGTCCTTTCCGCCGGAAAAGGATACAAAGATATTGTCGAATTCTTCAAATAGGAACTGAAGACGCTGATATGCCGCTTCAAATACATCCTGCGGCAAATATTCTCTTTTCAAATTGCTTCCCCCAATTTATCTGGAATAATTCACCTATATTTTATCCTAAAAAACGACAAAATTCAACGCGGTTTTGCCATATCATAAAGAAATGATCGGTTGATACGGGGAAGCAGATTCGTTCTGCGTAAGAAGACGGTGGTTTTTCTTGCGGGCGTATCAAAACAGCGGTATAATAAATTTGATTTCAATACGCCCATTCATGGGAGAAAGATACGAATACGGACAAAATGTCACGATGATAAACGGGAGGCAGCATATGAAAGTACTTGGCAAACAGCGCAACAGCAGGATGTGCGTCATCTGTGGGATGGATAACCCCTTCGGCGTAAAGGCGCAGTTTTATAATATGGAGGACGGCAGTGTGCTCACACCCTTCCGCTTCCGTGAAGAGCATCAGAGCTATCCGCAGCGGGTGCACGGCGGGATGATCGCCGCGATGCTTGACGAGCTTGGACTGCGTGCCGCATGGCACGGCGGCGAGGATATATGGGGCGTCACTATGTCGCTTGAGGTCAAATATCGGAAACCTGTTCCGTATGACGCCGATCTGTTCGGACGGGGTGTTGTAGAAAAGGATTTTTCGCGGTTTCTGCTTGTCAAATCGGAGATTCTGAATGCGGCGGGAGAAGTGCTGGCGGATGCGCACGTCAAATATATCAAGCTTGCTATTTCGCAGATTGCGCAGAGCAGCAGCGTACACGAAGAAATGTGTTATCTTTTGGAGGACAGCGTGCAGGAGCTCTGTTTTGCCGCAGATGGAACCGTCTGAGGAAACGGGCGATAGACTAAATTTGCATATTTTCGCACAACCGGCGGTCTGCTAAACTGCCGGTTGTGCGTTTTGAAACCACTGGTTTTGAAAAAAGAGAAGAATTCAACGAATCATCGCTTCCAAAGAATCCTGCTTTTTGGTATGATACAGCCAGAACAAAACCCTGCATATGCAGGGCGTTTTATGAAAAGGAGAATGAAGCATGGAAGAAACAATTGGAAAGCGCATTGCAGCGCGCCGAAAAGAAAAAGGCTATACACAGGAGGAGATAGCGGAACGTCTTGGCATCACGGCACAGGCCGTGTCAAAATGGGAAAACGATACCTCATGTCCGGACATTTCTCTGCTTCCGGCCTTGGCGGAGATGCTGGGAACAACGGTGGACGCGCTTCTTTCGGGAAAGTCGCCGGATGCGCTGCGGGTTCTGCCGCCGGAAGAGCGGCGAAGCATCGATGAAATGACGCTTCGCATCTTAGTGGATACAGCGGAGGATAACGACCGCGTTCGCGTCAGTGTTCCCATGGCACTGGTCCGTGTGGCCATCGAAATGGGGATGCAGTTGCCGCAGATCACCTCAAAGGAAGCGCTTAAGGGCATAGACATCAACAGCGTTTTTCGGATGGTGGAAAACGGTGTAATCGGCAAGCTGATGGAAGTTGAAACCGGCGACGGGACGACGGTTACGATTTTGGTGGAATGAAATGCGGCTGATTATTTCAGAATCCGACTCCGTAAAATTCCGCCTGCCGGTACCTTCATCCGCTGTCATTTTCATTCTGCGTACAGCGCTCAAGCAAAATCAGGATATTCCGCCGGAGATGAAAAAGCAGATAAAGGAATGGCTGCGTCGCTGTAAACCGCTGCTTAAGGCTTATCGCGGCTATCCTATTGTAGAAGTGAGGGAAAAGGACGGGACAGAATTGGTCATTACGCTGTAGCAGAAAGGTTGTCTTTGTGAGATTGTGCGAATTTTTAATTTAGATAATTATAAAAATATTATATTGACAATCATAAAACACAGTGTTATACTCCTGTTGTAAGATAAATTCGAAAGAAGTGTTTTGAATGTCATCGAAATTGTCAACCTACCGTCCGCTTTTCTCACACCGCAATTTTATGAAGACCGTCGTCGGCTATAATATCAGCCGCTTCGGCGATTCTATTGATGCGATTGTCTTCTCCTGGCTTTTGTATGAGGTAACCGGCAGCGCGTCCATGATTGCGCTGATTATGGCGGTGAACTATCTGCCGACGATCTTTCTTCAGCCCTTTGCCGCGGTTATCAGCGAACGGCTCAATAAGGTTCGCACCATCGTCTTCTGCAACACGGTGCGTTTTGTTATGGTCGGTATTACGGCTCTGCTGTATCAGTTCAGTATGCTGAACGCCGCAATGCTTTTCGGCTTCGTGCTGATTAACTCCACGGTCGAGGCGTTTGAAAGCCCTGCGTCCGCCGCGCTGTCGCCAAAACTTCTGCCACGTGAGCTTTTTGCCGCCGGTTCTGCATTTAAAGGTACAGTAGGGCGCGTCGTGGAACTGATCGGTATGGCGTGCGCCGGAGGGATTATCGGTTTATTCGGCAGTACAACCGCACTGATGATCGATGCGTTTTCTTTCCTGATCTGTGCGGCCGTCATCGCAACGATCCGGATCAGTGAAACAAAATCGGAGCAGAAGCTTGATTTTTCCGTTTATTTTTCCGATCTGAAAGAGGGCTTTTTCTATGTGATAAAAAGTCCCGTTGTGCGCACGCTCTTACTGCTTGGCGCGTTTCTGAATCTGGGTGGGATTCCTTTTAACACCTTCGAAACGGTATACGTTGCGCAAACGCTCAGTATGGGGCCGGAGATGCTGTCGGTGTGTGGCGTGGTACTGACGGCGGCAATGGGGATCGGTTCTTTCTTAACGCCAAAGCTCCTGAATGTTATCAAGCGCCGTATACTCATTGTTGCGGCCAGTTTAACGGTCGGGCTTTCCTATTTGGTTTTTGCGGCGGCCAGTCTGCCTGAATGGATCGTTCTGCGGGTCGCCGTGCTGCTGACCGGGGTTTTGCTTTTGGGTATTGCTATAGGCGTTATTAACGTTCTCTTTAATACGCTGTTCATGGAGCAGGTGAGTGAAACGCATATGGCGCGGGTATCCGGCATTGCCAATGCGGTGCTGACGTCCATGGTGCCGGTTGGATCGCTCCTCTGTGCGCTGGTTTCAGCTTTTTGTCCGATTGCGCTCACCTTCGTTGTTGCCGCCGTCTTTATGGCGCTGATCTTCCTGCCGATTATCCGGATGAAAGGCTTTAAGGAGTTCTGAGAAGACAGTTTGTCCGGAATTCCGTTTGTCTTTTTGCTCGCTTTATGTTATGATACATATGAAAAAGCGGTTTGATGTTCCATTTTCATTATCGTTATGTAAGCCGCTTTTACCATGGAGGCGGAAGATGAAGATTCGATACAGTACGGAGCCATGCGTCTATATGGAATGCGCAGCGCTCCTGACCAAGCTTTTTTATACGCGCAGGCATCCGGATGACTCGGAGGTCATTTATGATGTGGAGGACTATTTTGCTGATATTGCACAGCACTACCACGTGGATAAAGAACAGTTTTCCCGCTTTATTGGTCCGCTTTCTGCGCTATACCGTGATATGGAGCAGGCGGCGGACGGCGTTTCGCAGGAGATGGCGGAGCTCTTTTTTACGGCGGAGTCGGAGGAGCTCGCTTCCCTTGGCATTACCTTGTCACTGGTATTGGAAAAGAACCGTCCGCGCGACGCGCAGGATGAAAAACAGCGCGCGCGGCTTCGGTTTTGTATCGGTTTGATGGTGCTTCACGACGTGATGCCCGCAGACATTGATTCGGCGTCCGACTTTGATGAGGAGTCCTTTATCCGCCTGCTCGAAAAGTCCAGCGACACCCCCGCCGCCCGCTGGACCGCGCTGATGGTCTGGCGGAATACGGACAAATATTTGGACTTGCTGGAGGAGACGCTTCGTGTCCCAGCAGAGATATACCGCCGCCATATTCCAGAGCTACAGCCGCTTTTCGATGAAGAAATCGCCCTGACGCGCGCTTTGCTTGCCGAGGATCCGGTGCGCGTTCTGCGCGAACATTTTTTTGTCAGTCTTGATTCGGACGAGCTCACGCTCCGGCCGCAGGCTGCTGTAATTTCCGGAGCGGGCATATGGATTTACGACGACATTTTTGACGCAGAGCACCTGATGCTGATTGGATGCTGCTTTGAACAGGTGCACGCGCTGGCGTTTGGCAGCGAGAACCATCTTGTAAGGCTTGCGGCGCAGCTAAAGGCGATTGACGACAAGCAGCGTCTCAAAATTATGGCGGCGCTTCGCGAAAAACCGCTGTGCGGTCAGGAAATCTGCACGCTGACCGGACTTTCCGCAGCAACGGTATCGCATCATATGAACGCGCTGATAAACGGCTCCTTTGTTACGCTTGAAAAAGTGGGAACCCGCATCAATTACCGGAGAGCGCCGGAAAAAATCGAGGCTTTCCTTTCACAGCTCGGCCGTTTTTTATCCGACTGAGCCGCAGAACGCTCTTTTCAGAAAACCATGCAGTTAAACAAAAGAAAGGACCTTACCTTTTTGAACTGCACCCCATTTGTTAGACAAGTATGATATACTATCTAACAAGTGGGGTG
>UQQY01000122.1 GCA_900543295.1 uncultured Oscillospiraceae bacterium | reverse complement strand
TTCTTTTTTTCTTGCAATATGCCGCGTAACTTGTTACAATGAAGCCGCAGAATTCTCTGCCGATATCGCCGCATCAAGCGGCTTTTAAGGAGGAAATGCTTATGATGAATCAGCCGCAGATTAAGCGTATGCTTTCAAAGCTTACACAGCTTGAAGCCACGCTGGATCGCTATGTGTTCCAAAAGCAGGACGAGCTTTCCGTCGTCAAATACGAAACCAAAGAGCAGCTCTACGCCGCGCCCGCGGACGAAGCGCTCTACAGCAAGGTGCAGCAGGGAGACGTCTGGGGCGCGGAGCTTTCCTATTGCTGGTTTAAAGGAAGCTTCACCGTTCCGGAGGAGCTTGCCGGAAAACCGCTTTACATCTATCCCCGCTTTGGCAGCTATGAGGCTCTTCTTTATGTGAACGGGATGCCTTTCGGAAATTTCGCATATAAAATCGCCGAAGTAGACCACGGCAATCACTACTGCGATCTGCTCCGCCTGGAGCCAAAGGCCGGCGAGGTGATCGACATCGTGATTGAAGCATATGCGGGACATCACGTTATCGGTACGCAGCCGTTTGAGACAAATCCGGTTCCTTCTTACCGCTATACCTTTGAAAGCATCGACATCTGCACAAAGAATCAGGACATCGCGGACTTTATCTATGATCTGCGCTGTCTGAACCAGCTTGCCGAAGTTATGGATGAAAAAAGCTTCCGCCGTGCGGATGTAATAAACTGTCTGGCAAAGGTGCACGAAACGGTTTACTATTCGCCGGAGCACACGGACGAAGCAGTCTGGCGTCCTGCTCTTGCCCGGGCAAGAGAGATCATGCGGCCGTGCCTTAAGGCAAAAAACGCGGAATCTGCGCCAAAAGTCGGCCTTGTCGGACACAGCCATATGGATACCGCCTGGCTGTGGGACATTCCGAAAACCATCAAAAAATGTGCGCGCACCTATGCGAATCAGCTCGCTTTGATGGAGGAGTATCCGGAATACCGCTTCATTCAGAGCAGCGCGTTCCATCTGGAGCTGATTCGCCGGCACTATCCGGAGCTGTTTGACCGCATCAAAGAAAAAATCGCAGAGGGACGCTACGAGCCGAACGGCGGCGTATGGGTCGAGTGCGACTGCAACATCACCTCCGGCGAATCGATGGTACGTCAGTTCCTCTGGGGACAGCGCTATACACAGGAGCATTTCGGCTATCGCTCGGACTGCTTCTGGCTGCCGGACACCTTCGGCTACAGCGCGGCAATCCCGCAGATTATGAAGGGCTGCGGCGTAAATTATTTTTTGACCACCAAGCTTTCCTGGAACGACACAAATAAATTCCCATATGAGACTTTTGTATGGGAGGGCATCGACGGCACGGATGTATTGGTTCACTTCAACTGTACGCACGTTTGGCCGGATCCAAAAACACTACTCGGACGTGTAGAGGGCCGCGGTTCAACCGATTTTGTCCAGCAGAAAACGGTCTCCGACTCCCGCCTGATCTCCTATGGTCAGGGCGACGGCGGCGGCGGACCGATGTTTGAAATGATTGAGATGTCGCGCCGTGTGAAGGATCTTGACGGCTGCCCCAGGGCAGAGCATATGAGCGTTTCGGATTTCATGAAGCGGCTCGAAAAGGAAGCCGTCAATCCGAACGTCTACTCCGGCGAGCTGTATCTTGAACTGCACCGCGGCACGCTTACAAATCAGCATCAAATCAAGCGCAACAACCGCAAGGCGGAGATCGCGATCCACAACGCCGAGCTTTTAACCGTAGCGGAAGCTGTCAAAGCAGGAAAACCGGCTTCGGACGAGGAAATCCATCCGCTGCTTGAAACCCTGCTCGTAAACCAGTTCCATGATATTCTTCCGGGCACCTGCATCCAAAGCGCGCATGAACAGTCGTACCGCGAAACTACCGCCGTTATTGAAAAAGCAACGGCGATTGCAGACAGACTGACAGAGGGCGCCGGAGATCAAAGCAAGGATACCGTCATCAACCTTTTGCCGTTCGATGTAAACGACGTTGTCTATCTGGATGCAAAGAAAGGCTGCATTGTGGCAGACGACGCGGTCTGCCAGCAGTTTGTCTGCGATTTGGACGGCAACCAGCTTTTAGCCGTCACAGGCCTTAATCTTCCGGCAATGTCTTCTCTAACGGTATCACATGACGGGCGCTGCGCTTGCAGCAACAAGAATTTCACCTATGAAAACGGCAAGGTTACTACGCCGTTTGCCGAGATTACATTCAACGAAAAAGGCTACATTAAGTCCTTCGTTGACAGAAGAAACGGCCGTCAGCTTGTCGGCGGGCTGCCGTTTAATACCTTCCTGATGGCAGAGGACGTGCCGAGCGCATGGGACAACTGGGACATCGACGCAGACATTCAACCGAAATTCAAAGACTGCGCCGAGCTTTTAAGCGAAGAGGTTGTCTCAAATGGCGCGGCACAGCTTCGTATCCGCAGAGCATACAAGCTGTCCGAGCTTTCCACCATCCGTCAGGACATGATTTTTCATGTTCACACGCCGCGCATCGACTTTGAAACGGAAATCGACTGGCATGATAAGCGCCGTTTTCTCAAGACGGCATTCGACACAACGATTCTCTCGCGTCAGGCGCGCCATGAGATTCAGTTCGGTTATGCAATGAAGCCAACCACGCGCAACAACTCGACTGAGCAGGCGATGTTTGAGGTTGTCAACCACAAATACACCGATCTGAGCGAAACACAGTACGGCTGTGCTATTTTAAACGACTGCAAGTACGGTATCTCCGTCGAGGGCGGCCGGATGCGTCTGTCTCTGCACAAGGGCGGCATCCGTCCCGATCCGCGCGGCGATGCGGGCAGACATCGTATGACATACAGTTTCCTGCCGCACATGGGAGGCTTTGACGCGGAAACCGTCATCAAGCCGGCATATGTGGCGAACTACCGTCCGATCGTCCGTTCCGGCGAATACACTTTGCCGACGCTTCTGACTGTTGACGCAGGCAATGTCATCATCGAAACAGTGAAGCCCTGCGAAGACGGAGGCAATGCATTCATCGCACGCCTTTACGAGGCCGAGGGCACCTACGCGAGTACGACGCTTCATACAGGCTTTGACGTGAAAAAAGCGGAACTTACGAACATGCTTGAAGAGACGATGGAGACGCTTGACTGCGACGGCAGCATCGCGCTCACCTTCCGTCCGTTTGAGATTAAAACGATCAAGTTCAGCTATTGATAAGACGGCGAAAAAGGGGCGGTCGTCTCCGACTTCAATAAGAAAGCATTCACGCAAAAGTACGGTGCAGTCCCTTAATCGGAACTGCACCGTATTCTTTTGGTGGATTGATGTTTTCAATGGTATCCGGCTGTTCGGCATTGCCGGGCATAATTGCGTCCGGCTTATTTTATTACATCATTCTTCTGTGTCATTGCTTTATTCTTTCTTAAATTTTTATGTTTTCAGCAAGCATAGAATCTCCTTCCGTTTTGATATTTTAATTATACTGATATATCATCGTTGACTCAAGCAACGCATATTGACATCGAATATGCGATTCGGCAGTCACCTGAACTTTCTGGAAAAAGGACGCTTACACCCGCAAAAATAAACAAGGAGTAATATATGATAAAATTTATACCATATGAAAAGCTTTCGAAAAAACAAAAGCGTAAAATAGACCAAAAACGGCGCGGCAGTTGGGGAAACCTCAATCCGGTTACACGGCGAAGTGAAAGTAAAAAGATCTATAACCGAGCAAAAAGCAAAAGATCCGCCTCTGATTCGGCGGATCTTTTTTTGTGTTAATACAGGCCTTCCTATTATTCCGCTGTAACGGTTCCCGCAGCGCTTAGAATGCTTTTGACTCTCTTTTCTTTTTGACAGGGCGCGTCCGATCAAAAAAGCGAACAATGGCGCCGCCTTTTATAAAGAGCAAAATGCCGCCTGCTAAAATGAAGAGACTGATAAACTGCGAGGTAGAAAGAAAGCCGATAAAACCGCGTTCCACATCGTCATAGCGCAGAAATTCGATCAAAAAGCGCGTGACTGCGTACCAGCACATGTAAAGCGCCAGACCGCCATGACGCGGACAGCTCTTTTTATTGGTATAAACCATCAGGATCACAAAAATAATCAGATTTGTGAAAACCTCTAAAAGCTGTACAGGGAAAAGGTATACGTCGTGCGGAGCAACCGGCGAAGCGTTGAAGAGCAGGCCAAGGGGTGGATCCATTGGTTTGCCATAGCAGCAGCCGGCACAGAAGCAGCCAATCCTGCCGATTCCATGAATGATCGGGATAGCGGTAACGATCAGATTTGCATAGTCAAACAGACGAAGCCGGAACTGCCAGCAATAAAACCATGCGCCGAACACGCCGCCGATTAAGCCGCCGTAAAACACAAAGCCGCCGAAGAAGTATCCCGGATTCGTAAACAGCAAGGAAAAATCAGAAAGCAGCGTTCCGAGATTTTGAATAAAATACAAAAGCTTTGCGCCGATCAGCACGCCGATCATCGCATAGAGCAAAAGATAAAAGACATCCGAAACATCGCGTCCCTCTCTCCTGAGACGGCGTGTGCGAAGCCATGTTACAAAGAAGGCGAGGCCGATGCCAAATGCCGCACAAATTCCGTACATTGGGATTTCGCGGCCAAGGATATAAATGGATGGAAGCATAGATGGAACTCCTCTTTGATAGGATGAAACGATACGGGAAAAGAAAAGGCATACGCCCGCGCGTATGCCTTTTCTTGATGGTGCTCAAAATGAAAGCCGAAAATATAATTACATATACGGAATCATAGCGCAAGCAGTGCAAGCTGTCGGCAATGTGCAGGCAAAGAACAAGATACCGCCCAGCGCAAGACCGATAATAGACATGACCAAGCCGGCCGTATTCATGCCGCCGACAAAGCCCTGTTTTTTCGCCTGAATCGAAAGAATGATACCAACGATACCAGCTACAACGCCAAGCAAACCGCCCATCCAGGAAAGAACAAGCGAAACAATACCGCAAACGAGCGCACCGACCGCAAGACCTTTTCCCGGCTGCTGAACCGGACCCTGCGGGTATACCGGCGGCTGCGGATAATTCGGCGCCTGAGGCGGCTGGTTGTACTGCGGAGCCTGATACTGCGGCTGCTGCGGAGCCTGCTGATCGTTATTCGGATACTGCTGATTATCCATAATAAAAAACCTCCTGAAAAATTGGAACGTATTACTCTACTGGATCAATACCACATAGCCGGGTTGGAGGCAATGCAGCCAGCACAGCCGAGAAGAGATACGCAGGCAATAAATACAATGCCGCCCAAAGCTGCACTGATAATAGACATACCCAAGCCAGCGGTGTTCATCCCGCCGATAAAGCCCTGCTTTTTCGCATTAACGGAAAGAATGATGCCGACGATACCTGCAATTAGAGAGATCAGTGCGCTGTAGCCAAACCAAACGAATACAAGACCGACGATACCGCAAACAAGAGAGCCGATAGCAAGACCCTTTCCCGGCTGCTGAACCGGGCCCTGCGGGTACATCGGCGGCTGCGGATAATTCGGAGCCTGAGGCGGCTGATACTGCGGCTGCGGCGGCTGATTGTACTGCGGCGCCTGATACTGCGGCTGCTGCGGAGCCTGTTGATTGTTATTCGGATACTGTTGATTATCCATGATGAAACCTCCTGATGAATATATACTCACAAGCTCTGAAATCAAAGCATTGTTTCCATGAAAGCTGCCCAAACCGGCTGTTTCGCTTGTTCCGGCGCCAAAATCATGAACAGAATAATGTATATGTTAATAATAAAGGAAGCCAGGTTCCTTGTCAAGTGCTTCTTTAATATTTTGTGAATAAAATATGTATGTAATTTTTATTTAATTTTTCTTGTTCTGCAAACGGAGACTATCCCATATTCAAGCGCTTGACTTCCCCGCCGCTTCGTGCTATGATAAAACAAAACGTTGATGAGGGAAACGCGCGCCGGAATACGGCAGCAGAGAGAGAGTCCGCCGGCTGAAAGACTCTTGCCGGAAAAAGCGCAGCCGTTACCGCCCTCGGAGTGCGCGGCAGCCTTTGCGAACCGCGCCGGGTGCAGAGAGCCGCCCGTTACAGCGGCTTATGAGAGGCCGGATTTTCCGGCAAGTAGGGTGGAACCATGGAGCTTGTGCGCTTCATCCCTGTATTTGCAGGGGTGAAGCGCTTTTTCGTCGCCTGCAAAGGAAAACGAAAGGAAGGATTTCAGCATGAATATCACATTAAAAGACGGCAGCGTCAAAGCATACGATGCGCCTGTTACCGCAGCCCAGGTTGCAAAGGATCTGAGCATGGGCCTTTACAAAGCGGCCTGCCTTGCAAAAATCGACGGGGAGAATTGCGATCTCCGCACCGTGATTGACAGGGACTGCACGCTTTCTATCCTGACCTTCGACGATCCGGATGGCAAAAAGGCGTTCTGGCATACGGCTTCACACATTCTGGCTCAGGCGGTCAAGCATCTTTATCCGGACGCCAGGCTTGCCATCGGACCGGCAATCGACAACGGCTTCTATTATGATTTTGACGTCGAAAAGCCGTTTTCACCGGAGGATCTTTCAAAAATTGAAGCGGAGATGAAAAAGATCGTCAAGGAAAACATTCCGCTTCAGGCTTTCACGCTTTCGCCGGAGGATGCGCTCCAAAAACTTGCCGATATGGGAGAGCCGTACAAGGTCGAGCTGTGCGAAGAGCATGCCGGAAAGGGCGAACCGATCAGCTTTTATGAGCAGGCTGATTTTACAGATCTCTGCGCAGGCCCGCATCTCATGAGCACAGGCGCTGTCAAGGCGTTTAAGCTGACCTCTTCGACGGGCGCATACTGGCGCGGCAGCGAGAAAAACAAAATGCTGCAGCGGGTATACGGTACGGCATTTTCAAAGAAGGCCGAGCTGGAGGAATACCTTCACATGCTGGAGGAA
>UQQY01000121.1 GCA_900543295.1 uncultured Oscillospiraceae bacterium | reverse complement strand
GAAAAAAGTCAATACCTTATTTTCACAAAATGTGAGATAGAAAAAGAAGGCGGAACTTGTCGAGGACATGTTCCAATTCTAACAAAAGAAGCTTTTATATTTCTCTTTGATATGCACATTCTATCCAAACTTATTCTATAATCTGAAAAAAACTGCATTTTAGACTTTACACATTGTTGATTTCCCAGTATAATCAAGAGGCATTCGGATTTCTGAATGCCTGCACAGACCAACGCAATGTCTTTGGCCTGCACAAGACAAATCCCCTTATGATACATTGTTTGCTTGCACTCTCTGTCAGGATAGAGAGTGTTCTTTTTTTCTATAAGGGCTTCCCGCCGCCGCAGACAGATTCAAAGCCGCAGGCGGCCGCTTCCATACGCGATCCTTTACTAAACGAAATGTTTACAAACTATATCAATTTTCAGCGCACCATGTTCATGCATCGTAAGGGCAAAATACGATAAAATAAATCGGAAAATAATTTGGCAAAGGAGAAAGTCAGGACATGCTGCAAATACAAAAAATCAGCAAGAAATATCAAACCGGCGATCTCATACAAACTGCGCTTGACAACGTCTCGTTAAATCTGCGCGACAATGAGTTTGTCGCCATTTTGGGCCCCAGCGGTTCCGGCAAAACGACGCTTTTAAATGTCATCGGCGGTTTAGATCGCTATGATGCCGGCGATTTGATTATCAACGGCGTTTCCACAAAAAAGTATAAGGATCGGGATTGGGACTCCTACCGCAATCACACCATCGGTTTCGTTTTTCAGAGCTACAATCTAATTCCGCATCAATCCATTCTGGCGAACGTGGAGCTTGCACTGACAATTTCCGGCGTTTCCCGAACAGAGCGCAGAAAACGTGCAAAAGAAGCGCTCGCTAAAGTCGGACTTGGCGAACAAATTCATAAAAAGCCAAGTCAGCTTTCCGGCGGGCAGATGCAGCGCGTCGCTATTGCGCGGGCTTTAATCAACAATCCGGATATTCTGCTCGCAGACGAACCGACAGGCGCACTGGACACCGAAACCAGCGTGCAGGTTATGGAGCTTTTAAAAGAGGTTGCAAAGGATCGACTTGTCGTCATGGTAACACACAATCCGGAGCTTGCCGAGTCATATGCCACCCGAACAGTAAAGCTGCGCGACGGCAGAATTCTGGACGACAGCAATCCCTATGAAATTGACAGCGCAAAGCTCAGCCCGCCCACGCACAAAAACATGGGGAAATCCTCCATGTCTCTGCTAACTTCGCTTTCCCTCTCATTTAACAATCTGAAAACAAAGAAGGGACGCACGCTGTTAACTTCGTTTGCCGGTTCAATCGGCATCATTGGTATTGCGCTGATTCTTTCTCTTTCTACCGGTGTAAACGACTATATTACGAGCATTCAGAAAAGTACGATGCTCTCCTATCCAATATCAATTGAAGCGCAGACGATTGACATCAGCAGTTTGATGACAGGCAGTGCGGCAAATCATATGAAAAAGGCAGAGCTCGACCACGATAAGGAGGCAGTTTATTCAAACAGCAGAAGTATTGAAATGGCCTCCAGCGTTACGACGAGTATTACGCAGAACAACCTGACTGCCTTTAAAAAATATTTGGATGATCCGGACAGCGAAATCCATCAGTACATCGGAGAGAACGGCATTCTGTACTCCTATGCCACCAAATTCGGCGTGTATACATACGATCCTGACGGCGCCTTTGTTGATGCCGATGGCAGTACGCTGAGCGATGCGCAAAGTATCGGCGGCGCTATGATAAGCATGGACGGAATGTCCGGTGCAGGCAGCATGTCCGCCATGATGAGCGGTACAGGCAGCAGTATTTTTGAAGAGCTGCTGCCTGGAAATAACGGCGAAGCGGTCAGCAAGGCTGTCACAGACAGCTACGATATGGTATACGGCGAATGGCCGGAATCCTATGACGAGGTTGTTCTGATCCTGGACGAAAACAACGAAATTCCGCTGACCGTATTGTATGAGCTTGGCATACTTCCCTCCTCAGACTATAAAGAACTGATGAAAAAGATCGAAAGCGGCGAAGCAGTCTCAATTGAAAGTACAAGCTTCCGTTATGAGGAACTGTGCGCGCAGACTTTGTATATGATTCCAGCGTGCGACACCTATCTTGAAAGGGAGGACGGCACCTTCCGCTGCGTCGAGGATGACAAATCCGAAATGGAAGAATTGATGAAATCGGCTGTGCAGCTCAAAATCACAGGAATTATCCGTCCGGCTGAGGATGCGCAGAACGATGACCTGCTCGGGTCTGTCGGCTATACCAAGGCGCTTACGGATTATCTGATCGCTTATACGGACGAGAGCGCCGTTGTCAAGGCGCAAAGAGAAAATCCCAATGTAAACATCCTGAGCGGAATTTCCTTTGCCCCAGCCGACGATCAGGGTAAAATTGCCGACACCAAAACCTATCTTGCAAGTCTCGGTATTTCAGATAAAGCAAAGCTTTGCAAGGATATTCTGCAATCCATGTACGCAGGCAATCCGGATGCCGCCTCACAGATGCTGACACGCAGCGAAGCAGAGCTTGCAGCGGCCCTCGACGCCTATATGCAGAATCCGGAGGACGACACGCTGCTCATGATTTATGACACTTATATTTCCGCTGGGACCTATGACGATAACATGAGCGCTTTCGGCGTTGTCAGTACGGATGCGCCCGCTTCTATCAGCATTTATGCGGACAGCTTCGAGGATAAGGACGCCATTTCAGATTGTATCAAAGCGTATAATACAACTGCCTCCGAAGAGGATCAGATCACTTACACAGACTATGTCGGTTTGCTGATGTCCTCCGTCACCACCATCATCAACGTGATTTCTTATGTTTTGATTGCGTTTGTGGCAGTTTCTCTCGTGGTATCCTCCATTATGATTGGAATCATTACCTATATCTCTGTTTTGGAGCGCACAAAAGAGATCGGCATTCTGCGTGCGATTGGCGCGTCCAAACGTAACATTTCACGGGTATTCAATGCCGAAACCTTTATCATCGGCCTGTGCTCCGGCCTAATCGGTATTGGAATTACCCTGCTTTTGCTGATTCCCGGCAATGCTTTGATTCATGCACTGACGGGCGCAACAGATGTAAATGCGGTTCTTCCGATTACCGGCGCGGTTATTCTGGTTCTGCTCAGTATGATATTGACGCTGATCGGCGGATGGATTCCTTCCAAAAAAGCGGCAAGGAAAGACCCTGTCACCGCCCTGCGCACCGAATAGTACAGATATTCAAGGGCGCTTCTATTCAATAAAAGGCCCGGATGCGAACGGAGTTTCGTCCGCATCCGGGCCTTTAGACTTTTCCTATTTGATTTTAAAACGGCAAGCCTTACGCAGAAATGCGGCAGGTAATGATATAATGGCCGGTATTATCCGGCGATACGCTGATATGGGAGGCACGCGTCGGAATACGCAGAGTGTCGCCCTGCTGTCTGCTGATTAAATAGCCGCAGGCGCTGTAGAACTTATTCGGTTCAAGCGATTCGATATATTCTTCAAGCGTCAGATTGTTCTGGTGCATGATATAAGCGTGCGGATGTCCGACATAGCGAAGATGCCAAGCTTCAAAGGGAATACCGGTAACGCTGGATTTTCCGGCTGGATAGCGTATGATAAAACCGTACCGCCAGCCGTATTCATGGACAAATTGTCCAGCCTCTGATTTTAAAAAAGCGCTTCCGGCAAATCCATTCGTGCATACGTCCACTGCGAGGCCGCTTTCGTGCTCGCTTTCTCCGGGATCTGCGGCTACGTCAGGACGTTCTTCTTTCATTTCAATCTGTTCATCGTGTGTCCGCGCGGCGCTGGTAATATAAAGTGAGCTTCCTGTTTCAACACGTACAGCGGATGTAAGCGCTTCATACTGCTTCACAATACAGCTGTTAAGCCGATACGGGGTATCCATATAGATGCAAAGAGAAGGGGAGAAATCCGATTTCAGCGGATGAGCTTCGTTGATCAGCAGCAGAGACTGGTCGTATGTGATGGAGGAATCCTTTTGTACCTCCGTAAGCGTAACGGAGCGAAGCGATGTATCAGAGACTGTGGTTTCGGTAACGGTCACATGGCGGAAAGGCGATGTGAGCGCCTGTACCGTCAAAAAACGCAGATCGGGGCGCAGGGCATAGAGAACAGCCGCTGCGCCAAGCAGCAGCGCAAAAGCCAGAATAGGAATCCATTTTTTGTGTTTCATCTTTATTTCCTCCTCATGGGATTTGTCCTTAGTATAAAAAGAGTGCATGACAACATCGTGACAGGCGTTCTTACAAATTCGTCATATTACGTAAAAAAGTCTTTGTTCGAATCATTGGAACAAAGACTTTTCTCAGGATTAAGCTATGAGCGAAGATACCACAGATACTATTTCATTTTCCGTTACACCTTCAAAAATGATTTGAAACCCCACATCATGATACATCAGTTTTGCAAACCCATAACCGGTTTTCTTATTTAAAGCGAGATATACCGTTTCTCCCTTGATTGTAGACGGTTCAAAATCCTCGCACTCCCAATTTCCATAACAGCTAAACGGATATTTTCCTTTTGCACCTTCGATGTTTATAGATCTGCCGCCGTTTGAATAATTCAAAATGAAAGTATCATAGTAGACCTCGCCCGTACCGCCGTTTTTCTTATAAATAGAATAGCGGTCGTTCTCTCCCCACTCGATGAAGCCCTCCGGTACCTCCGGATAAATGTTCGTTCCGAAATATGCAAGATATTCTTCTCTCGTCATCATCACTTCATCTGCTTCAATAAGCTCAAAATCCACCTTAAGGCGGACGAATGAAAGATCGTCCGTTATATTGTTAAAGCAGATGATGTCGCCTGTCCAAAGATCTTTTTCCTCTTTTGCTGTATTTTCAGAGACGGCGGCCGACGTCCGCTCCAGCAGTCCTCCCCGCCAAACGCCGAATCCAACCAGCACACCCAGACAGCAACAGGCGACTGCCATGCCGGTTCGCAGGGCAAATTCTTTTCTTTTCCGCTTTCTCACTGCGTTGAATTCATCTCTGCGGCGGAATACGTTTTCTGCAACCTCATTGTAGCTTTTCATAGATGAAGCCCTCCTTTTCAAGTTCCGATTTGAGCGACAGCCTTGCCCGATATATAAGGTTCTCTACACTGTGAACCGAACGCTTCATAATACGCGCCGCCTCTTTTGCCTTTAAATTTTCAAAATAGGTAAGCCATAGAACCTGCCGATATTCAGTTTTAAGGCGAAGCATGGCGCGATGAAGCGTTATTCTGCCTTCCTCTCGAATATAACGATGTTCGAGTTCTTCTTCATCAGACGTAAGCTCGGTACAGCAGTCTAAGGACACGTCCTTGTTTTTTGCATTGCGGCGAATATAGTCGACCGCAAGGTTTCTTCCAATCGCATAGAGCCAGGTTTTAAAGGAAGACCTTCCGATAAACTTCGGTTTCTTTGTAACCAGTTTAACGAATGTATCCTCCGCTAATTCTTCGGCGACGGAAAGATTTCGTACATAGACGTTCAGATAAAGAGTAAGACCGTCGTAGTAGTCCCTTATGATTTCGACAAAACTGCTATCATCCCCATCAAGGAAACGGCGGTAGCTACTTGCACCGTTGTCCATTGATCCGCTCCTTTCCGAAAGTTTTTTTCTTTCACTTGATAGACGAAAATAAGCAGTAAAACTTCCCGTATAGATTTATTGGACTGCTTTAATTTCAGCAAGAATCGTCCGCCACTCGAAAAAGTAAGCATAAAAAATAAGCGGCAAAGACCGTTCTCTTTGCCGCTTATTTATTTTTCTCATACAGACAATCATATTTTAGTCGTAGTCGTTATAATTCTTACGAGGACGTCTGCGACGCTCCGGCTGTTTCATATCCGAAATCTTTTCATCGCTTGAGGACATGAACTTCGCAAGCATATCTTCAAAGGAAGCCGGCCCCTTTGCCTGCTGTGCGCCGCGCTGATCGTTATATCTCCTGCCGCTTGTGCTGCCGGAACGGAAATTCCCATTTTGTCTGCCGCTCTGCTGCGGACGGCCGCCTGTATTGCCGGAACGATTGTTGTCCCGCCGAAAACCGCCCTGCTGAGGAAGCGCACGCTTGATCGAAAGGCTGATCTTTCCGTCGTCGCCCACATTTAGAACCTTCACCTTGACGATCTGGTTTTCTTTCAGATGCTCGGAGATGTCATTGACATACGACTGCGAAATCTCTGAAATATGTACCATGCCGACCGCACCGTCATCCAATTCAACAAATGCGCCGAATTTTGTAATACCTGTAACCTTACCCTCAATAATGGAACCTACTTCATGCGGCATAAAACCAAACAATCCTCCTGCAAGCTATTCTTTCCGATTGGGATCGACATAAATCTCTTCATCCGGAAAAGCAAATCCGAGCTTTTCGCGCGCAATCTTCATGATATACTCGGTATTCTCACCGGAATTCAAAATATCTGTGATCTCACTTTTAATATATTCCTGCTCTTTCAGTTCGCTCTGCACGGAAGCAAGCTCTTCTTTCCGCTTTGCAATGTCAATCTGCATAATAGTAAACGACACCACAACATAAACGGTGAATGCCAAAAACGCAACACGAAGAATCGTGTGCTTTTGTGTTCTTTTTCTGCGTGCCACGTTTTTTCCTCCTGTTCAAATCGAATCGTATCTTCAGGTAGTAATATTATACAACACTTTGCTCTGTGTTTTCAAGTGAATTTCGTCGTTTTCTCAAAAAAACTTTTCTTCCGGAAAGAAAATGTTTAAGTTTTCGCCGAATCCATTTGAAAAATCGCCAAAGCGGACGCAGCAGAGTGCGCACGACTCGGATCAGAAAACCAATCACTGCTTTCAGTATACCTAAAACGAGCGGACTGAAAAGCAAAAAGTAAAGAAGCGCTCCCAGCGCCATGCCGAACAGGCAAAACCAGCGCACCACGCCGCCCGCATACCTGATAAGACAAAAAAAGGAAATCAAAAAAACGCCAATTCCCCA
This sequence comes from uncultured Oscillospiraceae bacterium, assembly GCA_900543295.1. GTDB lineage: Bacteria > Bacillota > Clostridia > Oscillospirales > Ruminococcaceae > Paludihabitans. The sequence continues at coordinate 7 of UQQY01000121.1, read as the reverse complement.
AAGCGTA
>UQQY01000120.1 GCA_900543295.1 uncultured Oscillospiraceae bacterium | reverse complement strand
CCTGTTCCGTGCTTCTTACCCTGTGCCTTCTTTTATTCGGCGGCTCTTTGATGCGTCTGTTCACGGATACGGCGGAAGTTGTTGAAATGGGCATTCATATGATGCGTATTCTCGCCGTCGGATACATCGCCGTATCGGTTACACAGGTGCTCTGCGGCGTAATGAGCGGCGCTGGGGACACCATTACGCCCATGATTATTTCGCTTGTTACAACCGTTGCAATCCGCGTTCCGCTCGCTTACACCATTGCGCACTTTACCAAATCAGAGACACTCCCCGCCGGATCGCCTGATTCTCTGTTTATTTCCCTTTTGATCTCATGGGTTATCGGCGCGTTGCTCTCCTGCTTCTTCTATCGCTTTGGCAGGTGGCACAAAAAAGCGCATGAATTTGTGCGTACAACGTCTGAAAATAGCTGCGCATAAGCCAAAACAAGAAAAATCCCTGACAGCCGCCATTTTTTCTGGTTGTCAGGGATTTTTTATTTTTTCCTTAAAGCCCAAGCCGCCTGAGCATTTGATACTGACGCAGCGCGGCGTCCTGTCCAGTTGAAAACACGCGCACCGCCTGTTTGGCATCCTTGCGGCGGCGGAATAGCGCAATCCACCAGCGCTTGACCCACGCAGCCGGAAGCAGGTAGGGCCGCCCATCAAGCGCTCTCATATAACGCCGCATGAATTGATAATCGGGGAATAGATTCACCCGCAAGGCGCGCAGCCATGCAATGAAAGAATTTTTTTCGTCCTTGCGGTATCCCTTCCGAATGCGCTTCAATCCATCATTATCCGAAAACACACCAAACTGGCCTGCTGACAGCACCGATTCCGAAAGCGCCGCGCAATACGCGGCGTCGGACGAAACCGCTGCTTTCGGATTATCCAAAGCCTCCGGTATCGCTGTTTCAAACCAGAAGCGGCAAAGCTGCAAAACGTTCTCCGCAAATGTCAGCAAAGAAAGCTCTGCAAGCTCTTTCCTTACCTGCTGCCAATCCATTCTATCTCCATATGCCCGTAAAAACACATCGAAATCCAAAAAAAGCCGAACACCGGCTCCGCTTCCCATAAAATGCTTTGCGAGATGCTGTATAAGAAAAAGAAAATGCAGCGCCGGATCAAGCGTCCGCATCCCACAGCGCTCATCCTGCACCGTTTTTTCAAAGGCGTCGGCAAAATACGCACGATAGTCCACGTCGTTCCACGACCGATCCGGATACAGGTTCGTGTGTATCTCCATGCGCAGGCCACGCCCAGTATAGATCCACTCATCACCCGCTCCGATTAAGCAGGAGAATCCGTTTTCTTTCAGAATCCGATCCGTTTCTCCGCGCTGTGCCGAAGGAATCAAAAGATCAATATCTCCCATTTCCCGCAGCTCTGGCACAGGATAGTACCTGCGCAGCACAGCACCCTTTACAAAAGCCGCCGCTATCCCATGAGAGGCGAACAGCTCCTGAAGCCATGCAATCCGTTCTCCAAGCCGCGCGCCGCACAAAAGTTGCGCCTGATACATCCGCATCAGCCGAGCAGCCGTATGGACATCCCCGCTTTTTCGGAACATCCGATAGAGCTGAAAAGCGGCGATTCCCGAAAGCGCATGCTTTGCGGCCAGATCCAGCAGCGCGGAAAGCCGGTCTGCATCAGGGCAAACATCATCTGTCCGCTCCGATACAAAGCAGGTAAGCAGCCGGAGAAAATCCTGCTGTAAATCGGTCAAGAAACCGCCTCCTTCCCAACATTCTGTCCGTCTCTTGCAATTATCAATCCTTCTCTTATGCGATCAATTCGGCGTCCCGAAACGATTGCAGCAGCTCGTTTAAATCCTGAGCGGCCGTTGTCTCGTCCACCTCATATTCTGCCAAAATCCGATGAAGCAGCTCCGTTTCATCTTCGCATTCGGAAAGCTGCTCCCAAACAAAGGCCCCAACCTCGTTTAACGTAATAATTCCATTAAAGGAGGATGCGGTCTCTCCGACCGGAACCAGCAGACACTCATCGTCTATTCTGCGCATGACAAATTCCTTTTTGATTTTCATTTTCGTTACCCTCCTCTCGAATTATTCGTTGTCTTCACTATAGTAACCGGTCTTTGCTACAGCATCGCTCTGGTTATCTTCCTTTTGCGCGCCATAGCCGTAATAACCGCCGTATTTTCCATAATAACGGCCATAACCATAACCGTATCCATAGCCATACCGGCTGACCGTTTCAGTAATACCGCTCTGTACATCATTTAAAACATATCCGGCAAACACCGTACCTCGCTGTGACAGATGCCTGAGCGTTTGAAAGACTGCACGGGAAGGGCTGTAGTTCTGCCGGATCACATAAAGCGCACAGTCCGCATATTCCGAAACAGAAGCCGCATCCGCCATAAAGCCGGAGGGCGGCGAATCGATCAAGACATAATCCGCGCCCTCGCGAAGCAGTTGTAAAAGCTCTTCCATTTTAGAAGAGCCGGAAAGCTCCGCTGCCGCTTCGTCGGGATTGCTGCCCGCCAGCAACAAAAGAGAAGTGCCTTTCACCTTATACAGCGTATCGTTCAGCGAGCATTTCCCCTGCAAAACCTCCGCCGCACCCGCACCCTCTTCGCGGATACCAAGCTGCGTCCGTACCGTCGGACGGCGCAAGTCGCCGTCTACCAGCACAACGCGGCTTCCGTTTGCCGCCAGAGCCAGAGCTGTATTCACCGCTATTGTGGTTTTTCCTTCGCCTGGCATCGTACTTGTTATAAGCAAAACCTTTGCGTGATTCTCCTTTAAAAAACGCTCCAGGCGAACGCTCAGCGAGCGGAACGTCTCTTTAAAGCTGTAATCTGCCTGTCTGGAACGAATCGTAAAACGCGCCTGCTCCATATTCCGACGCTTTTTGCGCACAACGCGATAGACCTCACCCAGGCATTCAAGATTGGTCTGCTTTGCAATATCCGACGTATGCTGTATAGTCTTCTTGGTCAGCGCCAGACAGAACAGAATCACCGCGCCGGCGCCGATTCCTAAAAGAATTCCCCGAAGCAGTCCGTCAAAGGGATTCCGCGGATTGATCGGCTGCTCCGCACGTGACGGCGGATCGATCAGCGTCATTTTAGTCGTACCGACAATCCGCTCCACCGCATCGGGATAGCTGTTGAGAAAAGCCTCCGCCACACGATAAGCGTCGTCCGGATCGCCGGATGTCACCGTAATGGTTATCATATTGGACTGCTCCGCCACAGAAGAGGCAATCGTTGCAGGAATATAGGACATTTGAAGCTCTTCCAGCATCGCGCTGTTTAACAGGTTGCTTTGCAGCACATAAGGAAAGACCGCCTGCATCTGCCGTGCCGTCATCGAATCGTAATAGCTCGAGGAATACGCGTCTCCGATGTCGGCCTCAACCATAAAAGTCGAGGTCGTCTGATAATAGGGCGTGTAGCTCGAATACGCGCGCCACCAAAACACCGCGCCAGAAAGCAAGCCAAGCGCCAGCACGATCCACCAAAAGCGTTCCAGCGCACGCCACAGATTATCAAGCAGCGTCCGCAGATCAATTGCAGGCGAATATGTTTCTTCATTATGTGCCGTCTGTTGATATTCCGTCATATCCGGCGCCTCCTACGATTCGCGGGCACTGCGGTCCGTTCGTTTGGCATAACGGTCGTACCCATAATATCCGCCGTGATAATATCCGGCATATCTTCCGCCGATTCGCTGCAATAAAATGGGGCTTCTCGCCGCCATATTGTAAACGCAGCCAAGCATCCGCGTATGATCTGTGCTCAATCGGTCGATTGCATCGTTAATATCAGCCGTGCGCGCATAATCCTGCCGCACCGTGAGCAAAACTGCATCCGCATATTCTGCAAGCAGCTCGGCATCCGCCACCATGGAAACCGGAGCCGAATCCAGAATAATATAATCCATTTTCTCCCGCAGCGCCTGTAAAATCCTGACTGTCTGCTTCCGGCGCAGAAGCTCAGTGGAGTCGCGCTCCGTAGACTGATTAAAAATCGTATAAATACCGTACTCCTTATCAAAATGAACCGCGTCCGAAAGCGGCGCGTCGCCTGCAAGGACGTCGGAGAATTCAGCCGTTTCCAATCCTCTTCGTTCTAATATTTTATATTGCGCAGGCTTACGAAGGTCAGCATCCACAAGCAGCACTTTTTTTGAGGTTTTGGCCAATGAAAGCGCTAAATTTGCCGCAACTGTCGATTTCCCCTCATTTTCCAATACGCTTGTGATCAAAAAAACTTTTGCGCCATGTCTCCGGTGCTCATGTTCCAAAAGATTGCGCAGCTTCTTAAACGATTCGACAAACGAAAAGCTGGTAGACAAATTAGTAATCAGAAAACTCTTTTTTTGCTTTGATCCGAACAGGGATAAAGCGCGCTTCTCCCGATAAACAGTTCCGGCAAGAGAAGCATCGAGCTTATCCTCAAGCTCGTCCTCTTTCTTTACCGTATCCCGAAGGAAAGACAATACGCCCGCAATACAGAAAAGCAAAACAACGCTGAAGCCGAACACCTGATATACAAGCTGCCGCGCGCTTCCGGACGTATCGGGCCCTGCGGGAATCGACGGTGGTTCCAGTATCTCCATCACCGCATTCTTCACAATATAATTAGAAATTTGAGGATAGTTGCGAATCATCGACTGCGTAACCTTAAAAGAAAGCTGCGGCGTCGGCGCCTGCACGGACAGCATCATCAGGTTTGTGTTTTCGATGACGCCAGTCGTAACCGCAACCGGAAGCGAGGACAGAGAGAGATCCTCCATCACCAGATTTTTCAGCGCCGTGCTGTCCATTACTTCGCTGAATACGCCCGAAAGCTGACTGGCCTTGCTCATATTAGCGCTGGAAGTGCTGACGCTTCCTTTCACTGATACAACAAAAGTAGCCGTCGTGGTGTAGGTTGGCGCATAGGTTTGCTTGGCATAGATATACGTCCCCATGGCAATCAGAAGCGACAGCAGAAAAACGACCGGAATACTGCGAACCAAATCCCAGAATAAGCTGCGCCAGTCGATTTTCAGCTTGACACGATAAGTCTTTTCCTGCATCGGCTCATTCCTCCACAACAACAAACATCCGGGCCGTACCGGTATAGTCAAAATAGTCGGTATAAGAATAGGTCACAGTATAAATTCCCGGAACGCTGACGTCCAAATCCTGATCGCATTTTACAGCCGAAACATCACGCGAAACATAGCGCGCATTTGCCGCGGCATAATTATACACCTGCAAATCTGATACATATGCTGAAAAATCGGGCGTTTGTCCAACTTTTGTATAAATCAGATACTCCGAAAGCGTCACCTCCGGCGGATGATACTTATCGCTGATTTTCTCTGCTACCTCAAGCGCCAGCGTAATTTCCGACGTGTCTCCGCTGGAATTGGTTACGCCGAACGTCACATCATAAGTTCCCGCCTTTCCGACAACATAGTTGCTGGAAAGCACTTTAATCCGGTCTGAAATATCGCCGTCAATCAAATCCGTCGCTCGGATCTCGTCAATTAGGCCAAAGGAATCGGTATCCAGATAAGAAAGATCTCCCGTAAGCGAAAAATGCGGCGGCGTATAGTCCGTATACACAAGCGTCCGGCTGGCGCGCTTTACATTATTTGACGAGTCAAACGCACCGTATGTTACCGTGCGTACACCTGGCGCAGTAAATTCGGAAAGCCGCTCTACTACAAGGGAGGCGCTTACATCGCCATCCCGGTCATCCGTCGCCGTCACACCTTTTAAAAGCTCTTCATCTGTCGCGTTTACACTGACCTCGATCCGATCGTTTTCAAAAAAAATCTCCGGCGCGATCTTGTCCTCCCGCATACGTTCAAATAAAATAAAGCCGCCGGTAACGAAAACGGCTATTGCTAAAATCAATACTGTCATACGCCGAAAGCGCTTCATATCCTACCTCCAAAGTCCGCACTGCCGTATGCTTCTGCTCCAGCAGTGTATAGAATCAATCATAGTATACCACAAACAAACAAATCGGAAAAGCAAACATCCTATAAAATAAGCGGCAAACAGAAACCGTCCTGCTTTACAGAACTCCTCCAACGGATATATATCAAAAACCGCTGTTTTATCCTCATATGCTTTAACGCCTAAAACCAACCATATTATTTTCTCATCATACGCTCTTTTATCTGAACAAGCCATTTGCAGCGCTGCAAACAGCATAGCAAAAGTCCGCCTGTCCACATTCCCAGCGCATTCAGCATAATATCGTCAACATCAAATTCCCCCAGATGAAACCACATTTGCAGCAGCTCAAATCCAAGCGAAAAAACTGCGCCAATCAGTAAAATCGTCCATTTTCTTTCCGGCTTCTGACGAAAGCCCGCAAAAAAGAAACCAAAGGGAATAAATACAGCATAATTCGCCAGTACATTATCGACAAAAAGGCGCTTGTTATAATGGCGCAGATAAAAGCAGGTCGTCTCAAAAGGAATGATGTGCACATCACGCGGAGGCAGCTCCGCGCCGCTGAACAGCGTTTGAATAAATTCCGGCGAAGCGCGAAACAACAGAACATAACACAGAAAGATAAAGTAAAAAGCAAAAAGAGCGAGGAAAATTTTACGAGAGTGAGACATTTACTCTGTGACCTTTCGTTTATTTTTTTGCGGATAGAATTTTCCAAGCATAAACGGACAATATCGATTGATAAATTTCGATATAAAGTAAAGCATAACACAAGCGATTGTGACGTACATCGCTGAGATGCCGAGAGATCCCCAGAAACTCAAAGATTGCGAATTCCAATGAAAAACATTATATCGAACTGCATTTCCTGCCGCGATCATAATATTGTAATGCATGCAGTAATAAATCAGACTATTGCGTCCGATGTACGTAATTCCGTGTTTAAAATCAAAAAGCTGAAAAAGCAGAATAGTAAATCCGATTCCCGCCAAAGCGGAAATGTAAAAGAGGAAGTAATTTCCTATATCCATCATATAGATATCTACTCGTTTTCCGCACGTCATATAATTCCATGCTCCTAATCCAATATTTAAAACCAAAAAAATTGGAAGCAGAAAAAAATACGTCTTTCTTGCAGTAGAAATACATACTCTCTTCACAAATACACCACATCCAATAAAAAACAGTGAAAT
>UQQY01000119.1 GCA_900543295.1 uncultured Oscillospiraceae bacterium | reverse complement strand
GCCGCACCAAATACGCAGGAGGAATCGCATACCTGCGGCATCATTTCACGCGGAATATCGAAATAGCGCAGAAGCGTATCATCCCAGTCCATGGTATGAATATTAAAAAGCATGGTGCGGGAAGCATTTGATACGTCGGTGCGGTGTACCTGCCCGCCGGTCAGCTTGTATAAAAGCCAGGAATCGATCGTGCCGAAGCATATCTCCCCTCTGCGGCCGCGTTCACGCAGACCCTCATGGTGATTTAAGATCCATGCAAGCTTGGTCGCAGAAAAATAGGGATCCGGCAAAAGACCCGTGATTTCCCTAAAAGGCGGGCATGCAGCATCCTTTTTCAGCGCGTCGCACATGTCCGCAGTACGGCGGCACTGCCATACAATCGCCGGACAAACAGGCGCGCCGCTCTCTCTTTCCCACACGACGGTCGTTTCACGCTGATTGGTAATTCCGATAGCCGCAATATCCGCGGCAGAGGCGCCTGCTTTGAGCATCGCTTCAAGCGCGGTGCCCATCTGCGTCGACCAGATTTCCGATGCATCGTGCTCTACCCACCCGGGCTGCGGATAATACTGGGTAAACTCCTTCTGTGCCGTACAGGCTTCACGTCCGCTTTTATCAAAAAGGATGGTGCGGCAGCTCGTCGTCCCTGCATCAAATACCATGATGTAGCGTTTCATTCAATTCGTCTCCTTCTCGTTTTCTTCAAAAAACCACCGGCGCGCCCATATATCAAGCGCCCATTTCCGTTCCTTATAGTCCGGCATTCGCGCGTATACCTCCGCCCAAAATTTCTTTCCATGATTGTGATGCAAAACATGGCACAGCTCGTGCAGGATCACCGCTTCCATCAGCGGCTGCGGCGCTGAGACGATCCGCCAGGAAAGACATATCCCGTTCTGCGCCGAACAGGAGCCGTAGCGCGTCCGCGCGCCAGTTATGCGCACAGAGGCAACAGGAATCCCTTCCTGCTGCGCCATAGACTGCGCCAGCGGGATAAGACGAATCTTCGCCTCATTTGAAAACAATCGTGCAAGCTCCGGCAAAACCCTAGCGCTGCGCTGAATCCGAATGACATTGCCGTCAAAGCCGCTTTGCTCTCCCCAATCGATTTGATACGGCTTACCCCAAAACATGATGCTTCCCCCGATTGCAGGACGCACCCGCTCTTGGTCGTTTGCGAGAACACATGCTCTGTGACGTTTTATCCACTCGGTGTGCCCATTCAAAAAGTGCATAATATCAGACTCGGAAACGTGCAGAGGCGCACGAACCGTAAGGCTGCCGTCGCGTTCTATACAAAGCGAGAGCGTTTTCCTCCCGCTGCGTATCAGACGATATTCCAAAGTGCTTTTCCTCTTTTCTGCTGTTCCTTTATATCAGCAAACCTGCTTTTATTGTATCTCTTTTTTGGACAAATGTAAACCGGAGCAAAAACGCGCTCTTTTTCATATACTGATACCAGAGAAAGGAGCGATTGTTTTGTCTGCATTCTGGTCCGCCCTCCTTTCGGCGGTTTTATTTGCTGCTGCCGTTTCGGTTGACAGCTTTGCTACCGGCTTTTCCTACGGTGTCGCCAAAATCCGGCTGCCGGCAGTCAGCATTTTGCTGATCTCGCTGATCTGCACGCTGATCACTGCGGCCGGACTCCTCTTTGGCGGAATCATTGCCCCGATCCTTCCATCAAAAGCCGCACAGATCATCTCCTTTTTGATTTTATGCAGTGTAGCGCTGTTTCGCCTGTTTGACAGCATGCTTCGCTCTTTGCTGCGCCGTCACCCCGCCTTGTCAAAGGAGATGGGCTTTTCGCTGCACGGAATCCGTTTTATCCTGCGCGTCTGCGTCGATCACACTGCCGCAGACGCGGACTGTTCACAGACGCTTTCTCCGAAAGAAGCAGTCTTTCTTGCCGCGGCGCTCTCTCTCGACGGCGCGGCTGCCGGTGTCGGCGCAGGCCTTTTTCCGCCGCCGTTTTTTCTCTCCTGCATCTGTTCCCTGCTGTTCACATCAACCGCGCTTTGCGGCGGACTTTGGTTCGGTAAGCGCGCCGCCGGAGTGTGCCGGTTCGACTGCGGTATAGCCGCCGGCGTTCTTTTACTGCTCATGGCGGTCTCCCGCCTGTTTTGAATCTGTGCGCCGTACATACTTGACAGAAGATCGGCAAAGAGATATAATCCTATCGAAACGATAGGATTATATTTTTTGAGTAAAAGGAAAAGCAGGCTGTTAACATGACGATACGGGAAATGCAGGAGGAAATCCTGCGCTTGAAAGCAAAGCATGACATTTGCATTCTTACACATACTTATCAGCGCCGTGAGATTACAGAAATCTCCGATTTTACTGGTGATTCTTACGCGCTTGCCAAAAAAGCGCAGAATACCTGCGCACAGAATATCCTAATGTGCGGCGTGCGCTTCATGGCGGAGACGGTCAAAATCCTTTCCCCCGAGAAGCACGTCTTTCTCGCAAATCCGGATGCAGGCTGTCCAATGGCGGAACAAATGGATGAAACGCTCATCCGCCAGCTAAGAGAGTCCTATCCTGATTATGCGGTAGCCGCATATATCAATACGACCACTGCGCTGAAAACGGTCTGCGACGTATGCGTAACTTCTTCTTCCGCGGTAAAAATCCTCTCCGCTATGCCGGAAAAGGATATTCTTTTTGTTCCTGATATAAACCTTGGCGCTTATATCAAAAGCAGACTTCCAGGGAAGAATTTGAAACTGGTTCACGGCGGCTGTCCAACGCATGTCCGCGCGTCAATACGGAATGTAGAAAAGGCAAAAGCGGCGCATCCGGACGCGCTGCTGCTCGTACATCCGGAATGTTTACCGGAGGTACAGTCGCACGCTGATTATATCGGCTCTACAAGCGGTATTATGGAGTATGCCGAAAAAAGCAGCGCCAGAGAGTTCATTATCGGCACAGAGAACAGCATTGTCGAGCATTTGCAGTATGAATGCCCGGATAAGCGGTTTTATCCACTGTCAAAGGATCTGATATGCCACAATATGAAGCTCACCACGCTTGCAGACGTTTTTTCGGTTTGCAAAAGTGAAGGCGGCGAAGAGATCGTAATGGAAGAGCCGGTGCGTCTTGCCGCAAAACGCTGTATCGACCGGATGATCGCATATGGCGGATAAGCAGAAAAAGCGGGCGCTCATCGCGATGAGCGGCGGTGTTGACAGCTCGGTGGCAGCAGCGCTGATGGTGGAAAATGGATATGACTGTATCGGCGCCACCATGAAGCTGTTTCATAATGAGGACGCAGGTATTTCGCAGGGGCATACCTGCTGTTCGCTTTCCGATGTTGAGGATGCGCGCAGCGTGGCATATGCCCTGAATATTCCCCACTATGTATTCAATTTTACTGATGATTTCAGCGCACAGGTTATCCGGCGCTTTGTAACCGCCTATGAAGCAGGTGAAACGCCGAATCCCTGCATTGACTGCAACCGCCACCTGAAATTTCACAGGCTCTATGACCGCGCTGCTGTGCTGGACTGCGGCGCCGTCGCGACCGGTCACTATGCGCGTACTGCTTATGATGAAAAAAGCGGCCGCTGGCTTTTGAAGAAGGCGCGCAATACTGCAAAGGATCAAAGCTATGCGCTGTACTTTCTCTCGCAGAAGCAGCTTGCCGCGGCACGCTTTCCTCTTGGAGATTTTGCGGACAAGGAGGAAGTACGCGCATTCGCCGCAAAACATCATTTTGTAAACGCAGCAAAGCACGACAGCCAGGACATCTGCTTTGTGCCAAACGGCGACTACGCGGCCTTCATTAAACAATATACCGGCAAAACGTATCCGCACGGCCCGTTTATTGACGAAACCGGACGGATACTCGGCGAACATCAGGGCATAATCCGCTATACGCTGGGCCAGCGCAGGGGACTTGGACTTTCCTGTCCCCAGCCAATGTACGTTTGCAAAATACTGCCTGCACAAAATACCGTTGTACTGTCGCCAAAGCAGGGGCTTTATTCGCAGCGCCTCATTGCAGGAGAGTTTAACTGGATTGTTCCCGCACCGGAGAAGTCGATCCGTATAACCGCAAAAACGCGCTATCGTGCGAGGGAGACTCCGGCAAAAGCCGAGCCGCTGCCGGACGGAACAGTCCGCGTTATTTTTGATACGCCGCAGCGCGCCGTCACCCCGGGGCAGGCTGTCGTGCTGTATGACGGGGAAATCGTTGTCGGCGGCGGTGTTATCCGAACAACGGAGTCTGTATAAATAGTCTGACAGAAATCCCCCTGCCGTTGATAAACTCGGCGTCAGGGGGATTGATTTTATCCTGGCTCAGGCAAGCCCGATAAGCCGCATTGCCGTGGTAAACAGAAAGCAGAGGAGCAATCCGCATGCCGTCGGAAGCAGGAAGGCAAATACCGTCCATTTGACCGAGCCGGTTTCCTTTTTGATTGTCAGACAAGTAGTGGAACACGGAAAGTGGAACAGGCAGAGAATAACCATATTTACCGCTGTGACCATGCTCCAGCCGTTGGCTGTCAGAATGCTGTGCAGGGTGGAAAGGCTTTCGTATTCCACCAGCGCACCGGCAGAAAGATAAGCCATGAGAATAATCGGCAAAACGATCTCGTTCGCGGGGAACCCAAGCAGAAAGGCCAGCAGAATGACGCCGTCGAGTCCCACTGCACGGCCAAACGGCTCTAAAAAGGCAGCGCAATGCGAAAGAATCGTAGCGTCGCCGATCGTAATGTTGGCCATAATCCAGATGAGCAGACCGGCCGGTGCAGCTACGCAGACCGCCCGCCAAAGAACGGACAGCGTTCGGTCAATCAGCGAACGCACCAATACTTTTTTCAGTTGCGGACGGCGGTAAGGCGGAAGCTCCATTGCAAAAGAGGAGGGCATGCCGCGCAAAACTGTCGCAGACAGTATTCGAGAGACAAGCAGCGTCATCAGCGTTGCAACAACAAGTACGCATAAGAGCAGCAGCGCCGATACCGCCGACTGAAACGGCGCCGATACAAGCCCGGCAAAGAAAATGGTCATGATAGCTATGAGCGTCGGAAAACGCCCATTACAGGGAATAAAGCTGTTTGTCAAAATGGCGATCATCCGTTCACGCGGCGAATCGATAATACGGCAGCCGACCACACCCGCGGCATTGCATCCAAGTCCCATAGACATGGTAAGCGCCTGCTTGCCGCAGGCGTGCGCCTTACAGAACGCATGGTCGAGGTTAAAGGCAATCCGCGGCAGATAGCCGAAATCCTCAAGCAGCGTAAACAGCGGAAAAAAGATTGCCATCGGCGGGAGCATAACGGCGATCACCCAAGTAAGCGTTCCATATATCCCATCGATCAGCATGCTGTGCAGCCATGCCGGCGTATGTACGGCGGATAAGCCGGCATCCAGCCATCCTCCTGCCCATGCAAAAAAGCTCGACAGCAGCTGTGACGGCACATTGGCAGCGGATATGGTGATCCAGAGAATCAGCCCAAGCAGAAGCAGCATCATAGGGATACCGGTTTTCCGGTTCATCAAAATACGATCGATTTTCCGATCCCGCAGATCTGTCTGCTCAGTATGAGCGCTCACCGTTTCGGCGCAAATCCCCTCTGCATTCAGTACAACGCAGGAGGTAATCTTATCTCCAAGCGGGATAAGCCCATCTTTTTCAAGCTTCTCTCTCCATAGCTCCGCACAATGGAGAGCTTCGCTTTCTTCAGCGTCCTTTGTCTTCTGTCCGCACAACAGGCTCACAGCCTGAAAACGCGCATCGTCGGAATCCGGCAAATGCGCCGTAATATCTTCCAGCGCTTCTTCAATCTGCGGAAGATAGCGGCATCGGTAAGGCGAGGCGGAACTCTCTCCACGGCAGACGGCCAGAGCGCTGCGGGTCAGCCGGTCAAGTCCCTTTCCGCTGCGGGCGCTGGTACCCGCGACGGGTACTCCAAGCTCCTTACTGAGTTTTGCAACATCAATCCGGATACCCTTTTTCTCCGCCTCGTCAAGCAGATTCATGCAGACCACAACGTTCGGCGTGATTTCAAGTACCTGCAAAACAAGATTCAAACTTCGCTCCGGCGCGGTCGCGTCGCATACAACAATCGTACAGTCCGCCTCTCCGCAGCAGATATAATCCCTTGCCACCTCTTCTTCCGCGGAGTTTGCCGAAAGCGAATATGTACCCGGCAGATCAATCAGGTCAAATTCATATCCATGCGCCTGAAAGCGTCCGCTCGCACCGGTCACTGTTTTTCCGGGCCAATTTCCCGTGTGCTGGTGCAGTCCGGTCAGCGCATTGAAAACCGTGCTTTTTCCGACGTTCGGATTGCCGGCCAGTGCAATAATATAATCCGCATCGCCGCGCTGCCTTTCTGAAAAATGGTCTGCGGCATGGCGACCGGTTGACTGTGCGGTCAGTCCCATAAGAAGGCCTCCTTTTTTATTGCTTCGCAATAAGCCGATATTTAAGCGTCCGCGCCCCTTTCTATCGCGCATGGTCATCAAGAAAACGGAAAACGTCATTTACTCCGTTAAAACGGCATATCGAGACGTCCGTCTGTATACGGAGCTGCCTGAAAGCCGGTTTTCAGCATGTTTCCCCGGTATTCTATGTACCGGGGAGACGATCAGCAGATATGGATACAAGACGCATCTTTACGGCGGATCGCAATCGCTGTACCACGCACAAAAAATGCAATCGGATCTCCGGACGGACCTTTTTGCAGACATTTGATTTTGGTTCCCTCTATCATGCCAAGGTCACGAAGCCTGCGGCGAATCGGTCCGGTAAGTGCGACACTGCTGATGCGGCCGCTCTGGCCGTCTGCCAGAGCGGAAAGCGGTATGGATTCGTTCATTTTGCTTTCTCCTGTATTTCTTCAAAGTACCGCTCAAATAAGCGGCGGGAAGGGGTTCTTCCTGTTATCATCTTATTCGCAGTGCGTTGTTTTGCTACTTTTGCCTTTACGGCGTCAAGATTGGATAAAGAACCGCCGCGTGCATTGCGCTGTTTGCCGTCCCTTACCCGTTAAGGTTATCTTCCCCATTGCGAGCCGTAATCTTTTCTGACGTTTTCAGGACAATGCAGGAATGTCAAACATATTGGACAGCGAACTGTTTCGCAAGGTCCTTAAGAGAATAGAAAGAATTTGAAGAACGGAAAGCGCAGAGGGCAAAGAA
>UQQY01000118.1 GCA_900543295.1 uncultured Oscillospiraceae bacterium | reverse complement strand
CTGGCGGTCTATCTCTTGTTTTCGGTTGCTTGCTTCCTTACCGTACATGAGCATTAACAGATAGAAGGGAACAGCGAATTGATAACAGATGACGTTCTTAACCGCAGTCAGTGCAAAGCAGAGATTCTTTTGCTTTACCGGAAAAGCCGCTTTTTCTTCGATATTGATAATCAATCTTGGGCGGGCGATTCATTTCCGCCGTTTCGCGCTTATTCCTCAGACAGATACGGCCCGTAGAAAAACTCGCGCAGGGTGCGGCGGTTTTCTTCATAATCGCAGGCATACATGCTGCGGCCGTCCACACCGGTAATACCCCAATAGGTACCTGTTTTTGGAATGGTCATCTGATCGGTCTGCGCCCCCATCAGAGAGGGGGCTTCGAATAAAAGGCCTGTAATTTCACCTTTGGTGAGATTGGTTCTGACAAGAGGAAGGATTTTGTCAAGCAGGCTGTTAAGCTCTAACAGGTCGAGCGTTTTTGTCTGATTGATGATCGCCTGAATGGTGTTGCGCTGGCGCTGGACACGCACCCAGTCGCTGTCGATCGCGCGCAGGCGGCAGTAAAGAAGCGCGTCGCTTCCGTACAGATGGTTGACGCCTGCCTTGAGCGAAGTGGAGGTTGAATATTGCAGGGCGTTTGCCTCCTCAGCCGAGAGCGTCAGATCCACGCCGCCGATTGTGTCGATGATCTGCTCAAAGGTGTTGAAGTTGACGCGCACATAGCGATTCACGTCTACACAGAAGGTCTCGCGAATGGTCTGCATGGTCAGATTGGCGCCGCCGTAGCGGAAGGTGTGCGTCAGCCAGTCGTCGTTGCGTCCGGGAATTGATACGCCCAAGCCGCGTTCAAAGCTTACAAGCTTTACCGTGTGATATTTTTTGTCAATCGAGAGCACCATCATGCTGTCGGCGCGCGCGTTGTCGCTGAAGGATGCGGCGCGTTCATCTGTGCCGAGCAGCAGAATATTGATAACGTTGTCATTTTGATAGATTTCACCCGCCGGAATATCGATATTGGAAACGCCGGAGGTTTCAATGTTAAGATCATCGTCGTCAACCGAGACCTCCGTATCAATGCTGACGCCGCTTGAGGTATCGTACTGCATCAAACTCAGCTTCGCATAGTAGAACCAGAGCAGGAACAAAAAGAGCAAAAGCAGAACGCCTAAAATGACAAGCAGCGTGATTTGCCACTTTTTCAGTTTCTTTTTTGCTTTCGGCATGATAACAATCCTTTCTTTAGAAAACGTCGACGCTTTTTCATAGGAATCAATCGGCGCCTTTGCCGGAGAATACGATACGGATGGTTGCAAAGATCAGCCGCAGATCCACGCGCACACTCTGCTCCCGTATGTATTTTAAGTCGAGCGCAACCCATTCGTCAAAAGTGGTGCAGGTATCCTTGCTCACTTGCCAGTAACAGGTGAGACCCGGCGTTGCGGCAAGACGTCCGCGCTGGTATGGCGTGTACTGCTCCACCTCTTTGGGCAGTGCGGGACGAGGTCCGACAAAGCTCATTTCGCCGCGCAGAATGTTAAAAAGCTGCGGCAGCTCGTCCAAACAGGTTTTGCGGAGAATATGTCCGACGCGTGTAACGCGCGGATCGTGCTTGATTTTAAACACGGGACCGTCCCGCTCGTTCAGTTTTTGCAGGGAGTCGAGCTTTTCCTCTGCATCCGCACACATGCTGCGGAATTTTACCATCCTAAATGGCTTTCCGTCTTTTCCTACGCGCGTCTGCACAAAAAACACCGGTCCCGGGGAATCGATACGGATGGCTGCCGCTATTATGAGAAAGAGCGGAATCAGACCGATGAGGCATATCAGGCTGAAGCAGACATCAAAAACCTTTTTTACTGCGCGATAGACAGACCTTGTCTGTTTGCGCGGCACAGCCTCCTTTTCTTCATTAAGATATTCCATTGGCGCCCCCCAAAAGTATATTCTAATTGCTTTATTTTCTTACAGTGTAGCATAAAGTGAAAAGAAAGTCTATGTTCCGACGGAATTTTCGCGGATAAAATAGTTGGAAAAGCGGCGATGAAGAAATGCTGTATGCAATACGGAGTCCCTTCCTGCGCTTTGGCAGAGGATAAAGCTTTTACTTCAAAGTGCTAAAGCGTTTCTTTTATAAGAAGAAATTTTTTGTGTAAACTGTTGAAAAGGGGCTTGACAATTGGGGAAAACAACACTATACTATAATAAATAGTTGTAGTCGGTGGATTCGTATGTGCAGACAGAGCGGGAAAGCGGATTGTATAGAAGAAAGTGATCTTTCGCTGATTTTAAAGTGCCGCGGCGGCAGCCAGACGGCGGCCGCAGCTTTGCTTGCGAGGTATGCGGGGCTTTTGCATCACGCCGTTTCCAAAACGGTGGTGGAGGGAAGCGACCCGGAGGATCTCTTGCAGGAGGCTTATATGGGGCTTTTGAACGCCATTCGCACCTATGATCCGGAGCGGGGCGTTTTGTTTCGCACCTATGCGCACGTTTGCGTCGGCAACAGCTTAAAAAATATGCGCGCCGCCTCAATGACCAAAAAGTCACGGCTGCATCTTGATGCTTTATCATTTGATGAGATGGGAGACTGCGGCTTTGACGAAGACGGCGACCCGGAAGGCTTATACATCAGCCGGGAGACTGTGACAGAGGTTGAAAGACTGATCGACCGAACGCTTTCTCCCTATGAGAAAGAGGTTTTCTTCCTTTATCTGAACGGCTGCGGATACGAAAGTGCCGCAACAAAGCTTCATTCCTCGCCGAAATCGGTGGATAACGCCCTGCAGCGTGCAAGAAGAAAGCTGAAAGCAGTTCTGAACGATCTGTAAAAAAACAGATCATGGTCCATAACAGCAGATGCTGTTTAAAAATATGCCCTGTCAGCTTTCTTAAATCAAGCATTGGTTTCCAATAGACGGTGGAACTCCGTCGGCGGGCGGTAAAAAATTTATCCTAAGCGAGGTATTTAATCATGTATCAAGACAAAACCCTCATTTGTAAAGACTGCGGCGCGGAGTTCGTATTCACTGCCGGTGAACAGCAGTTCTATGCTGAGAAAGGCTTCGAGAACGAGCCGCAGAGATGCAAAGAGTGCCGTATGGCGCGCAAAAACGGCGGTGCAAAGCCCCAGAGAGAAATGTTCACCGCAACCTGCGCTTCCTGCGGTGCGGAAGCACGCGTTCCGTTTAAGCCGAGAGAAGACCGCCCGGTTTATTGCAGCGACTGCTTTGCAAAAATGAAAGGCGAATAATTCGATAAGCGCTTTCGACAGGAGACGGCTTTTAAGCCGTCTCCTGTTTTTTTGAGAAGGCTTGGAAAAAACGGATGCTAAAACGGCGGATGGCGGAGAGAACCGTGCAAAAATGGCATGCGCGTCTGAGACTTGGCCATGCGTTAGATTTTCTTGACAAGCCTGCTCGGCGGTTTTAAAATGGATACAGAAATCTGAGAAAAGAGGGGTTTTCATGACCGCAACCGAACGTTTTCTTCAATATGTTACAATTGACACGCAGTCGAAGCCGGACTGCGAAACGGTTCCGAGCACGCAAAAACAGCACAATCTTGCAAAGCTTTTAACCGAAGAGCTGCATGAGATGGGCGCAAAAAATGTCGTCTATGATACGGAACACTGCTACGTCTATGCGACGATTTCCGCATCCGAAGGCTGCGAGAAGGCAGAGCCGCTTGGCCTAATCGCACACATGGATACTTCCGACGCGGTTTCAGGCGCGAATGTAAAGCCGCGTATTATTGAAAAATATGCAGGCGGCGACATCCAATTGAATGACGAATATACGCTGCGCGTGTCAGAGTTTCCACAGGTGGAGCAGTATATCGGCGAGGACTTGATTGTGACGGACGGCACGACGCTGCTGGGAGCGGACGACAAAGCCGGGGTTGCGGAAATCATGGCGCTTGCCGAAGCGCTTTTATCTGATCCGTCGATTCCGCACGGCGAGCTGCGGATTGCCTTTACGCCGGACGAAGAGGTTGGAAACGGGGTGGCGTTTTTCGACAGCGGTATATTTGGCGCGAAAGCGGCCTATACGGTAGACGGCGGCGAGGTCGGCGAAATCGGCTACGAGACGTTCAACGCCGCGTCGCTCAAGCTGACGATACGCGGCGTGAGCACGCATCCGGGCTCGTCGAAGGGGAAAATGAAAAACGCGCTGCTTCTGGGCATGGAATTCCAGCAGATGCTGCCGCAGTTTGAAAATCCGGCGTATACGCAGGACCGCGAGGGCTTTTATCACCTTTGCAGCATGACGGGCGACGTGGACAAAGCCGTGATGGATTATATTCTGCGCGATCATGACCGCGCAAAGCTTGAAGAGAAAAAACAGCGCGTAGAGAAGATTTGCGCCTATTTGAACGACCGTTACGGAGAGAATACCTTCTGCGCGGAAATCCGCGATTCTTATTCCAATATGCGCGAGATTATCGACGGTCATATGGAACTGATTGAAAATGCGCAGGCGGCCATGCGCGGCTGCGGTGTAGAGCCGCACTGCGCGGTGGTGCGCGGAGGAACGGACGGAGCGATGCTCTCGTTCCGCGGAATTCCGTGTCCCAACCTGTGTACCGGCGGGCACAACTGTCACGGCAGGTTTGAATTCATTTCCGTTCAGTCGCTTGACAAAGTGACGGAAATCCTGAAAGCGCTTGTGCGGATTCACGCGGGCGTATGAGCAGCTTTGTTTATATTCTGCGCTGCGGCGACGGCTCGCTTTACACCGGCTGGACGAATGACCTTGAAGCGCGGGTAAAAGCGCATCAGGAAAAGCGCGGCGCGAAATATACAAGGGCGCGCCAGCCGGTGAAGCTTATCTACAGCGAGAGCTGTGCGGACAAATCCGCGGCGCTGAAAAGAGAGGCGCAGATCAAGCGGATGACAAGGGCGCAGAAGCTTTTGCTGATTGCGGGCAAACCCGAGGAGGACGGTTCAAGAAAATGAAAAAAAGACTGCTTCTATTGCGCGTTTTTTTCTTAATCCTGTTCGCGGCGGCGCTGGGAATTTTGATTGTTTCAGTCGCAACAGGAGAGGCGCACACCGCCGCTGCGGCAGGGAGCGCCGTGGTGCCGTTTCTCTGCTTCCTTGCAACCTTTATCCCAGAGGTTGGGAAAAAGGATAGAAGGCGGTATGAAAAGCTGGCGGAGTGCTTTATGGATCGCGCCTTCGACGGCTGTAAAAAGGAACGGAAGCTTTTTATCCGCGCGGTTACTTTTTGGCAGCAGAACAAAAATGCAGAGGCGGTCTCCGTTCTCGAACGCCTGTATAATGGAACGGAGAACGCCGCGATCAGAGCAAGGGCGCGTTTCCTTGCAGGGCGCTGCCATCAGGAGCAGAAGGAATATGCGCAGGCAAAGCAGCTTTATGAAGAGGCGCTCAGCCTTGATCCCACAATGGCGATGGCGTGGTCGAATCTTGCAACGGTTCGCGATGTGCTTGGCGCGGAACCGGAGGAAATGATCCGCTGTTTGGAGACCGCCGTTTTTTATGACCCGAATTACGAGGTCGCTTACGGAAAGCTTGGCATGTACTATAACATGCTGCATGATTTTGAACGCTCGGAGCGCGCCCTTTGCACGGCGATCCGGCTGAATCCGCGGCGGGCGGTCAACTACGCGAATTATTCGTGGGCGCTGATCTCCGCTGGGAAGCTTGACGAAGCGGAAGAGGCGTACCGTCAGGCGATCGTGCGCGGCTACAAGGACGAATCGCTCGGGCAAATGCTGGCCGATGCAAAGGCAGCCGCCAAAGAGCCGGAAAGGGAAGAGAGAAGGATCGGTTTTCTTTGAGACGCAGGAGGAGAAAGAGACTTTCAGCGCGGCCTTGCGGCTCTTTGGCGTTATAGTGGGAGGCGTGCCGCCGAAACCGCGGCAAAGGCTCGTCCGAATGTTGACAACACAGCGTTTTCACGCTATGATAAAAGCTGCTGTGAATTGAATATAAACAGAAACGGAGCGTTTTTATATGTCATTTGATGGGAAGGTTAGAACACGATTTGCGCCCAGTCCGACCGGCTATATGCACGTCGGGAATCTGCGCACGGCGCTGTATGCGTATCTGCTTGCGAAGAAAAACGACGGCGCCTTTATTCTGCGGATTGAGGACACCGACCGCGAGCGCTATGTCGAGGGTGCGGTCGATATTATTTATCATACGCTGAAAAAGACCGGCCTTGTCTGGGACGAGGGTCCGGATATCGGCGGACCGGCTGGTCCGTATATTCAGAGTGAGCGCATGGGTATGTTTAAGGCCTATGCGGAGGAGCTTGTAAAAAAGGGACATGCCTACTACTGCTTCTGCGACAAGGAGCGGCTGGAGGAAGTGCGCACGATTCAGCAGGCCTCCGGCATTGCGCCGCGCTACGACGGGCACTGCCGCAACCTTACGCCGGAAGAGGTGCAGGAGAAGCTTGACGCGGGCGTTCCGTATGTCATCCGTCAGAAGATGCCGACAACTGGGACGACCTCCTTTGAGGACGAGGTTTACGGCACGGTAACGGTAGAGAACGAGACGCTCGACGATCAGATTCTGATTAAAACCGACGGGATGCCGACGTATAATTTCGCAAATGTGGTGGACGATCACACGATGGGAATTACGCACGTAATCCGCGGAAACGAGTATCTGGCCTCAACACCGAAGTACAACCTGCTATACGAGGCGTTCGGATGGGAGAAGCCGGTGTACATCCACTGCGCGCCGGTGATGAAAAATCACACGGAAAAGCTCTCAAAGAGAAACGGCGACGCATCGTTTGAGGATCTTCTGGCAAAGGGCTATCTCACCGAGGCGATTGTCAATTATATCGCGCTGCTGGGCTGGAGCCCGAAGGGAGAAAACGAGATATTCACCCTGCCGGAGCTTGTACAGGAATTCGACGTATCCGGCATCTCCAAATCGCCGGCAATCTTCGATGTGCAGAAGCTGAAAGCGATCAACGGCGCGTATATCCGCAGGCTTTCTCCGGAGGACTTTCTTTCGTATGCAAAGCCGTATATTCGCGAAACCTGCAAGCGAGAGGATATTGATCTTTCCGCCCTGTGCGCAATGCTACAGCCGCGCACCGAGATCTTTACCGATATTCCGGAGCAGGTTGATTTTATTGACGCGCTGCCGGCGTACAGTAACGACCTGTACGTGCACAAAAAGATGA
>UQQY01000117.1 GCA_900543295.1 uncultured Oscillospiraceae bacterium | reverse complement strand
AACGGATTCGCTATATTCAAATCACAGATAAAGTAGAAGATATCGACAAAAAGATGAAAAACTATGAAAGAAGAGAAAAGCAAGCATTGACTTTTGGTGAAAGAGTCTATATAATTTAAATATTATAGTGTCAGGGGCGGTAAAATTCCGCCTAAAAACCGGCGGTGCAGGAAAGCTTCACTGTCTGGTTTTTCTTGTCTTTACAGACAGGCGCGCTTGTTAATAGGAGGAAACACAATGGCAACAAAACCGGTTATTCTGACTACAGAAGGTCATCAGAAACTTGAACAGGAGCTGGAACAGCTGAAAACGGTTCGCCGTAAAGAGGTTTCTGAAAAAATAAAGGTTGCGCTTTCATTCGGCGATCTTTCGGAAAACAGCGAGTACGATGAAGCGAAAAACGAACAGGCAATGGTTGAAGCGCGCATCGCCGAGGTTGAGCAGATGCTTAAAAACGCAAGCGTGCTGGATGAGTCCGGCATCACTACCGATACCATTGGGGTAGGTTCGGTAATTAAAATCAAGCATTTAAAGCTCGGAAAAGAGGATACCTATAAAATTGTAGGATCTACAGAGGCCGCGCCTCTTCAAAAGAAAATTTCGGATGAGTCTCCGGTCGGCAAAGCCATGCTCGGCCATCATGTCGGCGATATTGTTGATGTAGAAGCTCCGGCAGGCATTATTCAGTATGAAGTTCTGGAAATCGGGAAATAAGAGAGGGGACAACAAAGAATGGCAGAAAATACAGCAGCTCCGACGCAGGATTATGGCGAATTGATCCGCGTCAGACGGGAAAAGCTTGCCGCTTTGCAGTCAGAAGGCAGCGATCCCTTTCAGATTACCAAATATGACGTATCGCATCACAGCACAGAGATCAAGGCGCAGTTTGACCAGCTGGAAGGAAAAACTGTTACAGTTGCGGGGCGCATGATGTCTAAACGCGTTATGGGAAAGGCTTCGTTTTGCAATGTGCAGGACTTGTCCGGCAACATCCAGTCGTATGTTGCGCGCGATAGTCTCGGCGAGGATGCATACAAAGCGTTTAAAAAAATGGATATTGGCGATATTGTCGGAATCGGCGGAACAGTTTTTAAAACGAAAACCGGAGAAATTTCGATTCATGCGCAGAGCGTTGTCCTGTTGTCTAAGAGCTTGCAGGTTATGCCGGAGAAGTTCCACGGCCTGACGAATACCGATATGCGCTATCGTCAGCGGTATATTGATCTGATTATGAATGCGGAAGTAAAGGATACTTTTATTAAGCGTTCCAGAATTATCAGCACGATTCGCCGTTATTTGGACGGGCAGGGCTTTATGGAGGTGGAGACGCCGATGCTGGTCGCCAATGCTGGCGGCGCGGCGGCACGTCCTTTTTCAACGCATTACAACGCCTTGGATGAAGACGTGAAGCTTCGGATTTCCCTTGAACTGTATTTGAAACGGCTGATTGTCGGCGGTATGGAGCGGGTCTATGAGATTGGACGTGTTTTCCGCAATGAAGGACTTGATACCCGGCACAATCCGGAGTTTACACTTATGGAGCTGTATCAGGCATATACCGATTATCATGGAATGATGGATCTGACGGAGAATCTGTACCGCTATGTGGCCAAAGAAGTGCTTGGCACTACCACGATTACCTATAATGGTGTGGAAATGGATTTAGGCAAGCCGTTTGCACGGATCACGATGGTTGACGCCGTAAAAAAATATGCCGGTGTTGATTTTAATGAAATTCATACGCTGGAAGAGGCGCAATCGGCAGCCAAAGCGCATGATGTGGAGTTTGAACCATGCCATAAAAAGGGTGATATTTTGAATCTTTTCTTTGAAAAATATGCAGAAGAGAATCTGATTCAGCCTACTTTTGTAATGGATCATCCAATCGAGATTTCACCGCTTACTAAGAAAAAACCGGAAAATCCAGAATACGTGGAGCGTTTTGAATTCTTTATGAATGGATGGGAGATGGCGAACGCCTATTCTGAGCTGAACGATCCGATTGACCAGCGTGAACGCTTTGCTGCACAGGAGGAGCTGTTGGCGCAGGGTAATGAGGAGGCAAATCATACAGACGAAGATTTCCTCTATGCCCTGGAGCTTGGAATGCCGCCGACGGGCGGAATTGGCTTTGGCATTGACCGTATGGTGATGCTTCTGACTGACAGTGCTTCGATTCGTGATGTATTGTTATTCCCGACGATGAAAACCATCGAGAAATAAGCAGTTTGTAATATTAAGGATTTTCGAGTTCTGTGACAGTTCTGAGAGGTACATCTTTACATCAAAATTGCATTTGTTATATTACAAAAGGGGGATTGTTTATGGAGAATGATTTCTTAATAAGAAAGCAAATTGAATTTGTAAATTATCGTTTGGGTCAATTCATTCATTTTAACAGTGCAACATTTCAATTTAATAGCACAGAAATGAAGGATTGGGAATATGATGTAGAAAACTTTCAAACTGCACGAAAATACCCTTTTGATCCGAAGGACTTTTGTCCTGATGAATTGGACTGCGCGCAATGGGCTGAGGCGTCTCATTTACTTGGTGCTAAATTTGCGGCTTTAACAACAAAACATCACGAAGGCTTCTGTTTGTGGCCGACATCCACAACATCTCATTGTGTTTCTTCATCACCTGTTTCAACAGATATTGTAGGAGAATATCTGGAGGCTTACCGTTCTCGGGGTATTAAGGCTGGTCTTTATTTTTCCATGCTTGATTTGACACATCATATTGGAAAATGCTCTTGCACTAAGGAACAAATTGATTTCACTAAACAGCAACTTTCTGAATTGTTAACTAATTATGGACCAATTCCTTTTTTGATTATTGATGGATGGCAGGCGGATTGGGGTGGCCCTTCTTATAAAGATATGCCTTTTGAAGAAATAAACTCTTTTGTTAAATCTATTCAGCCATCTTGTTTGCTGTTGAATCATAGCTGTGAAACAAGTTTAGCTCATACAGAGATTGTTTTTTATGAGAATGCTGCGGGACAGGAAGTTGATGATACATTTAGCGGGCCTGGATGTTCAGGAAACATTCTGACTTCATGTTGGTTCTGGCGTTCCAGTGATCCGACAAGTGAGTTGAAATCTGTTCAATGGGCAATTGATAAGATTAATCAGATGAACAAGCATAATGTTTCATTTTTGCTGAATGCCTCTCCAAATATTCACGGAAAAATTGATAATAACATGATGATGCGTTTTGAAGAAATCGGCAATTGCTTCAAAGAGCCGAATCCACTTACATTTATTCCGAAAGGTTGGATTATACGCTGACCTAACATGACTGGTCAATAGTACTTTAGCATGTGGGCGCCTTTTTATGTTATGGTCTTTGGTCATTTCATTAAATCCCCCAATATATAATCCATTGAGAAGTAAGAAACTGCAATATTAAGGATTTTCGAGTTCTGTGACAGTTCTGAGAGGTACATCTTTACGTCAAGTGACGCAGATTTTTGTGCAGAGATGAAAAATCGTATATTTGTATGTAAAAGGCTTCGAGAAAATAATAATTCTCGAAGCCTTTTCTGTATGTTAAATACGAAATTCGTTTCACCATATACCCATTCAGAATTACTGACGCGTTACATAGAAAAACAGAAAATAATTCCGTATATAAATGTGAATTTTTATCGAACTTTTGTTGGCTTTGATGAAAAGTATCGGTTTGAAAACTTGATAATTATCTATATGTACGATATAATGAATTATCAGATATACTCCTTTTCGTCCGTATAAAGAATAAACTTATGAGGAAAAGGGAGATACACAGTCCGGCAAAGCAAAATACATAACACGGCTGAACTCTGAAAACCTGAGGACAGAGAGGAAACACTTATGGCAAACATGGAGCAATACAACAAGGAAAAACAGGAGCTGATAGAAGCACGCCGCAAAAAGGCAGGTATTGATGCTGCAAATGTCGAGGAAGCCCACACGTTTGAGGGACCAAAAACGGGGAAAGAGAAGATTTCTAATTTTTGGTATCACTATAAATTGGTCGTATTTGCCGTGCTGTTTGTCGCAGTGATTCTTCTTGTATGGTTGATAAATCTGGTGAACAAGCCGGTTTATGACGCCACTTTTCTGATTATTTCGGAGAAATCCTTTTCAGGTTCTGAATCGTTGATTCAATCACCATTAAAAAGCTTTGCCAAGGATGTAAATGGGGATGGGGAAATCAAGATGGATATTCAGTCCTTCCAACTTGCGGTAAAGGCAGATTCTGAGATGACGCCGCAGATGCAGGAAATGACCTATGCCAAGGTAATAGGCCGCATCTCAGACCGCAGGGATTTTGTGTTTATGCTGGACGAAGACGGCTATGAAAATTTGCAGTCAATTGGATTTGAATTTGAGGATATTTCTTCTTTTACCGGTTCAGATGCGCCGCAGGGAGATAAATACTATTTAAAGAATACAAAGCTTTCGGAAAAAATGGAGCTGTACGGCGTGGTCAACGACATGTTTTTGTGCTTCGTGGATTTCGATTCTTATTCTGATAGCTTGAAAAATAGTGAAGAAATGCAAAAACAGCACCAGAATCAGTGGGAGTATTTTAAGGCGCTGATCGATTATGAGTAAAGGTCAATCAATCGTTATTTGGTAATGCTTTTGCAGGAAGAAATTTTTCTCTTCATTGTATGAATTGAGGAAGAAGCAAAAGGTCCGTCTAAACGACAGACCTTTTGCTTCTTCCTTTTCATTTCTTATATGGTATGGTAACGATGGATCATATGGTACGGGACTCACAAAAGATTTCCATCTGAATCATAAAACGAATTACAGTAAATTATTTTTCCGGAAACCCTGCTTTCAGTATTACAGTTCAAAAAAAGGATCTGAATATGATCGTTTTCAAATGCATTATCTGATACGGTAATACCATATAGCTTTCCGGCTTTAAAGCCAAAGCGGGAATAGTAATCGCCGCCCAGTACAGTGATCCAGGGATAGCCTGACTCCTGCGCTCTTTGAATGCTTTCACGAACCAGCCGGGTACCGATTCCCTTGTTTTGGCATTCTTTTTTTACTGCGAGCGGTCCCAGCGCCAGTCCCTTCTGCTCTCCTATTGCGGCAGCCGTCAAAATATTGTAGCCGATCACTTCGTCCTTTTCCACGGCAATCAGGCACAGATACGGTTTATATCCGGCGTCTTGCAGAACCGTTTCTGCAAATTCCCATTCGTTTAAAACAGCGTTACTGTTTTCGCGGTAAAAAGCAGCTTTTAACAGCTTTTTGACATCTTCCAGATAGGAGCGTTCAAACGATTTGATTTCCATGTAGTCATTCCTTTAAAAATTCATTTTCTGATATAAAATATCCGTTTAAGAAGTGCAGATCTCCGCGGTTTCAGTACAGCGGAAAATATATTCTGTGCACTTATTCAGAAGCTTTTTCGCGGTATGACTTTGTCTTGACAAGGCAAATGCCGCGTATCCGTCCATTTTCTTCTTCAGGATAAAAGCAGACTTATCGTTTGTCCCGCTTTGAGCACGAGTGAAACTGCTTCATCTGTAACGGCGCATTCTCCGTGCGGCTGTTCCGCCAAATCTACCAACGACGCCTGATGAAGGCCTTTCATAGAAATGGTGACTGGGACTTCGCGGTCGGTATAAACGGCGGCGATACGGACAATGATTCCGTTTTTCTGTTCTGCAATCTTTACCGCTGTCACCATCGCATCACCCGCTACATGCAGGAAACGATCCGCCAGCGGCAGGCTGCCGGGATGGGCTGTGTTCGACGCGTAGGGAAGATCGCAGTTGACAAATGCATCGCCTGCCGCCTTTAAAGCAAACGGGTTATCCTGTTCGCAGGAAAGGCCGATACGGAAACGGCGCACGCCAAGCTCCGGATACGGATCCGGATTAGAGGAGGAGCGCAGCAGGGTGACCTGCAAGGTGTCGTTATAGCCGCGGTAGCCATATTTGCTGTCCGTGAGCAGGAGCAATCCTGCTTTTTTTCCCGCTGCATCGGGAGCATAATAGAAGTTGCGCGAGCAGCTATCATGCATCGCCTCAGGCCGACGTTCTAAAAGACCGATCTGAATATCAGAACGATAAGCTGCGGCGTGATAGGAGAGAGAAGCGGCGAAACTCAAAACAGGCACTTCATCCGGTGTGGAAACCTCCATCCAGTCGCATCTAACGGAGAATTCCAGTACGGGCGAATCATCGGTCAGCTTTGCTGTTACTTCAAGCTTCGACCTGCCGTATTTCATCTCATAGCGGAGGCTTTTACGCAGCGGTGCGTTCAGATTAACCTCCTTGAGGGTAACCTCCGCCTCTTTGTGCAGGTCGCACGGCGTTTTATGTACGCCCTCAACCCATGCGCTGCCGCCTTTTAAGGTGCGTTCCTTATGCAGGATAAAGCGCGCGCCTTTTCCGCCGAGCAAATCGCATCCGGTTCGCTTATCAAAATAGGAGCGAACGGAGTAATCCGCTTCGTCAAATACAACGCGGACAAGCGCATTTTCCATAATAAGCGGCTCATAGTAGGTAACGCGCGGATCCGGCGGCAGTGCGGCAAAACAGAAATCGTTTTTCTCTCCCTCAGTGATACGTACAGTCGTATAGCCAAATGCCGGAACGGATGCTTTTACCAGAATATCGGTGCGCATGTGATTCCAGTCGAGCCATGTCGTTTTACTCGGAATTGCTGTGCAGTCAAGCGGCTTGCCATCTATATCATAGGCGCGAACCAAATCCGGATCGCCCGGCCAGTCCCAAATTGTTGCGTCAAGCACGCCCTTGCGGTCAAACCGTGTGGGATTGAAAAAGTGAAGAAGTCTGGTTTTACCCCTGCCGCGCTCGGTTCCGGGAAGGCGGTAGCGGCTTGCTTCATCGGTGTTAAGCCCGACGCCGCCGCCTTCGGAGCGGGAAGCAAGCGGTTCGTCCGGCGTTTCAAACGTCGAAGTATCGATTTCCTTTGCAAAGGCGCGCAGCGCAGCGCCGGAGGCTGCCATCACACTGCCCATGGCCTCTTCAAACGCTCCCATTGCGTGATCGCGGGATTCCGGCACGTTTGAGCCGGGCAGGATGTCGTGAAACTGATTGAACAGCACCTTTTCCCATGCAGAACGGAACTGCGTATTGAAGTCGGCGATACCGATTTTGGAAACGGCAAACGCGGTCAACGCCTCCGCCATATAGAGACGATCCTCCGCAATGCGGTTTGCCATTTTCATTTTCGACTGCGAGGTATAACAGCCGGTGAATGTTGGGCCGAGTTCTCCAGTGATAACCGGAAAGTTTTCACGATACGGCTCGA
>UQQY01000116.1 GCA_900543295.1 uncultured Oscillospiraceae bacterium | reverse complement strand
CAGCCAGTACAATTGTTTTCAGAAAGCCTTTCTTATATCCGCCAATCACCAGAGATGCGAAAACGATTACTGCGATAAGATCAAGTAACACAGACGACAATGTCATATCTTTTGCTCCTTTCCATACATCAGCGAATGCTGTATTTTGAGACGGCGTCTGCTCCGAGCAGGAACATAGATCCGTTTGCATAGGTAATCTTCTGCGCGCTGCTTTCCAAAGTGATTTCTTCCTGAAGATTCAGAGACAGGTCATAGTGATAGACCGCTTTTTTTCCAAGAAAAAGAACCCGACTATCCGAAATACAGAGATCAAGCGGGGAATCCGGCACAGAAACGCTTGCCGTCTGCTTTCCGTTTTTATCAAAAAGCGTCAAGGTTGATGCGCCATTAAGCTGATTGTCTGTAGCAATCGCAGTCATACCGTCTGCATCACACACGAATTGCTTCAATGCTCCATCATATTCCGTCTCAAATGTTTCACCGGTTTCTGCGTTTAACAAAACCAAACGATCACTGCCAATTATCATTAAGTTTGAAGAAGCAGTATACGCTGCGTACAACGGAAGCAGATCCGCGATTTCATAGGTTCTGGCCGTCTTTTCCGTAGTATAATCGAATACGGAAACCTTTGCTAAAAACGCGCCGGAAGAGGAACCAATCGCACAGGCGGCAATATGCTTCTGATCCGGAGAAAAGGATACCATACTAAAGCTTTCTGTTGCAGATCCATATCGATAGCGAAGATTCATTTTCGCATCATACACCTGAATAAAGAAAGCATACTGATCATGCGTGGTGACTAGTACAACACTGCCGTCAGAAGCAATCTGCGCACAAAGAATCGTATTTTCCGCGTTTAATTCGTCACAGTTTCCATTGGTATCGTCTACACGCAGCTTTGTTCCGCCGCGGTCATATGTTAGAAGACGGTTGCCCGATTCGCAGATAGCCGGATTAGTACAGCCATGCAAGACATCATACCTTGCTGAGCCGCCCGTATCGTATACATATAAGCTCGATTGTGTCAAAACAGCCAGATTGCCGCCCACCTTATGGATGTCGGTCAATTGTTCTCCGTGAATCGAAAGCGGAAAAGATGCATCGTCGCTCAGACCGGATTTGCGATTATTTCTGACTAAAAAGAAAACGGTAAGAAATACCGCCAGTGCAGCCGCAAGAAACCCGAGTGCCAGAAGAATACGATTTCGCTTCTGTCTGCGTTTTTTTTCACGATATTCGTCAATGTCCTGATACTGTGCCACAAAGAAGCCCCTTTCAGTAGTCTACGCGATTTAAATAAAGCCCATGCGGCGGCGCTGTACGTCCCGCACGTGAGCGATCTTTTGCCTCAAGTATGGACAATATGCTATTCTGCGGTAGCATACCGTCGTTTATTTCGAGCAAGGTGCCCATGATAATCCGAACCATGTTGTAGAGAAAACCGTCCGCATGAATTGCCATGGTTACCATATGGCCTTCCCTTGTCAGACATATCCGGTCAACGGTACGAATTGTGGACATTCCCTCTTTGTGATTGGGATTGCAGAATGAAGTGAAATCGTGCGTGCCGATCAGCGGCAGAGCTTCTCTGTTTAACAGCTCCACATCAATCGGCTTTTTGTAAAACAGCGCCAAATCCGAGAGAAAAGGATCTTTGACCGGATGATTCCAGATACGATACCAATACTCCTTTCCCTTGCAGGAGTAGCGCGCATGAAAGTCAAGGGAAACCTCTTTACAGGACAAAACGACAATATCCGGCGGCAGTACACGATTTAAAACTTCAGGGAATTTTTCTGTCGGAAACGGCACGTCCGTTTTCATATGAAAAAAGCAGCTATTCGCATGAACGCCTGCATCCGTTCGGGAGCATCCAACGATAGGTTCCCGCTTCCTAAGCACCTGTTCAATTTTATCCTGAAGAACCTCCGCTATAGAAAGAGCATTTTTCTGGAATTGAAAACCATGGTACGCGGTGCCGCGATAGGACACTTCAACAAGCAGATTTTTCATAGACATGGCTTCCTCTATCCTATCAAAGCATTCCGGGAAGAATCAGATTCATCATGATGGTAGCAGCAAAAACAACGGTAACCACGCCAGTGGAAATCCAGTCAAGCGATGAAAGGTGCAGCTGCTTCATCCGGGTTCTTCCCTCACCCCCACGATAACAGCGGCATTCCATTGCGAGCGCAAGCTCCTCAGCTCGCCGAAATGCGGATACAAACAACGGAATCAATATCGGAATCAAGGCCTTGGCGCGCTTTAAAATACCGCCGGTTTCCAAGTCGGCGCCGCGGGCCTTCTGTGCGGACATGATCTTATCGGTCTCCTCCAAAAGCGTTGGTATAAAACGCAGCGCGATGGTCATCATCATAGCCATTTCGTGCACGGGAAAATGAATGACTTTTAAGGGGCCAAACAGACGTTCGATCGCATCGGTCAAAGCGATCGGCGAGGTTGTGTAGGTGAGCAGAGAAGAACCGACAATTAAAAGAACAATTCGGATCGCCATCAGCGCTGCGGTTTTAAGCCCCGCGTCCGTAATACGAAAAATCCAGAAGGAGACTAGAACGTTTCCTTCTACGAAAAAGATATTGAGCAGTGCGGTAAACAAAATCAATGGCAAAATCGGTTTTAAGCCGCGCCAGATAGCGCGCGCCGGAATTTTTGCCGTAAAGAAAACCGCGCCAAGAGAGATGGCAAGCAGAAGAAAAGAAAAGGCGTTGCGTATCACAAATAATACAACGATAAACACGACAATCAAAATCAGTTTCATCCGAGGATCGATCCGATGCACAATCGATTTTCCGGGAAAAAACTGTCCGATGGTAATATCACTCAGCATGGGACGCACCTCTTTTCCCTGAAATCATCTGCAAAAGAAGCTCCTGCGCACGATCCACACTGTAAACATGCTCGTCCATCGTGTAGCCTGCTTCTGCAAGCGCATAAAAAAGTTTGGTGATCTGCGGAACAGAAAGACCAATTTTCTCAATTTCCTCTGCATGAGAAAACGTTGCCTCCACTGTGTCGTAGGAAAAAACTTCCCCGTGATTCATCACAAGCACTTTTGATGCGTACCTTGCAATATCCTCCATACTATGGGAGACAAGCAGAACAGTATTTTTTTCTGCGCGATGATAGGAATCAATTAAAGAGAGAATCCGATCGCGACCCTTGGGATCCAATCCGGCGGTCGGCTCGTCCAGAATTAAAACCTTGGGACGCATGGCGATTACACCAGCAATGGCAACACGGCGCTTTTGTCCGCCCGAAAGCTCAAAAGGGCTTTTTTTTCGGTATTTATCAGAAAGGCCTACGCATTCCATCGCATGTGTAACAGCAGTTTTGATCTCTTCCTCGCTCATTCCGAGATTGCGCGGTCCAAAGGCAATATCCTTTTCCACTGTTTCTTCAAAGAGCTGGTATTCCGGATACTGAAACACAAGACCAACTTTAAAGCGTGTTTTCTGCAAAATTTCCTTGCTTTCAAAAATATCAATGCCGTCAATATACACTTTACCGCTATCCGGCTTTAAAAGTCCGTTCAAGTGCTGAATCAGCGTGGACTTTCCAGAACCGGTATGGCCGATTACGCCGACCAGCTCGCCTTCCTCAATCTCAAGGTTGACGTCGTTTATCGCCGTCTTTTCAAAAGGCGTGCCGCGGCTGTAGCAATGGGTAAGATGTTCTGTTTTGATGATCGCCACGTTTACGCCTCCATTATTTTTTGAAATGCCGAAACAAAATCAGGCACCGTTAAAATATCGTCTGGAATGGATACCCCGCTTTTTCTGAGCTTATATGCAAGCTCCGTCACTTGCGGGACGTCAAGCCCCACAGCTTTCAGCTCTTCGACATGCCGGAATACTTCACGCGGTATATTGTCCATTAAAACTCTGCCGTTATCAATCACTACTACTCGGTCAGCTAGGACCGCCTCGTCCATAAAATGTGTGATATAGATAACCGTTGTGTTATGCTCCCGATTCAGGCGGCGGATGGTTTTTATCACTTCACGGCGCCCCTGTGGATCCAGCATAGCGGTTGGCTCGTCAAGCACAATACACTTTGGCTTCATCGCAAGGATGCCGGCGATGGCAATTCGCTGCTTCTGTCCGCCGGAAAGCTGATGAGGCGCATGTTCGCGGAATTCATACATTCCGACGTCTTTCAATGCTTCGTCCACTCGTGTTCGGATTTCGCCCGGCTTTACGCCCAGATTCTCGAGTCCGAACGCTACATCCTCTTCAACGACAGTGGCAACCAATTGGTTATCCGGATTTTGAAAAACCATACCGACGCGCTGGCGGATTTCAAACACCATTTCATCGTTTGAGGTATCGATTCCTTCCACATAAACTACGCCGTCAGTCGGCTGTAATATCGCGTTAATATGCTTGGCAAGCGTTGATTTTCCTGAACCGTTATGCCCTAAAACCGCTACAAAAGCGCCCTGCTGGATAGCAAGCTCCACTTCGTGCAGTACGGGTACTGGCAATTTTCCCTCTTCATCGCTTGCATATTCAAACGAAACATGCTGAAACTGTATCAACTCATCCATTGATTTACCATATTCCTTACTTTATGATTTTCTGTTCCAGATTGCGGTAGAACCACACGGCAAAACGAAACCGCTCTGCGTTACGGGAAGACCGATTTCATCAGCAGCAACCTCTCCGCCGAAACGCTTTGCGACTGTTACGCCGAGAAGATAACGCATAACCGACGGAGAAAGCCCTGTTGTATAGGAATTTAAAACAAAGAACAGCGGCTTGTCCGAAAGCACACCGGCGCACAGATCTACCATCCGGTAGATCTGCTCTTCAAGCTTCCACACCTCGCCGCCCGGTCCTCTGCCATAAGACGGCGGATCCATGATGACAGCATCATAGCGTCTGCCGCGTTTTATTTCCCGCGCGACAAATTTTTCACAATCGTCCACAATCCAGCGAATTGGTCGGTCCGACAGACCGGAAAGCGCTGCGTTTTCCCGCGCCCACGCAACCATTCCCTTTGATGCGTCCACATGGCAGACTTCCGCCCCTGCTGCGGCGCAGGCGAGCGTCGCAGCACCGGTATAAGCAAACAGATTGAGTACGCGCACCGGCTTTGTCTGTTCTTGTATCGTCTCCATAAAATACGACCAGTTGACAGCCTGCTCCGGAAAAAGTCCCGTATGCTTAAAACCGGTAGGCTGGATACGAAACGTCAGCTCCCGATAGGAAAGAGTCCAGCTATCCGGAATTTTCTGATAAAACTCCCAGCTTCCGCCGCCTTTGCTTGAACGAATATAGCGTGCATCCGCTTTGTTCCACATAGGGTGCTCATGCGGCGTATCCCATATAATTTGGGGATCTGGACGAATCAGGATTCGGCTTCCCCATCGTTCAAGCTTTTCTCCGCCGCTGGTATCAAGCATTTCATATTCGGTTAAATCCCTTACAAAGCGCATCAGCCGATATTCTCCTCAATCGTTCTGCAAATTTTTGTGCAGTAGTTTTCAATTTCAACAGTATCGCTGCCCTCCAGCATAACGCGGATCAGCGGCTCTGTTCCGGAAGCGCGTACCAAGACACGCCCATTTTCGCCGAGAGCTGTTTCCGCTTCCTGTATTACGTCTGCTATAGCCGGAATTTTGAGATAGCTTTTTTTATCTTCAGCCGTTGCATAGACAGAACGCAGAACCTGAGGGGATTTCTGCATAACAGATGCAAGCTCTGAAAGCGGTTTTCCTGTCTTTTTACAGATACGCAGCATTTGCAGCGCAGTGAGTTGACCGTCACCCGTATTGGCATAATCGGAAAGGATAATATGGCCGGAATCTTCCCCGCCAAGATTGTAGCCGTTTTTAAGCATCTCTTCCAGAACATAACGATCCCCAACCGCTGTTTTTACGATCTGGACGCCCTCGCGCTTTCCAAAGTCGCGCATACCAAAATTCGACATAACCGTAACAACCGCCGTATTAGAAGCAAGACGATTTTCCGCTTTCATCTGCTTAGCAAATGCTGCAATGATCTGATCGCCGTCAATCCGATTTCCATTTTCATCCACAGCAAGACAGCGGTCTGCATCTCCATCAAAAGCAAACCCTCCGATAAGTCCGGGTGTTTCCGATACATAGCGAGCGAGCGCCTCCATATGTGTAGATCCGCATTCCTTATTAATATTGGTTCCGTCCGGCTGATCGCTTAGCATATGAACTTTCGCGCCAAGACGAGAGAATGCCTCACGCGCTGTTGCGCTTGCGCTTCCGTTTGCGCAGTCCAGCGCAACAGCTACACCGGAAAGGTTTACGTCCATGGTGGAAAGAAGATGGAAGATATAGTCCTGAACTGCCGTGCGGCAGGCCGCGATACGGCCAAGCTCTGTGCCGGACTTACGTTCAATTTTTTCCGGATGATCGAGAATCAGTTCCTCAATTTGCTCTTCGAGTGCGTCCGGAAGTTTATATCCGGTTGAGGAAAACAGCTTGATCCCATTAAATTCAACCGGATTGTGTGAAGCAGAAATCATCACGCCCGCGTCCGCACCATAATACGAAACAAGATAGGAAGCGGCCGGTGTCGGAATAACACCCAATATAACGGCGTCCGCACCCACGGAACAAAGTCCGGCGGCAAGCGCGGCTTCCAGCATTTCTGACGAAATTCTGGTGTCGCGCGCAATCACAATTTTCGGCTTGTGCGCTGTTTCCTTTGTCAGGACAACTGCGGCCGCACGTCCAATCTGCATGGCAAGCTCACAGGTAAGCTCTAAGTTTGCAATTCCGCGCGCACCGTCTGTGCCAAACAATCTTCCCATTGTGATCCCAGCTTTCTTTACAAAATAAACGGATTCTTTAAGAAAGACGCATCTGCCCGCCGTCATCCTGAACAATACCAAGATGCTCATAAGCAAGCGGCGTAACGCAGCGTCCGCGCGGCGTCCGCGCCAGAAAACCGATCTGCATCAGATATGGTTCATAGACGTCCTCAAGCGTGACGGCCTCTTCTCCGAGCGCGGCGGCAAGCGTTTCCAATCCGACCGGACCTCCGCGATAATTCTTAATAATCATCATAAGCATCCGGCGATCGATTGTGTCAAGTCCAAGCGCGTCAATTTCCAGCTTATCAAGCGCAGTATCTACAATTTCCTTTGTAATCGTACCATCGCCAAGAACCTGTGCAAAATCGCGCACCCGTTTTAACAGACGGTTCGCGATACGCGGCGTTCCTCTGGAGCGGCGCGCAAGCTCCAACGCGCCCGCACGGTCGCAGGGAATCTCCAGAATCCCTGCGCTGCGCAGAATAATTTCGCTTAACTGCTCCGGCGAATAAAGCTCAAGCCGAAACAGAACGCCGAAACGGTCGCGCAGCGGTGCAGTCAACTGACCGGCTCTTGTTGTGGCGCCGATCAGCGTAAATTTCGGCAGATCAATACGAATCGAACGTGCAGAAGGACCCTTTCCAATGATAATGTCGAGTGCATAATCCTCCATTGCCGG
>UQQY01000115.1 GCA_900543295.1 uncultured Oscillospiraceae bacterium | reverse complement strand
GCTGAAAATACTGCAAGGACTCGTAATCGTCCATATTGACCGTCATAAGCAGCGGCTCCAAAAAGTCCGCGTCCACATAATAAACGCCGTCTTCCACCGTAATGGTGAATTTCTGCTCCGTCATCTCTCTTGCACGGCGTTCTTCATCGGTAAGCGGCTGCGCCTCAAACTGTCTGACTGGGGGCAGCTTCGATAATGCAGAGGCTACCGCGCCGATCAGCTCGTGCGTCCCCTGATTTGTAGCCGCAGAAATCGGATAAAACGCATAGCCCTGTTCTTCGACAAAAGCACGGAACATCGCAACCTGCTCTTCATCCGCCATATCGCATTTATTTGCCGCCACAAGCTGAGGGCGCTCCGCCAGCTCTTCGCTGAAGTTTGCAAGCTCACGATTGATAATGGCAAAATCCTCCTTCGGGTCGCGTCCCTCAATACCGGAAACATCCACGACATGGACAATCAGGCGGCAGCGTTCCACATGACGCAAAAAGTCGTGTCCAAGCCCCACGCCGTCCGCCGCTCCTTCAATCAGGCCGGGAATATCCGCCATCACAAAATTCTGGCGTTCATCCACCTGCACTACGCCGAGCACCGGCGTCAGCGTCGTAAAATGATAATTGGCAATCGTCGGCTTTGCCGCGCTGACAACCGAGATAAGCGTTGATTTTCCTACATTCGGAAATCCGACTAATCCAACGTCTGCCAAAAGCTTCAGTTCAAGCGAAAGGTCGAATTCATCCCCAGGCTTACCCGGCTTTGCAAAACGCGGAATCTGTCTGGTTGACGTTGCAAAGTGCTGGTTTCCCGCGCCGCCTTTGCCGCCCTTTGCAACGACAACCGGCTCGTCCGATGAAACGTCCGCCAAAATGCGGCCGGTTTCCGCCTCGCGTACTACGGTTCCGCGCGGCACACGGATGACAAGATCCTTTCCGCTTCTTCCGGAACAGCGCTTTGCACCGCCGTTTTCCCCATTCTCCGCCGCATATTTTCGCTTATACCGAAAATCGACCAGCGTTGAAAGGTTTGTGTCCGCCGCAAACAAAACGTCTCCGCCTTTGCCACCGTCGCCGCCGTCCGGCCCGCCCGCAGCAATATACTTTTCTCTGCGAAAGCTGACCGCACCATTGCCGCCGCTGCCTGCCCGTACATGAATTCTGGCTTTATCAATAAACATGAAAAATCCTTTCTATTCCTACCGCTTTTACTCTGACAGAACTATTATATATGAAAAACGCCGTGTTATCAATCGAAAATACCACGAAAAAAGCGTGCCGCTCGGCACGCTTTTTGTGATGCGTCTTTACTGTGCGCTGTAAACGCTGACCTTTTTGCGGTCGCGTCCCATGCGCTCATATCTGACAACACCGTCGATCTTTGCGAACAAGGTATCGTCGGAACCGCGGCCAACATTTTCACCCGGATGGATGTGCGTACCGCGCTGTTTATAAATGATATTGCCTGCCAAGACAAACTGTCCGTCCGCGCGCTTTGCGCCAAGACGTTTTGACTCGGAGTCACGGCCGTTCTTTGTGGAACCAACGCCCTTTTTATGCGCAAAGAACTGCATATTCAGCTTTAACATGATTTACACCTCCGTATCAGTCAATTGCAGATTTTCAGGATAATCCTGCTGTAAAAGCGCCAGATGAAGCCGCAGCGCCTGCAAAAAGCGCTCCGCATCAAGTCCCGCGCCCGCCGGAAGATCGACCCGAACCTCGTTTTCAAAAACGCCGACAGAGGCCGGAATTTTCAGAATTTCCGTAATGCCGTTTGCCGTAAGCTCAACGGCGCTTGTCACAGACGCGCAAACTACATCGTTTCCATACGATGCATAACCCGCATGTCCGCGAACAGAAACTCCGACAAGATGATCTTCCCTGAGAAAAAATTCCGCGCTGATCATCGCTTACGCGTTGATCGCTTCGATTCTAACCTTTGTATAAGGCTGTCTGTGACCGAGCTTGCGAGCGGAACCCTTTTTCGGTTTGTAGGTATAAACCGTGATTTTCTTGTCTTTGCCGTTTTTGACGGCCGTCGCTTTTACGACTGCACCCTCAACATACGGAGCGCCGACTTTCATTCCGTCATCGCCGGAAACTGCGATGACTTTGTCAAACTCAACGGTATCGTTTTCGTTTACATTCAGCTTTTCAACGAAAACCTGATCGCCTGCGCTGACACGGTACTGCTTTCCGCCGGTTTCAATAATTGCGTACATCTGATAAGGCACCTGCCTTTTCTATAATCTCGCTGTTTACGGGGCGGAGGACAATCCTCCGACTTAGACCCTGCACATGCGGCCTTATTATTTTATCATAAAGGACAAGCTGTGTCAAACGTTTTTTTATAGAATTCCATGATTCTACTCTGTCATGTATTCCTTTTTTAAAATCGCATAAGCAGCGTCGCTGTTCGCGCTTGTCACAACAATCGAAATATCAACCTCCGAGGTGGTAATCAGCAAAATGTCGATCCCCATTTCGTTCAACAGGGCGAACGCACCCGCTGCAACGCCAACCTTGCTCGGCATTTCTTCGCCATAGAGTGCAATTTTGACATTTCCGGTTGAAACCATCGGTCGAATTCCCGCGTTCATCTCGTTAAGCACCGCCAAGACGCCCGGGACATGCTCGTCTGCAACAGTGAAAGAGAGCGTGTTGACCGAGCCTTTCGGCGCAGTCTGTGAAATCATATCCACATTGATGCCCGCTTTGGCAACACGTGTAAACAGCTCGCTTAAAAAATGGATGGTAGCCGGCGCTTTTTCAAAAGAGAGCACCGCAACGTTTTCGGTAAAATAGACCTCATGGATGACCTTCATAGAGCTTCTCCTCTCGAATCATCAGCGGTATGGCGTTAAAAATTCCTCGTCAATCACAGAGGAAACCGTCTGATTGATATACGCCAGATCAAATTTGGAAATGTGCTGATGGATGCCGTGCTTTGCCGCCAGCTCATCGGTGTATTCGTCAAGCGGATATACGCGGACATTCGCCTTTCCCCATTCATAATGCGTAACCGTCGGGATAAAGCGCGCCGAAGTAATGGAAACTGTGTTGTTCTCGTATTCCTTTGTCACCGTGACGTCCAATCCGCCGCCGATCATTGTGGCGCCCATTTCCTGCGTAGAGATAAAATTGCCAAGCGAGTAAACGCAGAGCGCGCGCGTCCCATCCGCACGGGTGATCCATTCCACTGGCTGAATGACATGCGCATGATGGCCCAAAATAATATCCGCGCCCCAATCCGCCAGCTTCTGTGCATATTCATATTGATATTCTGTGGGCTTGTGCGTATATTCCACGCCCCAGTGGACGTTTACCACCACAACGTCGCTGATAGACTTCGCCTTTTCAATCTGCGCTTTCACACGTTCTTCGTCCTGTGTGCGCAGCACAACCAGCTCCGTATCCGAAGGAAGCGACAAACCGTTTGTCAGCTCCGTCATGCCCAAAAAAGAGAAGGTTATCCCGTTTCTCTCGAGCGTGCGGATGTCTTCAAAATCCTCTTCATTCTGATATGCACCGGTGGTCAGAACAGAGGGGATGCTGTCCCATAAGTCGAGCGTAGATTTTAAACCTGACTCTCCTTGATCCATGACATGGTTATTGGCAAGATTGGCAACGTCAAATCCCAAATTTGCAAGGCAGCCCGCAAGCTCCTGCGGCGTATTAAACAGCGGATAGCCGGACGGCGCTTTATCCTTTGCCATGACCGTCTCCTGATTGATCGAAGCAATATCTGCGAGCTGAATCACATCCTTGATCGGCTCATAGGCATAGGAAAAATCATATCCGCCGTCTGTTGCACGCGCTTTGGCCTGTTTAAAAATCGAAACATGGATTAAATCGTCGCCGAAGCCGATCAGTCTGACGGAAGTCGGCTCCGGAACCGGCTCTGAGGATTCTTCTTCAGAAGATTCGCCCGAAGAGGCGGATATTTCGCCCAGACCCGCTGGAACCGACGTGCAGCTAAGCGACGTGCAGGTAAACCACACCAGCGCGCCGATCGCCAAAACAAGCAAAACGGCAATCATCACCGGTACGGGCTTTAATCTTCTTTTGCGTTTTCTCATAACTTTCATATTTTGTTACTCCCCCTTTTGTTGTTCAGCCAGCAGATCCGACATATCGTAAAGACCTTCCGGTTTCCCCATTAAGAATGCAGCGGCGTTAACCGCTCCCACTGCAAAAACCTCCTTGGAGGTTATGGTGTGCTTCAGCGAAAGCTGTTCGTCGCGTCCCGCAAACAGCACCTCATGCTCACCCACAATGGTTCCGCCGCGGATAGAGTGAATGCCAATTTCATGCTTCGGGCGTTTCATCCTGCGCGAATGGCGGTCATATTCGTAGACATATCGCGCGTCGCAGGCTTCATTGATCGCCTCCGCCAGCATAATCGCCGTTCCGGAGGGCGCGTCCACTTTCTGGTTATGATGCTTTTCGATGATTTCGACATCAAATTGATCCCCGAGCACTCGAACTGCCTGCACGCTCAACGCCGTCAGAAGATTGACGCCAAGCGACATATTGAAGGTGAAAAACACGGCGGTCTGCTTTGCGGCCTCTTTGATGCTTGCAATCTGCTCCGGCGTATAGCCGGTTGTCGCCGCAACAACCGGTGTCTTCGTCCGTTTTGCATAGGAAAGCAGATTGTCAAGAATCGCCGGCGTCGAAAAATCAATAATCACATCCGCCTCTTTATCACAGGAATCAAAGTCTCTGTAAATCGGAAAAGCGCCGTACGTCTGTGTATTCAGATCGATTCCTGCGACAATTTCCATGTTGCCGCGTTCCGCCACACAGGACGCAATCACATGGCCCATTTTGCCGTTTGCACCACAAAGCAATATCCGGATCATTTAATATAACATCCTTTTCTTTTCTAAAATTAACTGCGCGCGATAACCGATCAAGCGTGCGCATTCGCCTTTTTCCTCATCCGCTGTCATAATTCAAGTCTATTCTAACACAAATCTGCACACAGTTCAAACAAATTGTAAGACTGTGTGCAGATTTTTTGTCATCATTTTATGCGATCAGCCCAACCGCCCGCATAGAGGCGGCAAGCTTTTCGATCTGTTCCGCTTCCATTCCAACAAGCGGCGGCCGGCATTCGCCGACATCCATTCCCATCAGGTTCATGGCAGCTTTGACCGGTATCGGATTGACGTCCATAAACAGGTGATTGACAAGCGGCAAAAGCTTGAGCTGCAAATCCGCAGATTCCGCCGTTTTCCCTTCAAGATACAGCGCGCAGATGTCGTGCGCTTCCCTGGGCATTACATTCGACAGCACGGAGATGACGCCCCTGCCGCCAAGTGAAAGGATCGGCACAATCTGGTCGTCGTTTCCGGAATAAATATCGAGCGCATCGCCGCACAGCGCTTTTATCTGCGCCACCTGCGAAATATTGCCGCTCGCTTCCTTTACTGCACAGATATTCGGATGCTCCGACAACGCGCGGCAGGTTTCCGGCTTAATGTTTACGCCGGTACGGCTCGGCACGTTATATAAAATAACGGGCAGATCCGTTGCATCTGCAATTTTTGTAAAATGCGTGAGCAGGCCGCGCTGCGACGTCTTATTATAGTAGGGCGTGACATGCAAAAGCGCGTCCACACCCAGATTTTTTGCTTCTTTTGAAAGCTCCTCGGCATATCTGGTATCATTGCTTCCCGCCCCTGCAATTACCGGAACCCGCCCAGCCGCACGTTTCACAGCGAACGCAATACAGTCGATATGCTCGTTGTCCGTCATGCATGCGGATTCTCCGGTTGTGCCGCAAATCACAATGGCGTCCGTACTACATGCAATCTGCCAGTCAATCAGCTCGCCGAGCTTCTCATAATGGATGGAGCCGTCCGGAAACATCGGCGTTAC
The DNA here is from genome assembly GCA_900543295.1 of uncultured Oscillospiraceae bacterium. Taxonomy (GTDB): domain Bacteria; phylum Bacillota; class Clostridia; order Oscillospirales; family Ruminococcaceae; genus Paludihabitans. The sequence continues at coordinate 1,678 of UQQY01000115.1, read as the reverse complement.
AATGGCAACGCCCGCACCGGTAAATATGTGCTTCTTCACGTTAGTTTCCTCCTTATGTCCGTTCAAATGCACCCTGTTTCCTGCTGTATTCTATGCACTGGCATGGAAAAATGCTCAGTCAAGATAGCCCTTTGCAGCAAGAAGCTCCGCCATCAGCACTGCGCCGCCTGCCGCACCGCGCACCGTGTTGTGCGAAAGGCAGACAAATTTATAGTCGTACTGGCTGTCCTCACGCAGACGGCCGATGTGCACCGCCATGCCGTTTTCCGTATCGCGGTCAAGCTTCGTCTGCGGGCGGTTATCTTCTTCATAATAGTGCAGGAACTGTTTGGGCGCGCTGGGCAAAGCGAGAATCTGCGGCTCGCCTTTAAATGCCGCCCACTTCTCTTTGATTTGTTCAAGAGAAGGCTTTTTATCGAACGAAACAAACACCGCAGCCATATGGCCGTCGCTCACTGGGACGCGCAGGCACTGCGTCGTAATAGCAGGTCTGTCCGCACAGACGATTTTTCCGTCCTCTACTTTTCCCCAGATTTTGAGCGGCTCCTTCTCGCTCTTTTCCTCTTCTCCGCCAATATACGGAATTACGTTATCCACAATTTCCGGAAAGGTCTCAAACGTCTTTCCAGCGCCGGAAATTGCCTGGTAGGTGCAGGCGAGCGCCGCTTTTACACCGAACTCCTCCATCAGCGGATGCAGGGCCGGCACATAGCTTTGCAGCGAGCAGTTCGACTTTACTGCAATAAAACCGCGCTTTGTATGAAGACGTGCGCGCTGCGCTTCGATTACCTTTGCATGGCCGGCGTTGATCTCCGGAATAATCATCGGGACGTCTTCCGTAAAGCGGTTCGCGGAGTTATTGGAAATAACCGGGCACTCAGCCTTTGCATACGCCTCTTCGAGCTTTTTGATTTCATCCTTTTTCATATCGACCGCGCAGAACACAAAATCAACGGAAGCCGCAATTTCATCGATGTCCGCCGCTGCGTCGCGGACGACCAGCTCCTTCATAGAAGCCGGAATCGGTTTTTTCATCGCCCAGCGCTTACCCACTGCCTCTTCATATGTTTTGCCTGCGCTGCGGGAAGAAGCAGCCAGCATTTTGACATGAAACCACGGATGGTTTTCAAGCAGAATGGCAAAGCGCTGGCCAACCATACCGGTCGCGCCGATAATTCCTACGTTAAATTCTTTCATGATAAATAACCTCCTTACATTTTGCGCCGTCCTGATAAACGGCCTGAGAATAAAAAAAACCGGTTGAAAACCGGCCCGTCGTATACTATAATAGAAAACGCTGACTATAAACATATCAAACGAAATAGCCGATAGCTCTCCATCATATGTATGATGACAATCCGGCAGCTGTTCGCATGCAGGATCAGGTATCCGGCGCCGCCATTGATACCTTCGGCGGATTCCCCTTTCAAAGCGTCCTCATGCGGTCCGGCCGACCTATGACGCAGATACTGATGGAAGCCGCGGCCTCTATCCGATTATTGTTATCTGCATAAAGTGTGTGCATTGGATATATCATAGCACTGCCGCACCGCCTTGTCAATATGACGAAACTGCTGAAAGCGCCGGATGAAATCCGGCTTTTTCTGCGCATTACATACATATGTTCGTCCGTTAAATACAGTTTTGATTCATATTTTTTGAAAGGATTCATTGCTCT
>UQQY01000114.1 GCA_900543295.1 uncultured Oscillospiraceae bacterium | reverse complement strand
GGACCGGTTCGTACTGGAAAATCCACGTTTATCAAAAAATTTATGGAGACGCTGGTTATTCCGAATATTGAGAGCGACTACCGCAGAGAACGCGCCACCGACGAGCTTCCGCAGTCTGCCGCCGGTAAAACCATCATGACGACAGAGCCGAAGTTTATTCCGGAGGAAGCTGTCACGATCCGTATGGATGGAAACGCGCAAATGAATGTGCGCATGATTGACTGCGTGGGCTATATCATTCCAAGCGCGCTTGGCTATTTTGAAGAAGAAGCGCCGCGCATGGTGGTAACGCCGTGGTTTGAAGATCCGATTCCTTTCAATATGGCGGCGGAAATTGGAACGCAAAAAGTTATTTCCGAACACGCAACGGTCGGCATTGTTATTACAACCGATGGCAGTATTACCGAGCTGCCGCGGGAGGAATATGAAGAAGCGGAGGAGCGGGTGATCCGCGAGCTTTCCGATCTTCATAAGCCGTTTGTCGTATTGTACAACTGTGTGGATGCCACAGGTGCAAAGGCGAAGGACGAAGCGGCAAGACTGACGCAGAAATATGGCGTGCCGGTTATACCAGTCAACTGTTTAGAGCTTCAAATGGAAGACATTCGCACGATTATGCAGGATCTTTTGTTTGAGTTTCCAATTCGGGACATCGCTTTCGACCTGCCGCGCTGGGTGGTTGGGCTTGCCCGGGATCACTGGCTGCGGCGTGCAGTATTTGACACAATCCGGGAGAGCGCTGTTTCTTTTTCACGGATTGGAGCGGTGCGCACGCTTGGCGATACGGTCTGCGGATGCGAATATATTTCGCGGTGCACGCTTGATAGAATTGAGCTTGGCAGCGGCAGCGCGCATTTTACTGTGACACTTTTGCCGGACTTGTTCTATCAGATTTTAGGAGAAGCGACCGGACTTGCAATAAACGGTGAAGCGGCGCTTCTGCCTTGTATGATTGAGCTTGCGGAAATCAAAAAGAAATACGAACGGATTGCCGGTGCGCTTGAGGAAGTGGAGGCGACAGGCTACGGCATTGTCATGCCTGGAATTGACGAACTTTCGCTCGAAGAGCCGGAAATCGTCAAACAGGGCGGGAAATACGGCGTCAAGCTGCGCGCCAGTGCGCCGAGTCTCCATTTGATGAAGGCTTCCATCACAACCGAGGTTTCACCGATTGTCGGCTCCGAAAAGCAGTCTGAGGAGCTTGTTATGTATTTGCTTAAGGAGTTTGAGGAAAACCCGAAAAAGATCTGGGATTCCAATATCTTCGGTAAGTCCCTGCACGCACTGGTAAACGAAGGCCTTCACAACAAGCTGTATCGTATGCCGCAGGAAGCGCGCAGCAAGATGCAGGAAACCATTGAGCGCATTATTAACGAAGGTTGCAACGGCTTGATTTGTATAATTTTGTAAAATAAGAGTTGTTCCTGAATATTTCTCCCTTTACTTTGCAAAATAAGAGCAGAAATCGGAAGCATCGGAGGCATATCAACGCTGGTATTGCCTCCGATGCTTTATTTGAAACAAAGGAAAGGGAAAAATGTGAACGATCTGCATTTGGTGCTAAATGCCGCGACCAATATCGCCATCTTATTTTTTGAATTTGTAGGCGTTTTTGTGATTGCAGGATACGGCGTCTATGGAATTGTCTGTTTTTTTAAACGGGACACAGAGCTGCGCTTAAAGCTGGCAAAGGGGCTTGCAACGGGATTGGAATTCAAGCTCGGCAGCGAAATTCTGCGTACAGTTTTGGTGCGCGATCTTTCGGAAATCGCAATCGTTGGCGCGATTATCCTGCTTAGAGCAGCGCTTTCCTTTTTGATCCATTGGGAAATCAAAAATGAGGAGGCGCATGTCCAGGAGTCAAAAAATCTGCACAAATTACATTAGCCTACAACCGTGGAGGAAAAGATACAGAAAAATGGAGAGTCTCTATATTTAGAAACTCTCCATTTTTTATCGTAAGAAAGCCTTATCCCAGCCGTGGATCAGAAAATTCTACCTTTTCACTCAAATCGTTGTTCGGGATGACCAGCCCGACAAAGGGCTTATCCGCCTTTATAAGCTCGCCGTGGAATACCATTCTGCCCTCGCCGTTTTCAATCGGAACAATGGCCGAAACATCCATACCGGTGACGTTGTCCGTCTTAATGCGAACCGGAATATCGCATTCGCCCTTTGCCGTAACCGTGAGCGTAACATGCGTGCCCTCCAGCACAGCCTCTGCCTTCACATCATAAAGCGCGCCGTCAAAGGTATAGCGGCTGCCGGAAATGACTGTGATGTCCTTGACCATGTCGTCATAGCGCATCTCGTATTTTCCAGCCGGAAGCGTGAGTTCATAGTAGCCGGTGCGCTCATGAACGGAAGCGGTATAGACCTTTTTTGTAGCCTGATGAGTAAAGGTCAGCGCCGCGTTTTTCACCACGCGCAGATAACCCGAGACATGTGCCGGAAGAAGCGAATCCGCCATATCCCAGATCCATTTCGTCGCCGAGCAGACCCAAACCTCTTTATAGGTGGCGGTATTGACCTGCGGCCAGTACGGCTCATCCTTTTCATAGTGGCTTTCCATGCCGACGGTGATTGAACCGGTCGTCTGACCCGGCTGTACGGTGTAATGCTGGATAAAATCATAGCCTTCGCCGACCATGGTGGACTGCGCCATCGGGTTTTTGCCGATAATCCACTCGTAGTTGTGCTGTGTCGCTGCATACAGATCGTAGTCGTTTCTGTACTTTGCGCCGGCCAGCATGGCTTTGTTCTCCGAAAGCAGCACGTTATAATTGCCGCGGAAGCTGAACCACACCGGATAGACGCGCAGATAATAACCCTTGCCAAGCGGGAAACCTTCCCGTACCATCTGTGCATAATCTGCGGCGCACTCCTCGGCTGTCACTGCAATTTGACTTGCAAACGTTTTGTTTGGATGGTCGATAGCTTCGTTTTCATGATATACGCCTGCGGGAATAACGCCGTAAGGATAGGTATAGGAAGCAATCTTCTTATAATACGCGCCGCTCATGGAAAGCACGTTGTACCATTTCATGTATTCGTCTGCATCTGGGAACGTTTCGCAAAGACGCTGCATTGCCATTTCCGGCAGATGTGCAAAGGACATGTGCGCGTGATGGGAGATTAAATCGCGCTTTGTATCCTGATAGAAGAAGCCGACCATCGGAACGTCCCAGTCCGGAATTTCCTGCTGCTGGCAGCTTAAAACAAGATCACCCATTTCTTTCGCAATCGCAGTGTATTCCTCTTCATTGGTACGAGCGTACATCTCCGACGCAGCCATTGCGCCGACAGAACCCACCTGCAACAGCATAGCGTCATTGCCGAGGAACTGGCCGCGTTCTTGAATAAGCTCTGCACGATCTTTCTGCTGTTCACGATAGATTGTAATACCCCAGCGGAAATCGTCCTTCGCAATTTTTAAAGCGTAGGCCGCATAGGCCGGATCAACCTTTTCAAAGGCTTTCGCACCAAGCGCCTCCGTATGCGCGGCGTTAAAATTCACAAAGCAGGAACGGGAGGTTTCGCTTGTAATATCGTCGTTTGTGCCAATTACGCCGTCTGTCCAGATCGAGGACGAGGTATAGGTGCCGCGGTGTCCGTCGCCAAAGCGCATTTTCAGGACGTAGTCAAGGCCCCATTTCGCCTCTTCCAGCACACGGCGGTACAGCCGGTCGTTCGAGCCGTCCGTTTTCAGCGCTTCTGCCAGCTCCAAGAGAGCCGCCGTAGCCTCAGTTGTGTTAATCAAGCCCTGCGCAAGATCCGCCGCGTCATGCCAGCCGCCGTTTGCGACAATCGCCTGATCCCCATGCTTTAACAGCATATCCGTATGACACGCCCGGTGCTTGCCAGGCACCTCGTATCCGCACCGCAGCACCAAGAAGAAGTTTAATACCTTCCATACAGACGATTCCCATACGTCGCTGCTGATGGCGAATACCCTCGTCGTCAAATCTCCTGCCGAAAGAATGTATTCTCCCTCTTCCATGTATTCGCTGAAGTCCATCACCTGCAATGTGCCGATCTTCGTCTGAGCTGTGAGAATCTCCTTCCTGAACACGACCTTTCCCGTCACTGTCTCAATCAGCTTGAACGTCTTCGCTTCAATGCCCGAGGCTATCGCAATCTTCTCGCCGCCCGGCTGGTAACCCTTGTGCGAATAGCTGATCCGGTCTTCCGCCGGAATCCAGCCTTCGTATACGTCGCATTTCACCTGCTGCAATTCAAGCTGGTCGATAAACCAGGTCACATGATCCGCCGCATCGTTTTCATGGCCTACCATGTCGTAGTCGAAGCTTACGCCCGTTACGCAGTCGCGGTCAAGATACGGCATCTCAAGCACCACGTGATTCCACTGATTGCCCTTTAAAGACATGTTGTGCGCGCCGTCTCGCTCCCATTTCTCCGGCATTTTACGCACGCCGTCGTTGTGCAGCTGCATACGCAGCGTGATGGATTTCATGCCGGGCGCAATCGGATAAATCCATGCGGAAAGGCGGTTGTATTCGCTCCAGTCCTCGTGGTCCACCACGCATTTGACGCTAGGCTGCGCATAGATGCGCCCTTTGCGGCACTCGATAAAGTGGTCGAGATTGGTGGGATGCGTAAATTTCAAGGAATGCGTGCCGCAGACGCAGCGCTCGGAGGAGAGCTCCATCGTCGGGGCGGGATGGATTTCCTCGCGGTCGGAAAGGTCGTTTTTATCGGCGAGCGGCTCCGGCCGGGAAATGGAATAGTCCTTAATCAAAACCCAATGATCGAGCGATTCCATGTCGTCAATCAGACGGCTTTTCAGCACTTCCTTCTGAACGAGGCGAGACTCGGCGGTCTCTTCCTCGTCGATCGGAATTGGAATATGCACATCCTGACTTGCGTCTAAGATCTTTTTTAGTTCAGCATTCATCAAATATCCTTCTTTCTTTATTTGATAAATACAGTATACGGCTTTTTGTGAAACGATTCAATTCGCGAAACAAACAAGAAGCGAAAAATTTTATTGTTAGTATTGTTTACTAATTAAAATATTCTTTCAATATCGCTTTAATCCAATATGCTCTTCAAAACAGTACGATTGGTGCGCGGATAAACCGTCAGAGCACCGCTTTGATCCACACACGCTAAAATAATTTCAGAAGTCGGCGGCGCATGCTGTTCAGAAAGCGTGCGGGACAGCCATGTCTCGTCAAACCCGGCCATTTTCAGATTTTCGCGCATAATTACGCCGTCAATAATAATATTGGCGCAAAGGGAAGCCTGCGTTAGCGGTATTCCAATATCTCCGGCTGTGACAGGCGTTTTCGACGCGACCGGCAAAAAACTCATTCGCCCGTTTGTTTCAAGCACGCCATACGCAATATCGGAAAGATCAAAATAGCCCTCAATCCGCGCCGCCGCAAGCAAATCGTTCACATCAAGCTTCGCCTTGCTAAGATTCCGTTCTAAAATTTTTCCGTTTTGTATGAGCAAAAACGCGCGTCCGGTAAAAAAACGACGCGCCTTGATACTTTTGTTGGTAATAACAGAAATCAATATAGCGAGCAGGCCGTAAATTATCATAGCTAGCAGTGTATGCAAATATGGTTCCGTATCCGTCGCAGCCATCTCCGCGGCGATAGATCCAATGGAAATGCCGATGGTATAATCGAAAAAGGTAAGCTGGGATATCTGTTTTTTCCCCATAAACCTTGTAATCAGGAACAGAACAATAATCGATAAAACCGATCGAAGCGCAATATCCGGCAGTTCAGTAAGTTCAGGAAAAAAATTCATGATGTATCCTCCTTATTGATATACGTTCAGCATGCCCGCGCGGGACAATTTCATACAGCCGGATTGCGTTTCGCGCACTGCTATGATAAAATGGGATATAGAAACGGAGCTGAGAGATATGTCGCTTTTTATCAATGGAGAATGGCTGTATACAGCCGACGCGCATGTACATACCTTTCCGGATAAAATCGCAGAAAAAGCGGTCGGAAAACTTGCCCGTATCTCTGGTATTGCGCCTTGTACGGACGGAACGTTTGCGCAGACGCAGCAATGCATGGAGAAAAGCGGAATCGACCATGCTGTTCTTTTAAATATTGCAACCGTGCCGGGACAGGAGCATACGATCAACGCCTGCGCTTCAGAAGCAAACCGTCAGCCTGGTTTTACCGCGCTGGGATCGATCCACTTTTTGTCGGAGAATCCGGTGAAAGAAATACGCAGAATCAAAGAGCTTGGCCTTTGCGGTATCAAGCTGCATCCTGATTATCAGGGCTTTATGGTCGATGACGAACGTCTTTTTCCAATCTATGAAGCCTGTGCGGAAGAAGGGCTTCCCATTGTCTTCCATGCCGGCTGGGATTGTTACAGTCCGGAGCTTGTGCACGCTCCGCCGGAGAAAAGCGCTCGTGTTGCCTCCCTGTTTCCAAAGCTTAAAATGGTGCTGGCGCACTTCGGAGGCTTAAGGCAATGGGATGACGTGGAGCGATTCCTTGTTGGAAAAAACGTCTGGTTTGATACGGCGATGTGCGCCTCCTATGCGGATAAAGCACAAATTCGTCGGATGATACTCTCTCACGATCCGAAAAAAATCATGCTTGGTTCGGACTGTCCGTGGGAGAATCCCCGTCTGTCGCTTACGTGGCTGGCTTCTCTCGATCTTCCTGTTCCGCTTTTGCGCGACATCATATTTTACAACGCACAGGCTCTGTTCGGCTTTGATCTGCCCCGTAAATCAAAGGAGGCTTTATAACTTGAATACCATACAGGACGTTTTGCAGGCCATGATTTTATACGATGCAGGGGATCCGGCGCGTATTCAGCATTTTATTAAAGTGCACAGCTTTGCCCGCATAATTGGTACGGCGGAAGGACTTGATGATAAAACGCTGTTTACGCTGGAATCGGCGGCAGTTATTCATGACATTGGAATTAAAAAAGCAGAAGCACAGTTTGGACGTTGCGACGGCCCGTTGCAGGAAAAGCTTGGTCCGCCGGAAGCGGAAGCTTTACTGCGTTCCTGCGGTCTGCCGGAGGATACGGTTCAGCGTGTCTGCTGGCTTTGTGCGCATCACCATACCTATCATCCAATCGGGGGAATTGACCACCAAATCCTGATTGAAGCAGATTTTCTTGTAAATTTGTATGAGGGCAGCGAATCGGAACAAACGATTTATGCCGCCTATCGTAATATCTTCCGCACCAATAGTGGAAAAACGCTTTGCCGCGAGCTGTTTGGAATAAAGGAATAGACGGCGTTTCCTTTCTTTTATATTGCATGTGCTTTTAAAACTTCAAAGGGCCGCTGTCCAAAGAAAAAAACCGATTAACCGCAGCCGTTTATCACTTTGTATTGGTTCAGTACAGAGCGTTTCTTTGTTAGTAAACAACCTTAACAAAAAATGATAGGCATTTTTGTACAAATCCGTCATTGAAAAGCCCTTCTTTTTCTTGTATACTGATAACATAGGGCAATTTGTATCTGCCAGTACAGAAAAGAAATGGAGAAAGATCATGGACAAAAAATTGACTGCGATGTTAGACGCAAGCCGCGATGTGCATATTCCAATTCCGATCGACGAGGAA
>UQQY01000113.1 GCA_900543295.1 uncultured Oscillospiraceae bacterium | reverse complement strand
GAACGACGATCTGTTCATGGTCGCGTGGAACACCTCTGCGGGCCAGCTCAACTACCTGTTCGTAGACGGCACGGGCGCGCGCCTGGGCGATATCGCGACCGCCGAGGGCAGCGTGTCGGACTGCACAGCATAACCGTGATTCTGGCTCGTAATATAAACGCGGCCGGTTTCCATATCTTTAACCGGCTGGTTCGCACCGCGGTGGCCGTAATGCAGCTTTTCGGTTTTCGCGCCCTGTGAAAGCGCCAGGAGCTGATGCCCAAGGCAGATTCCAAAGGTTGGAATACGGCTTTCGCAGAGCTTTTTCAGCTCTTTTATGATACCCGTATTTTCAGCGGGATCGCCCGGCCCGTTCGAAAGCATAACGCCGTCCGGCTTTTGTGCAAGAATCTCCTCCGCAGTAGCCGCGGCCGGCATACGAACAACATGACATCCACGCTTTTGCAGCTCGCGCGCGATGTTCTCCTTGGCGCCGAAATCCCATAAAACAACACGACGCGCAGCATCCTCAACCGAATATTCCTTCGTCTCTTTACAGCTTACACGCCCGACTGCATCCGTAATGCGGTATGCCGCAAGCTCTTTGAGCACAGGAGAAAGATCCTCCGGAAGCTTTGCTGTAATCCGCGCGTTCATCACGCCGGACTCACGGATGATCTTGGTGAGCCGTCTGGTATCGATTCCATACATACCAACAATATTCGAGGCTTTTAAAAAGGCGTCAAGATCTCCCTCACAACGGAAATTGGAAGGATCATGACACCATTCTCTCACAATATAGGCGCTAAGCTTCGGTTCTGCGGATTCGAAATCGCTGGGAATTACTCCATAATTTCCGATTAAAGGGAAGGTCTGAAGAACGATCTGTCCGTAATAGCTCGGATCGGTCAATGTCTCCAAGTACCCTGTCATCGATGTTGTAAAAACGACTTCACCCGTCACCTCACCTACAGCGCCAAACGCTTTTCCAGTGAAAACAGTGCCGTTTTCCAAAATCAGATAGATAGACTGCTCCATGCTGTTTCCTCCTACTATTTATTCAAACTGCGATTTGGTGTGATGGCCGATTTCAATCGGATAAGAACCAGAGAAACACCCCGTGCAGCATTGCAGATTGCAATCCGCACAGGCGGATTTAAGCCCGTCAATGCTGATAAAGCCAAGGCTGTCCGCTCCGATTTTTTCCGCGATCTCCTCTACGCTTAAATGATTGGCGATCAGATTTTCTTCGCTGTCAATATCCGTACCAAAATGGCAGGAATGCTTAAAAGGCGGTGAAGAAATGCGCAGGTGCACCTCTTTTGCGCCCGCATTTTTCAGGCTGCGGATAATCTTCGCGCTCGTTGTTCCCCGGACAATCGAATCGTCCACCAAAACGATTCGTTTGCCCGCCACATTGCACTTGAGCGGGTTGAGCTTCAAGCGCACAGCGGCGTCTCTTTGTGTCTGTGACGGGAAAATAAAGCTTCGGCCGATATAGCGGTTTTTCACAAAACCAGAAACAAGCGGAATTCCGCTCTGTTTCGCATAACCTACAGCGGCCTCAAGGCCGCTGTCCGGCACACCGCAGACAATGTCCGCGTCCACCGGATATTCTTTGGCAAGCTGCCTGCCCATATTGACTCTTGCTTCGTATACGGTCAGACCGTCCACAACAGAATCCGGGCGTGAGAAGTAAACGTATTCAAAAATACAAAATCCAACACGGTCGCTTGCCAGCACCATGCGGCTTTCGATGCTGCCGGCATCATCGATTATCACCATTTCGCCCGGCTTTATATCGCGGACAAAATCAAAACCCGCACTGTCGAGCGCGCAGGATTCAGAGGCCACAGCCGCACCATGCACATTTTGGCCGATACAAAGTGGACGGAAGCCCCACGGATCGCGAATGGCGATCAATTTATGCTTACTTGAAAGGACAACGAGGGAAAATGCACCCCGGAGCTTTTTAGCGGCCTCCGCCACGGCATCTTCAATGTGCTCCTTCGAAAGCGCTTCATATGCAATCAAAGAGGAGACAACCTCGCTGTCATTCGTCGCTGCAAAATCGCAGCCATATTCTTTTAACTTATTTTTGATTTCACCGGCGTTTACAATATTGCCGTTGTGCGCCGTGGCGATACGTCCCTTTAAATATTCGGTCACCATCGGCTGTGCGTTTTCACGGGAATTCGTTCCCGTTGTGGAGTAACGGACATGGCCGATCGCCATATGCGCCGGGGGCAGATGCTCCAATACCGATTGAGTAAACACCTCGTTGACAAGACCAACATCCTTATGATACAAAAGGGAGCCGTTGCGCAGAACGGCGATCCCTGCGCCCTCCTGTCCGCGGTGCTGCAAAGCAATCAGCGCGTTATAGGTAATACCGGCGGCCTCATCTGAATTTGTCACGGCGCCGAATACGCCGCACTCTTCATGTATCATATCGTTCATAAGTTATTCCCTCATCAGCTTTCATACGTCTTAAGAATTTCCTCCGCGATTTCCCGTCTGGTCATTCTTAAATCCATGGCCTGCTTTTCAATATAGCGGTGCGCGTCCTGCTCCGTCATATGCAAATACTGAATCAGCGTGCATTTTGCGCGGTCAACTAAGCGAATCTCCTGTATTTTCTGGTGCAGCTTTGTATTTTCGCTTTGCAGACTCAGCATCCGCCTGCGCGAAGCGGAGACAATCCGCAGCGATTGGTAGAAAAGCTGGCGGTTTACAGGCTTCCCCACAACGAATACGCCGTAATCCTCAACCTTTGCGGATACAGCGTCCGCATAATCCGCTTTCACCATTAGAATAACGCCGGCACGCGTCATTCGTGTAATATCAAGCGCCAGTTCTTTTCCTGTCTCATCGGAAAGCGGAGCGTTAATCACAATGATGTCATAATCCGCTTCAATCAGGATGCGGCGCGCCTCCGCACCGTTTTCTACAATCGACGCACTTTGAAAAGACGGCGTCTGCATCAGTTCTTTAAAAAAGGCCCGACTTTTCTCCGTGCTTGAAACAATCAGTATTCTGTCCATCTGCATCACCGGCCTGTGCTCCCCCTAAAATTAAATCAGGGAAAAATAAAGGTCGTGTTCCGCCTGTGCGGGATTATCTGCGCTGATTACCGTTTGATATTCCTCTCGTTTTGCTTCGCAGTATTTTTCGAGTACAGAGAGCGGGATCACGCGCCTGACAAAATCGCTGTTCCATGCGATTTCAAGCGCCTCCTCCAGTGTGGCGGGCAGACGGGCAAACGTTTTGTCCTGGGTGCTCTGAAGCTCGAACAAATTTAAGTCAACCGGTGCGGGGAGCGGAAGGCGCGCCTTAATGCCGTCAAGCCCCGCCGTAATCAAAAGAGCAAATGTAAAATATGGATTACACGCCGCATCGGGAGACCGAAGCTCCATCCGCGTATATTCTCCGCCCGCCGCCGGAATCCGAATAAGCTGGGAACGGTTCTGATGCGACCATGTGACATATTTGGGCGCCTCAAAAGAGCCGAAGCGGTTATATGAGTTTGTAAGAGGATTAGCAAAAGCTGTAATCTCTACGGCACGATGCAGAATACCTGCCATAAAACTCTCCGCTTCGGCGCTGTGACCGGCTGTGCTCTCCTTAAAAAGATTCATTCCTCCACGGGAAAGCGACATATTAACATGTAATCCGCTGCCGCTCTGATTGGGGAACGGCTTTGGCATAAACGATGCGTACAGGCCGTTAATTGCGGCAATCGACTTGACTGCGGATTTAAACGCAATCAGATTGTCCGCGGCTGTAAGCGCATCCGCATATTTAAAATCAATTTCATTCTGACCCGGCCCCTGCTCGTGATGCGACGTTTCCGGAAACATGCCCATTTCCTCTAAAGAAAGACAAATTTCCCGGCGCACATTCTCCCCGCGGTCAAGCGGCGCAACATCGCAGTAGGATCCACGGTCGAACGGAATCATTGTCGGCATCTGTTGTTCGTCCGTTTGAAACAGATAAAACTCACATTCCGTACCAAAACGGCAGGTATACCCCATTTCCGCCGCTGCGGCTGCTGCACGCTTCAAAACCGTGCGGCTGTCGCCCTCAAAAGCGGAACCGTCCGGCTTCTTTATATCGCAAAACATACGGACAACGCCGCCGTGCGCCGGACGCCAGGGCAATACGGAAAGAGTCGCGGGATCCGGCACCAAAAACAAATCGGAGCGCTCCACCGACATAAATCCGCGGATCACAGAGCCGTCGATCGAGATTCCGCACGAAAACGCGCGCGGCAGCTCGCCCGGCATAATCGAAACATTTTTAAGCGTTCCAAAAATATCGCAAAAGGCAAGACGAATAAATTTAACATCGTTTTCCTTTACAAACTGCAATACTTCCTTCGCAGTATAATCCATTCCGATCCCTCCAGACCCTTTTATTTATTATACAGCGTACCGGCGCTTTTTTCACTATTTTTTGATTTGGCATTTTCACGATTTTTCTGCTGAAATGCACGTCAATTATGTGTGTAAAGTTGACGGTACGGATTTTTGGTATCTGCTTCCAGCACATAAAACGGATGATCCAGCACAACTTTCGGGTCATATCCGAAATAGGAGCAGAATTCTTCTATCGGTCCATACAGTTCCCTGAGATCCGCCTCCCCGGCTATGCGCACATCCACCTTTTCCGAGACAGTAGCAGGAGGTTTTTCACAGCGCAGATACATTTTTCCGCCGTGCATGCCCGTACCGCAGAAATTTCCGACGATGCTCTCTTCCCCGTTCAAATTCAGGACAATAATCGTTCCGCCCGCTTGGTACTCTCCAAGAAAGCTTCCCGCGTTTCCGCCGACGACAAGCAGCGGTTTTTTCTCACGATATGCTTTCATATGGATACCCGCGCGGTATCCGACATTTCCACGGATAAAAATCTTTCCGCCCCGCATGCCGTATCCGGTACCGTCGCCGCAGTTTCCGTTTACAATAATCGTTCCATCGTTCATGGTGTCGCCCGTCGCCTCCTGCGCATTGCCGGAGGTGCGGATTGTCCCGTCCGCCAGATATGCGCCCAGCGCATTGCCCGCGATTCCATTGATCTGAATATTCTTTCCGGAAAGGCCGGACGCGATATAACGCTGACCAGTGCACTGTTCCACCACAATATCCGCATCCTGCGATTCACGGATCAGCTCGTTGAGCTTTTGAAAATGCATCAAACCCGCTGTGATTTTCATTCTTTCTTCCCTCCCAGCTTTTCCGCACGATATGCGCGTGAAAACGCCATCAACTGCGGCTTTTCGCAAATCAGTTCAAAATCGATGGTGTCAAGCGGCGTCTGGCTGCGTACAAGCGAAGTGTAAATGCCGGCGCGCGCAATATCACCAATCAGAATAAATCCCACAAGCTTATTGTCTCGTACATACAGCTTCTTATAGCAGGCAGGCTTATCTGTAACAAGAATTTCTGTTCCGTCATAGCTGCCTGCCGTGATAATGTGCAGACCAAAAAAGCCGATGGCATTCATTGGGATAGCGTGATCGTGCGGCTTTTCTTCTCCTGTCATATGCAGTCCGGCGGTCTCTCCCTGCATATATGCGTTTGGCAGCAGCGCCAAAACGCGATCTGTATCCGTAGTAATATCATGGCTCTGCGCGCAGTCGCCTGCTGCATAGACGTCTGGCAAAGAGGTGCGGCAGAATGCATCTGTGACAATACCGCGTTCAATCAATCCGCCTGCATCTTTGACGAGCGAGACGTTCGGCCGGACACCCACTGCCATAACCAAAATATCAAAGGGTACCGTTCTTCCGCTTTTTAATACAGCGAAATTCTCTGAAAAGGAGTCCACACTGTCCGAAAGCAGAAAGTGAAGACCTCTTTTTTCAAGGTGCGCCTGCATCATGGCAGAACCCTTCTCATCCAGAATAGAAGGCAGAATGCGCGGCGCAAGATCGACAACTGTAATCTCTGCCACCTTATCTGCAATGCCTTCCGCGCATTTCAGCCCAATCAGACCCGCTCCGACGATCAAAACACGCGCCTTCTGAAAAAGCGCCGACTCCAGCTCGCGCGCATCATCCAGCGACATAAAGGAGAATTTCGATTTTACACAGTCAATCCCCTCTGTCGGCGGAACAAATGGAACAGAGCCCGTCGCAACCAAAAGCTTATCATAATTCAAAAAGCTGTCGTCGTCCAGTTTAACCTCTTTCGCTTCCGGATCAAGGTGAACGGCCGTTTTTCCGCCGAGAAAGGTTACGTTGTTTTGCTCGTAAAAATCATCCGGACGATACTTCATTCGCTGTTCGTCCGTCTTTCCGCACAACAAATAGGAAATAAGCGGACGGGAATAGGTGTGATACGGCTCCTTCGACACTATGGTGACCGAGCCCTCCTGATCGTTTTTCCGAATGGCCTCAACCGCGCCGACAGCAGCGGCGGAATTTCCGATAATGACATATTTCATTGCTCACACCTCACCTTTCCTCAAACACGATCGCGCGGTTTGGACAGCCTTTAACACACGCCGGCTCGCCGCATGCGCTTTTCGCGCACAGCTCGCACTTTTGTACTGCATGACCTGTCTCGTCCGGCATAATTGCGCCGTATGGACAGGACAGCACGCAGGTGAAGCACCCAACGCATTTATCGCGGTCAATCACAATCATTCCATCGTTTACAGAAAGCGCGCCGGTAATGCATCCCTTCACGCAAAGCGGTTCCTCGCAATGGCGGCATGAAACGGCAAAGCAAACGCCGTCATGCTCCTCCACCTGAATGCGCGGATGAATGGTCACACCCTTGAGCGCCTTAACCATATCGTCCCCGCCGCTGTTTGCAAACGCGCAGTTATATTCACACAGATGGCATCCAAGACACCATTTTTCATTGACATACACACGTTTCATGGTTTATTCCCCCGCGTGCTGGATACCCAAAATATCCAGTTCTTTTTGAGTAAGTCCTACGCCGCGGAGCATCAGCCGATTGCCCCGAAGCGCTTCGATCGAATTAATGCCCATGCCGCCCATCATCTCTTTGATCTCATGATCCCACGCGGTCACAAGATTAACAAGGCGCTCGCTGCCAACGTCCGGATTCAGACGCTTGACAAGATCCGGCCGCTGGGTTGCAATGCCCCAGTTGCATTTTCCGGAATGACAGCTCCGGCAAAGGTGACATCCCAAGGCGAGCAGAGCTGCCGTACCGATATATACGGCGTCCGCGCCAAGCGCAATCGCCTTGACCACGTCCGCACTCGAACGGATCGAACCGCCGACCACAACGGAAACGTTGTCGCGGATTCCCTCGTCGCGCAGACGCTGGTCAACGGCCGCAAGCGCCAATTCGATCGGAATGCCTACGTTATCGCGGATGCGTGTCGGCGCGGCGCCGGTGCCGCCGCGAAAACCGTCGATTGCAATGATGTCCGCGCCGCTTCTTGCAATGCCGCTGGCAATGGCCGCTACGTTATGTACGGCTGCAATTTTAACAATGACAGGCTTTTTATACTCGGTGGCCTCCTTTAGGGAGTAAACAAGCTGTCTGAGATCCTCAATCGAATAGATGTCGTGATGCGGCGCCGGAGAAATGGCGTCCGATCCTTCCGGGATCATGCGCGTACGGGAGACGTCGCCGACAATTTTTGT
>UQQY01000112.1 GCA_900543295.1 uncultured Oscillospiraceae bacterium | reverse complement strand
CCTGCATGGCCGTATATGCGTCAGAGTCTGCGTCATGCGTGTCGGCGCTTGAAAAGTGGGAAAACAGTCCGCAGCAGTTCAGATTTGACAGCATACAGACGCCTGCAATTTCGTTGGCAGCAGTTTCGGCATCCGATGTGCAAAAGCCGATGCGGGACATACCGGTATCCAGCTTGATGTGGCAGTTCACCGTCACACCGTCGGCTACGCAGGCGGCATTTAGCTGGCGGGCGTATTCGGAGGAAAAGACGGTCTGCGAAATGCGGTAATCTGCAAGATCGGACGCAGCCTCCGGCGGCGTATAGCCTAAGATCAGAAGCTTTCCATGCACGCCGTGCCGTCTCAGGCTGATCGCCTCATTTATATTGGAAACGGCGAACGCGGATACGCCGCTTTGCTCCAGGGTTTGTGCGATCATGCGGTCGCCGTGGCCGTAGGCGTCCGCCTTTACAACCGCCATGACTTCCGTCTCTGCGCCAAGCGCGCCGCGAATCTGCTTTAAGTTAAAATGCAGCGCATCCAGATCAATCTCTGCCCAGGTGCGCTTATAAAATGTCTTCATATTGAAAGGCTCCTTACCTTGTGGTGGAATGCGCAGGAATTGCCTGAAAAAGCCGCCTGTTCGATGCAGCGCGGCTTGACTCAGTATTTTTTTAACGTCATCAGGGAAATGCCGACAATGTTTAAGAGAATCGAAGCAATTACGATCCAAAATCCAATTGTCGAAGCGGCGACCGCCAAAAGCAGGATACCGCACAATAAACATAAAACGCCGAAAATCAAAAGGATTCGTCCGACCATTCTGATATGGGAAACTGACTTCATCGTATAACCTCCATCGCCGACGGCAGGGAACTGTCATCCTTATCATACTATATTTTATGGACAATAGCAAGTGAAAAGAAGCGAAAAAATAATACCAGATGTTAAAATGATCTTGACTTTATAAAAAGGCTTTTAAACATTTTCCACGAAGTTTTCAACGTTAAATGAAACGATAAAAAAGGATTTTAACCGTTTTTTCAACAAATCGGAATTTGGCTGTTGAAAACTCAGGATTTCTGTTATTACAAATTGTATTAAAACATTGTCGCCTTTTGGCATGTCCGCAGGTCTGACGCCCTAAAAGCATTCTGCCCAAAATTGTTTGGCACACAACAAAAGCGGCAGCCTTTTTCGGAGAAAGGCTGCCGCTTTTATCATTTGAATCATTTTTTGCTTTCAATAAAGGCCACCGGATCAACCCATTCGCCGTCCTGTTTGATGCCAAGATGCAAATGGCTCTCCTCCGCGCGCTCAATGTCGGCCGTTTCACCAACTGTGCCGATCACATCGCCGAGTTTGACGCTTTGGCCAACCGTCACACGAATATCATCACCCAGGTTGGCATAATAACTGATAACGCCGTTTGCATGTTCTATGGTGACGGTGCAGCCCCAAAGGTCGTCTGTTTCAACGGCGGAGACCGTTCCGGCTGAAACTGCCTTAACCGGCGTCTTGGCCGAGGCGGCAAGGTCGGCGCCGGTGTGCAGCACCCAGTCGCCGAGGGTTTTGGATTTCACCATTTTTTCACCGCTGTATGCATTTACCACATCGCCGGAAACCGGCATGGCAAAGGCTGTGCTCTTGGCGGGCGCTTCTGGCTGAGCCGTTGTAGGCGCCGTGCTCTCTTCCGGTTCCGAAACCTCCTCCGACGGCAGTGTAATCGGCGTGTCGGCGGGAAGATTCAAGTCTGTTTCCTGATTGGAGATTTCCGGAGTAGAAACCTCGGGCGGATTTACTTCAAGCTTCCGCATGGCGGCGGTAACGCCGAACCAGGCTGCCGCGCCTACGGCAAGAAGCCCGCATGCAAGCGCGATATAAAATCCCTTGCCGTTTTTGGCATGGCCTTTCGCGCGGTTTATCTGTATTTTTTTCATAGCGTTTTGTTCCTCCTGCTTGGTTTTTCTTGTTTTGCAATCAAGCCGATTTTTGATTGGTACGATCCTGCCTGAAAGACGGACGGAAAGAATTGTGCCGCGTGTCATGCTGTAAGGACCGAGCCGTATCCGCAAGCGCTTTATGCATTATTTTTGCGGGAATAGCTGCGGCAAAACAATCGGAAGCACTGCCGGATTGCTGTCGAAGATAGTGTTGCCGGAAAGAAAAATTTTATGCCGCGATTTTGCGTTCATATTATAGTCAAAAAATTCACAAAATCTATGTAAAACGGGTTGACGTTTTCGCATACAGCCGTTATAATAAAACGTATACATATTTTAATGCAGTGCAGTATAAAAGTAAACATACTGAATCACGAAAGAAAAGGGGTCATCGAATCATGAGCAGAGTATACAACTTCAGCGCGGGTCCGTCTATGCTGCCGGAAAGCGTATTAAAAACGGCGGCGGCAGAAATGCTCGACTATAATGGCAGCGGCCAGTCCGTTATGGAGATGTCGCATCGATCTAAGGTTTATGAAGAGATTATCAAGGCCTGCGAAGCGTCTCTGCGCGAGGTCATGAATATTCCGGATAATTATAAGGTGCTCTTTTTGCAGGGCGGCGCGTCTTCCCAGTTTGCGATGGTGCCGCTCAATCTGATGAACAAAAACAATAAGGCGGATTTTGTCGTTACCGGTCAGTGGGCGAAAAAAGCATACGCAGAGGCGGCGCGTTACGGCAAAGCGAATGTGGTCGCTTCTTCCGCGGACAAAACGTTTTCTTACATACCAAAGCTTGATCCTGCCTCCTTTGATCCGGAAGCGGACTATTTCCATATCTGCCTGAACAATACAATTTACGGAACAAAGTACCATGAGCTTCCGGATACCGGCAGCGTTCCGCTGGTCGCGGACATCAGCTCCTGCGCTCTGTCCGAGCCGATTGACGTTTCGAAGTTCGGTCTTCTCTATGCCGGCGCGCAGAAAAACATGGGTCCGGCCGGCCTTACCGTCGTTATCATCCGCGAGGATCTGATCGGCAGTGCGATGGATATTACGCCTACTATGTTCAACTACCAAACGCATGCGGATAACGGCTCAATGTTCAACACCCCGCCGACCTATGCGATCTACATCTGCAAGCTTGTGCTCGACTGGATTAAAAACGAGATCGGCGGCCTTGAGAAAATGAAAGAGATTAATGAGAAAAAGGCGGCTCTCTTATACGATTTTCTTGATAGCTCCAGGCTTTTTAAGGGCACCGTAGAGAAGGATTCCCGCTCGCTGATGAATATTCCGTTTGTTACCGGCGATGAGGAGCTTGATAAAAAATTTGTCGCGGAGGCGACGGCCGCCGGCTTTGTCAACTTGAAGGGCCACCGTTCTGTCGGCGGTATGCGCGCTTCTATTTACAATGCAATGCCGGTCGAAGGCGTCGAAAAGCTGGTCGCATTTATGAAAGCGTTTGAAGAGGCGAATGCTTAAATAACGGCTATAATCCGCAGAAAAAAGGAGACGGTTTTGATGTTTCAGATCCAGACAATGAATAAAATATCGCCGGCCGGTCTTGACCGGTTCGATCGTGCAAAATATACATGGGGCGACGAAATGACCGCGCCGGACGCCATTATGGTGCGTTCTGCCGCGCTGCATGATATGGAATTTCCGGCTTCGCTCAAGGCAATCGCACGCGCGGGCGCAGGTGTCAACAACATTCCGGTAGATCGCTGCACCGAGCAGGGCATCGTCGTATTCAATACCCCGGGCGCCAATGCGAACGCCGTAAAAGAAATGGTGATTCTGGCACTTTTGATGTCCTCACGCAAGGTTGCCGCTTCTATGGAGTGGGTCAAAACCCTGAAGGGCAGCGGCGCCGAGGTTTCAAAGCTGGTGGAAAAGGGAAAATCTCAGTTCACCGGACCGGAAATTGCCGGCAAAAAGCTGGGCGTTATCGGCTTGGGCGCAATCGGCATTCTGGTTGCAAATGCGGCGGAAGCGCTCGGCATGACGGTATACGGCTATGATCCGTATATCAGCGTAGACGCGGCATGGGGACTTTCTCAGAGCATTATCCATGCGTCCTCACTGAAGGAAATTTA
Organism: uncultured Oscillospiraceae bacterium; assembly: GCA_900543295.1. Taxonomy (GTDB): domain Bacteria; phylum Bacillota; class Clostridia; order Oscillospirales; family Ruminococcaceae; genus Paludihabitans. The sequence goes on along the minus strand of UQQY01000112.1, from coordinate 3,640 downwards.
CGAAAACTGCGATTACATCACTCTGCACGTTCCCGCAAATAAGGAGACAAAGGGCAGTATCAACGCTTCTTCTATTGCCATGATGAAGCCGGGCGTGCGCATCATCAACTTTGCGCGCGGCGAGCTGGTGGAAACCGCTGATCTGCTGGCGGCGCTGGATGAAAAGCAGGTCAAGGTCTATATTACGGATTTTCCTGCCGATGAAATGCTCGATCATCCCGGCGTCGTTGCATTTCCGCACTTGGGCGCTTCCACGCCGGAGTCGGAGGATAACTGCGCGCGTATGGCGGCACAGGAGCTGATCGACTTCCTTGAAAGCGGAAACATCAAAAACAGCGTAAACCTGCCGAACGCTTCCATGGCAAAAACGCCGCTTCCGCGCATTTGCGTGATTCACAAGAATGTGAAAACCATTATTTCGCAGATTTCAGCAGCGCTTGCGGATATGAATATTGAAAACATGCTCAACAAGTCGAAGGGCGACTACGCCTACACAATGCTCGATGTTGACCGTGCAGTGCCCGCGGCGGCGCTGGACGCGGTCAATGCGGTTGACGGCGTGATCCGCGCTTTTGTGATTGAATAAGACAGCGTGCTGAAACGGCGTTCCGAAAGGAACGCCGTTTTTTCATAGATGTAAAACAGCCTTCCATATTTAGAAAAAGCTTTGTTCATGAAAAATTAACAAATCGACGTGCAGCGTTTTACCCTTCTCATCAGTATTATAAGCAGAGGTGATTAGCATGGCAACGAGGGAGCAGGAGCTTTCCCAGGTGATCGGCCGATACGGAGACATGGTGTTCCGGCTCGCGTTCACCCGCGTGCAGAGCAGAGCGGACGCAGAGGATATCTGTCAGGAGGTTTTTCTCCGATGGTTTGAGCATGCAGAACCCTTTTCTTCGGAGGAGCACTGTCGTGCATGGTTAATCCGCGTCACGCTGAACTGTACAAGCTCGCTTCTGTCCTCCTCGTGGTTTCGGCGCACTGTCCCCTTACCAGAAACGCTGCAAACCGCTCCGCAGGAGGAGACAGAGGTTTACAGCGCTGTCATGCGCCTCTCCAAAACAGACCGCACCGTGATCCATTTGTATTATTATGAGGATATGAATACCATAGAAATTGCAAAGCTAATGGGGACAACGGATTCCACCGTGCGCAGTAAGCTGAGCCGTGCGAGAAAACGGCTGAAAGAAATACTGGAAGGAGCAGATCAATGATGAAACAGGAATATCGGAATGCAGTCGGCCGCATTGTATTGACGGATGCGGAAAAAACAAAGCTTTATCATCAGGTGCGCCGTGCGGCAAATCGCGAGCCCAAAAGCAGAAAGGGAAAGCTTACGCTGATTGCGGCCGCAGCTCTGTCGCTTATCCTGGTCTTTGCCGTCACCATAAACAGTATCCCCGTAGCGGCGGCCATCGCGCGCCCTGCATACCCTTCTGCGGATGAAACGGCTGTTTCTGTGTCGGACGGCGCATATCTCGAAGCGCTGCGCCGTTTCTCCTATGATACGGCGGGAAAAATCGACCGCGGTGCGGACGGCAATACCGTCTATTCGCCCTATGGCATGTCGGTCATTCTCTCCATGTTGGCGGAGTGTACGGCTGGCGGAACGCAGGATGAGATCCTCAGTGTTTTTCAGATGGACAGCGCGGCGCAGCTCTCCGCGGAAACGGCGTCGCTCTATCAAACGCTTTACCGCGATTCAGAAAATGATTTCTGCCGGGCGATCCAGTCGGTCTGGATCGATTCGTCGGTTTCCTATCATGAAAGCGTGCTGAATACTCTGGCACAAAACGAATACGCGCATTCCTTCAGCATGCCGTTTGAAAACGGACGCGCAGCCTCCGCCGTATCTGATTGGTTTGCCGATAATATGCGGAGCAAACGGCGCATTTCGGTACCTTTTGTTCCCGAAAACAAGCTGATGTTTGCAAGCGGCTTTGAATTTCGTTCGGAATGGAAAGAAACCTTTGTCAGGGAACAGACCTATGAGGGCGTTTTCAGCGGAACAATGGTTACAGACGAGTGCACTTATATGAATAAAGTTGCGGCCGCCGTTCCGTACCTGCAAACCGAGGAGGCGACCGCCTCTCTGATCGGCCTTGCAAACGGCGGCTCGCTCGTGCTGATTCTCCCGCAGGAGGGAACCGGACTGAATGGCATCCTGTCGGACGGCACGCTTTTACAAAATATTGTGTCCGGAACACTGCGCGCATCAAAAACATCCGTGGAGTTTTCCGTTCCAAAGGTTTCGTTCGAAGAGACGATCGACATCAGCAGTCTTTTCCGCCAGATGGGCGTCGTCAGCGTGTTTGACGAGACGAAAGCCGACTTCTCTGCGCTCTCTTCAGATCAAAACGTCTTTGCGGGGCAGATTGCGGAAAACGTTTCGATGGATTTGAACGAAAACGGAGAAACTCCTGCCGGTGCACAGGCCTATGGTTCCTCCTCCGGAGCCATGCATAGCTTAACCTTAGACCGCCCGTTCTGCTTTGTCGTTGTCAGCGAAAACGAAATCCCGCTGATGATCGGCGCAGTGGAGAACGTCATGCAGCTTGCAGAGTAAGGACGAAAAAGGAGGACTTCTTTTGAAAAATTTAAAAAAATTGATTTGCATCCTGATTACTATTACAATATTTATTGGAACTTCTATATCTGTATCTGCGCATGAATTTCAAAAGCCCTTGAGATGGTATCCGAAATCGAATGGATATGCACATTTAAAGATTAGCTATAGCGGGTTGAAAAGCGATTCTGTATATCGAAATAATCTCACTACAATGCGGACGGCAGTAAACAACAGCACAGCAAAAATACTGATGAACGAGGCATCGAGCGGCGTGAATATCGATATTACCTCAGCTTCAGGAACAGCTTGGTTAAACTATAACATGGATAATCGAGTAGCCGCATTAACGGTGATGTATGACACTCAAAGCGTGCGAGTATATACCTATGCGGGTTCCGCCGCATCAAATGGGGAAATCAGCTACGCCAATATACTGGTTAACCCTTTGGACTGTGAAATCTACGACACGAATGGAAAGGTGTTATCCGATGCAATGCAGACCTCTGTGCTCATACATGAGGTTGGTCATGCCTTGGGACTGTGGCATTGTGCATGCAGCAGTCATACGTCTGTCATGAAAGGAATCTCATCGATATCCCCAACAAGCTATACCTCGTATGATAACAGTTGTTTGAAATCTTATTATGGATAAAAAGGAGAATATGATAAATGAAACGAAAAATGTTTTTCACAGGCTTGACTCTGCTTTTTGTCCTGACGGTTCTCGTTTGTGCGTTTTATCCGGATCCGGATGCGATCCGTACGGATGTGCCGCCCTCTTCACAGGATGATTATCCGGTATTGCCGGAGTTGCAAGGGAATATCACATATTTTCCTATGCGTTTTGACGTACTGAATAAGCAGAGTTCATTGGTTATCCGCGGAACGGTAGCAGAACAGCTTCCAAGTCAAACGGTGACGACAAAATTTGATCCGGTAACGGACGGGGAAGGGAATGTCACGCATCAGCCGCCGGATTTGAGCATGGAGGTGCGTTACTTCCGGATTAAGGTGACGGATGTCATCCGCGGCTCTGCTCCTGAGGAAATAATAGTTGGCAGAAATGAA
>UQQY01000111.1 GCA_900543295.1 uncultured Oscillospiraceae bacterium | reverse complement strand
AAATATATAATAAATTTATGAAAAATTTTTCTATGTTTTCTTTTCGAGTGATTATAGAAAAAACAAACAAATGAAGGTGAAAGAAAGAGGAGGAATCTATTATGAAAAAAAGCAAGCGGTTTATCAGCCTGCTGGCGGCAATGGCGGTGATGTTCTGCACCGCGGCGGTATTCTCCGGCGTTGTTTCGGCGTTGGTTGATAAAAAAGGAACGGAACCCAGCGTGACCTATACGAGCGGGGGAAAGACCTTCGGCGGATCCGTTTCCGCTTCCGCTTCGGCGGTTACGGCAAAAACCACATTTTCTACGACGGCCGGTTTAACGGCGCAGGCGATGGTAGATTATCGGATTGGCGGAACAGCGGAAACTACATACTCAATTGGAAGTCCAGTTTCAAATGCCTCTACATCAGTGTCGGCGCCCGTGTCCTATACCGGAGCTTTACTTGGAGGCTATGGCGGGCACGACGCCTCTTACGCAAGCATGTATCTTCCGCATCTGTCTACAAAGCTAAAGTAAAGATTGACTTTACGGGAGGGCGAACGGCGGGATACCGCCGTTCGCCTGTATCCCAGAATGGAGGTGCAGACCTTTGACGCATAGATTCTGGCGCGCGGCGCTCTCCTGCTGTCTGGCGCTGGCTTTTTTGCTCCCGCTTGGCGGCTGCTCCCCCTCCTTCCGAAGTCCGGATCAGTTTGAAGACCTGCCGGACGCCTATACAGAGGGCGCAGATTTTCCTGAGCGGTTCAGCGGAAGTTCTGGTACAGTGATATCGCCCTGTGAAGAGGGGTACTATTATTTTATAGACGATCACGTCTATTTTCTGGATGGGGAGACGCTCGAAAGCACCATTGCCTGCAATAAGCCGGACTGCATTCATGGGGAAGACTGCAACGCGTATTTTTCCGGCTGGCATATCCCGTTTTTTCAGTATTACGACGGCAAGCTCTATGTGGCGGACATCCACGGCGGCCCGGAGTTTAGAACGACATTGTATGAATTCGATCCGGAGAGCGGGACGCGGAAGGAACTATTTGAAATGCCGCGTTATTTTGAAGTGAATTCGCGCAAGTACATGCTGCACCGCGGCTATTTATATCTGTACAGCCTCATTGAAGAAGATCGAAAAATGCGTCTTGAACGGTTTCCGCTCGACCGGATGGAGCAGCCGGAGTCAGAGCTTTTGTATGAGGCGGATTCCTATCTATCATGGGGCTGTATCCTCTACGGCGACCGCTGTATTTTCGGCGCGCTTTCTCCGGAGGATCATGCGGAAACGCTGTATCAGTGCAATTTGAAAACCAGAGAGACGACAAGCATTCTAACGGTGCAGGATGATCCGTCGGGAACTTATGCATACGCGGATATGATTTATAACGGTAATCTAATTTACCATATGACAAACGACCGGATCATGAGCGGCGAGATTCCGCCGGGGAAAACGAATTTTTACGCCTACAGTCTGACGGACGGAACAAACAGACTGTTTTATACCGCAGAAGAGCAGATGCAGAATATGCAGTCGAATATCAGTTTTGATGGAAAAAACATCATGGATGTAAGAATGGCGTACATCATGAACGAGGATCCTGCGTTTTTTGCACAGGAGCGCATCAATCTTCTGGATGAAAACCTGAATCCGGTGAAAAGCATTTCGCCCGGCGTACAGCTTTTATATTATGACTTTGCAGTCGGAGATGAAAAGGTATCCTTTTTATATAACCGCGACGCTGTTTATGCGGTAGATAAGCGAGACGGAAAATTTGAAATGAAAACTCTTTTTGAGCCGGAAGAGGAAAAATAAAAGTGCGCGCCCCAATCCTTTTGGATTGGGGCGCGCCTGTTTGACGGACGGATTCATCCCTGTTCCGGATTCGGCGCAGGTATGGCGTCATGCCGGTACTGCCCGGGCGTAAATCCGGTCTGCTGTTTAAACTGCCGGATAAAGTGCTCAGGGCTGTTGTAGCCGCAGAGCAGAGCGATTTCGCCAATTGCCTGGCCGCCGCTCCGCAGCAGATACTGCGCATACTCCGTGCGGCTTCTTATTACGTCTTGTATTAGCGTAGAATTAAAAAACAATTTGTATAAATGGTGAAAGCGCGAGACGCTGATATGAAGCTCTTTTGCAAGCATACCGGCACGCCAGTTCTCGGCGGGCTGCTTAAAAATGCTGCGTCTGATCTGTTGAAATTGCAGAAAATAGCCGCCGCTCTCGTCTCCGTCCCGGCACATCTCATCGGCAAGACGAAAAAACAGAGTGCGCAGAAGCAGGTCGATGATTTCCGGCGAATGCTCCTGTTTGAGCGCGGCTTCAGCGGAAATGTCCTGTATGACGGAGGAAATGGCCTTCGGACTGCGGACATGGAAAACTGTGTTAAGGGGAATGCCGAGCGTTTCCAGCGTCTTTTGCGGATCTTCCCCTTCAAAAAATACGCCGTCGTGCGCATAAGGCCCGCTTTCACGGTAGTAAAGCTGCCTGGACCAGCGGGTAAAGACAATGCAGGCGTTTTCGCCGGTTTGGATCAGTTCACCGTTTTGCCATATGGTGAGCGGCTTTTTAAAAAGCAGAATGGTGTACATATCGTTTCCCGCGGGGCGGTCGATACGAAAGCCCTGCGGATGGATGTAATCAACAATCCAGTGGATCAAGTGAAGCATGGTTATACCGCCTTAGCAGAAAAGATCAATTTATTGACATCATATATCATTGCAAAACAAAGTGCAAGCGTTTATTCTATTTTTAAAGAAAAAGGTGAAGAAGGAGAGTTTGCTATGTACGCAGACGGATATATCGACATTGTGCAGCAGACGATTCGTACCGCGTGGGAGGAACAAAAGGAGACAGTCGGCAACATCGCGCAGGCGATCTGCGATACGCTGCGGGCGAAAAAAGGCGTCTATCTTTTCGGGTGTTCTCATGCGGGTATTTTAGCGGAGGAGGTGTTTTACCGTACCGGCGGGCTTGCAGTTATCAACCCGATTTTCTTTCCGGGCTTTATGCTCAACACCCGTCCGATTACCATGACGAGCCGGCTGGAGCGGCTCGACGGGCTTGGTAAAATCCTTGTGGAAGAAAACCGTCTGAAGGACGGTGATTTTCTCTTGATCCATTCCGTTTCCGGCCGGAACAACGTGCCGGTGGAAATGGCGATGGAGGCAGAGGCGCGCGGGGTGCAGACGGCGGCGATCACGAACGTTGCGTATTCTTCGGCCGTTACGTCGCGCCATCCGTCCGGAAAGCGGCTGTTTGAGGTCTGCGGTTTTGTTTTGGACAATAAGGGTGCAGTCGGCGACGCCGCCGTTATGCTTGACGGCCTTCCGGAGAAAATCGGCCCGACCTCAACCGCCTGCGGCGCGGCGCTTGTCAACGCGATTGTGATTGAGGCTGTCGGCCGTATTCTGGAAAGCGGCGAGGTTCCGCCCGTGTTCCTGAGCGCGAATTTAGACGGCGGCGACGAGCATAACAAGCGCATTTTTGAAGAGCACCGCGGCCAGATTTTTTATAACTGAGGGCGGCCGTGAAGTACTATATTGCATTTGACGGCGGCGGCACCAAACTGCAGGGCGTGCTGTTCGACGAAACGTATACCGTTTTGTCGTCCGGACTCTCAGGAGGCGTAAACGGCACGGTGCATACTGCGGCGGAGGCCGACCGGCATATCGAGGAATGTCTTTGCGAAATGCTCGAGCGTGCGGGACGGCCAATTGAGGAGATTGAGATTTTATTCGCCTCGCAGGACGGCGGACGGTATGAGCGCGCGGTTCGACGGCATGTGAGGTGCAATCGTTTTCTATCCGCCGGAGAAGGAAGCGTCGGCGTACTGGTCTGCGGGATTGACACCGGCCTCTGCGCGCTTTCCGGCACCGGAAGCGATGTGTTCTATGTGCGCAACGGAATAGAGGAGGATGTGATCGGCGGCTGGGGCTATCTGCTTTCGGACGACGGCAGCGGCGTTTGGATCGGACAGCAGGCGCTGCGCCATATGATGCGCGTTTTTGAAAGGCTGGAGGAGCCGGGATTGCTTCATGCGGTTCTGCGCGAGGAATACGGCATCGAAAGCCGCGCGCATCTCTACGATGCTGTGTATTACCGGCAGAAAGCGCCTGTTTTTCAGATCGGCTCCTACTGCAAAGCGGTGAGCAAGGCGGCAGAGAGGGGTGATCCGACAGCTGTGCGTATTCTGCGGGAGGCGGGCGTTAAAATGGCCGAGGAATGTCTTGAAATGATCCGCACGCGCTGCCTGCCGCCGGATACGCCCGTGTGCCTTACTGGAAGCGTATTCCGGCATTGCCGCGATATGCGGGAGAGTTTTACCGAACAGATAAGGCTTTGCTATCCGGAAATGGTTGTGCGCCGCCCGGCGTTTGAGCCGGTGATCGGCGGCGTTTTCCGCTGTATGCTTCTGCACGGCGAGCGTCTGTTACAAAAGGATTGGGCGGGCTATCAGAAAAAATATAAAGATTTTTATATTGCGAATCAAGATTAGGAGGAATCAGACATGAATTTGATTGATCGGTATCAGGAGCGTATTTTGCAGCAGGTGCAGACCGTTACCACGACACAGCACGACGTTTGCGCCGCTGTGGGAAAGGCGATGGCGGACTGCGTTGCGAAGGGCGGCGCCGTGCATGTGTTTGACACGGGCCATATTGTCAACAGCGAGCTGATTTACCGCGGCGGCGGCGTGTTGTTTTTGAAGGCGTTTAAATACGATCTGGCGGTTGACGACAGCGTGCGCCCGCGCGACCGCAGCGGCGTTGACCAGGACATGACGGGGCTTTCCGCCTATGCGCTGAAAAAATCCGGCGCGCTGCCCGGCGATATGATAATCATCGGTTCGGTTTCGGGCAAAAGCCAGAACGTCATCGATCTTGCCATTGAGGCGAAAAAATTCGGCCTTACCGTTGTCGCGCTCACCTCGGTCGAATATTCAAAGTCGGTCGAAAGCCTGCACAAAAGCGGCAAGCGCCTGTTTGAATGCGCAGATTTTGTCATTGACAACTGCGCGCCCGCGGCGGAAGCAATGCTTGAGATTGAAGGTGTGGATGTGCGTTTTGCAGCCGCTTCCGGCATTTCGGCAGCCGTCGCACTGTGGAGCGTCTGCGCACAGGCGGTTGAAAGCCTGATGCAGGAGCATGGTATTACGCCGTCCATTTTAAAGAGCGAAAACTTTGCGGACGGTCCGGAATATAACCGCCGCATGAAAGAACGTTACGCGGAAACCGGCTATTGATAAAAAGGAAAACGATTGACCGCCGTATGGGTTGCTCCCATGCGGCGGCTTTCATATGGAAAAGCGCTGCGGACGCGGAGAACTTCCGCCCGTCCGGCTGAGGCGAGCGATACAAAAGCGTTCAATCGGTCGCATAAGAGAAGAAAAACGGTCGCGATGATTGGATACAGCACGAGTTCTTGTGGTGATTTGGTAAAGCAGACACAAGATATTGTGGTTTGCGGTTTCTGTCGATTTGTTGCACTCATACAGAATTGCGCACAAAGCGTATGCCATTTTCGGTAATCCCGCGATTTGAATTCCTGTGCCTGTCATGCTATCATATAAGACAAGCGGAAAGCAAACTGCCAAAAAGCTTCTGACAGCGGAGCTTAACGAAAAATTGCCGGCAGATGCTTCAAAAAGAAATATGGAATGTTTTTGCAGGAGGAACGAGCATGGTTTTTGTTGCTTCCAAATGGTGCGACAGTATTGATGTGCGTGATTTTATCATGAAAAACTATTCGCCGTATGAGGGCGACGAGTCGTTTTTGACCCCGCCGACCCAGCGTACCAAGGCGCTTTGGGACAAGGTGAGCGAACTGATGAAGGAGGAACGGGCGCGCGGCGGTGTATATGATATTGACGAAAAGACGATCTCCACTGTTTCTTCGCATGAGGCGGGCTATATCGACAAGGAGCTTGAAACCATTGTCGGCTTGCAGACGGACGCGCCACTAAAGCGTGCGGTGATGCCGTTCGGCGGTTACCGCATGGTGAAAAACTCGCTGAAAGCGTACGGCAGAGAGACCGATCCTAAAATGGATCGTGTTTTTAAGCACCGTAAAACGCACAACGATGGTGTTTTTGACGCATATACCGACGAGATGAAAAAAGCGCGTCATGCCGGTATCATCACGGGGCTGCCGGATGCATATGGACGCGGCCGCATTATCGGCGATTACCGGCGCGTGGCGCTCTATGGCGTTGACCGCCTGATTATGGAAAAGAAAAAGGCGCTGTCCGCGGAGCTTGTGTTCGATATTATGGATTCTCCGGCGATCCGCCTGCGCGAAGAGGTTTCCGAGCAGGTGCGCGCGCTGGAAGAGCTGAAGGTTATGGCGGAAAAATATGGCTTTGACATTGCGCGTCCCGCGCAGGATACAAAGGAAGCGATTCAGTGGCTCTACTTTGCATACTTGGGCGCGGTGAAGGAACAAAACGGCGCGGCCATGTCTTTAGGGCGTGTCTCGACCTTCCTTGACTGCTATGCGCAGCGCGACCTGATGAACGGCGTGTATACGGAAGAGGAGATTCAGGAGTTTGTCGATCATTTTATTATGAAGCTGCGCATGGTGCGCTTTTTGCGCACGCCCGCATATGACGAGCTGTTCTCCGGCGACCCGACATGGGTGACGGAATCTCTGGGCGGCATGGCGACGGACGGCCGCACTATGGTGACAAAGATGACGTTCCGCTTTCTGCACACCCTGCAAAATTTGGGGCCTGCGCCGGAGCCGAATCTTACAGTGTTGTGGAGCGACCGCCTGCCAATGAATTTTAAGAAGTTCGCGGCGAAAATTTCAATCGAGACGTCTTCCATCCAATATGAAAACGACGAGCTGATGCGTCCGAAATTCGGCGACGATTACGGCATTGCCTGCTGTGTTTCCGCGATGCGTATCGGTAAGCAGATGCAGTTCTTCGGCGCGCGCGCAAATCTTGCAAAGGCGTTGCTGTATGCGCTAAACGGCGGCCGCGACGAGAAGTCCGGCGATCAGGTTGGCCCGATGATCGCGCCGATTGGCGACGGCGCGCTTGACTATGACGAGGTGGTCAAGCGCTTTGATCTGGTCTGCGACTGGCTGGCGCGGCTTTATATCAACACGCTGAATATCATTCACTACATGCACGACAAATACTGCTATGAAAAATTGCAGATGGCGCTGCACGATGAAGATATTCTGCGCACCTGCGCGTGCGGCATGGCAGGACTTTCGGTTGTAGCGGACAGTCTTTCTGCGATTAAATATGCGAAGGTCACGCCGGTCCGGAACGAAGACGGCCTGATCGTCGATTTTGCGATTGAAGGCGATTTTCCGAAATACGGCAACAACGACGCGCGCGCGGACGAGCTTGCAACCGGCGTTGTCGAAATGTTTATGAAGAAGCTGAAGAAAAACCGCACCTACCGTGAAAGCGTGCCGACCATGTCGATTCTCACCATCACCTCAAACGTGGTATACGGCAAGAAGACCGGCTCCACACCGGACGGACGCAAGGCAGGCGAACCGTTTGCCCCTGGCGCCAATCCCATGCACGGCAGGGATGAAAACGGCTGCGTTGCCTCGATGAAATCCGTTGCAAAGCTTCCGTATGAGTTTTCGGAGGACGGCATTTCCTATACCTTCTCCATCGTGCCGGGCGCGCTCGGCAGAGAACGAGAAGATCAGGTGAGAAACTTTATTACCCTGATGGACGGTTATTTTCTGGAGGACGGTCA
>UQQY01000110.1 GCA_900543295.1 uncultured Oscillospiraceae bacterium | reverse complement strand
CATTTGCCCGAATGACAAGAGGCCGGACTTCTTCATAAGGCTGCGGAATCGGCTGGTCAAACAATTCCTTTGCTTTTCGCTGAATCCGTTCTGAATCCTGTTTGAGCACATATATAAGTCCGTTAGGATCGTGATCCCCATACTTGTTGTAAACGATCGGCAACGAAATTGCCTCAATATCATAGACTCGGACTTGTCCGGTATTCGAATAATCAGATAATTCTATTATTTGATTATCTCCTTTCATTTGCTTTCTCCCCTTATTTAAATTACACGGCATGTGACGCAATATCGGCGCCGTATAATTTATCTTATGCCTTTAAGCTGACTATGGTGTATACCTCGCTAAAAATAAAATTATTTTATACTCAATATATCTTTCACAGCAATTTGATTCGGCTATATCCTTGATGTCAAAAAATGAAATCAGCTTAACGAAAAAAAAAGAAAACACCTGCTTACCGATCAAACTACAGAAGTTCAGATTTAAACAGGTGTTTTCAGATTTTTCGGCATGTTTTACAAAGTAAAGTGATAGGATTTTGGAACCTATATTCCACGGAGCTTAATTTTCCAGCAAGCGGATATAATGATTTGCTTCCCGCAGAACATGGTCGGCAAGCAGCGGGAGAATGATGGAACGAATTTCACACTTCTCGATTCCTTCAACGCCTGCACGTTTGAAATCACGGAATTTTTGGGTCAGCGCAAGTGAGTTTCCGCCGCACATCGTCCTGTTATTGGCTGCATCAGAGACTTTGAGCAGGCGTCTGTAATCTTCAGCGAAATCATCAGCCGTATCAATCAGCGTATCCTCACTGGGATCGAGCAGTCCGCGAATAAACAAAGCATGCTCCATCATAATTTGGTTCCAAAACAGCTCGCTGTCACGGAGATCCTGATGGCTGCAATTGCTCAAACCTTCCAGCCGCATCAGATGTTCACGATAAAGGCGAGCTTCACGCAGAATATGCTCAATAAGCAGCGAATAATTCGATGTAAATAGATTACACGAATGGACACCGTGCAGAATTTGCTCTTTAAAATCTATGATACGGTCTACCAGTTGCAGTCCGTCCCGGTTTAACTGCCGCACCTGATGCATAAGCGCCTGTGAAACATGCAAATCCGCATTGCTGCAACCTTTTAGCTGCATTGTATTGTTAGTCAAACTGCGGTTTATAAACGTGCCGGTGAGACACTGCGTTTTACGTTCGGCACAATCAGTAAATTCCGTGAACATTTCTCCGGAATCCAGCACACAAGAGCGAACGACGCAGTTACTTAACGCTATTGTGCGTGAAAGAAGTTCTTCAAATTTTCTCATGAGGCGTTCGCTCTTTTGGGCAAGGTCTGCATTTGGCGGCAAGAAACCAACCTTCAAAAAGAATGCGTGTTCTTTCATGATGCGCGCAAAAAACAGATGCTGCTCCAAAGAATCAATAACGTAATCCTGAGATCTATCCATAGCAGACGGCTCCTTCTTTTTTACTCGATAATAACTCACTATATGCGTTGATACGAAGATTGGTTCAGCGATCGAAAATACGAAAAGACCCCTAAATTCTTTAGATAAGGAATTTAAGGGCCTTTTCTGGCTTGAGGAACCGAATCTGCGGCAGAGAAATGATGAAGGGGAGAGCAATCTTACTAAAATATCATCTGTATCATGATATAATTTGTCAAATTATTTTTTACAAAGTGAAAAAGCTGTGATAATATTTAGAAAATAAAATGAAAAATAAGTTTTGATATGGAAGAAAGGATAAACAAATCAAGATCAATAAAATTTGTTTTATCTTGATTAGATCGATACAGCAAAGCTTGCTTACAGACAGCTTGCGAACATGTCGGACGGGACGACGTCCATGCAGTTTCAGTATGACTCGGACGGGATCCGCACGCAGAAGATGGTAAACGGTATCAATACTCCGTAAAACGCTTCCATTGTCATAAGTTCACCTCTTCAAAAACAATCTTTCTGCATACTTTTTTTCATATCTCAAACACTATCCACAGAGGTGATTGTATTGAGATATGAGAATTTAAACCGGTTAATTCGCGAAAGCAGCAGCTCTCGCCGTTATTTTCTCTCCTTGCCGGTCAGCATGCAAGTAAAGCTTCATGCGCATAACGAAACTATTCATACAGCAGACGAGCTGCATCGCCGCACAGATGCAATTCTAAAATACGAACGGCAGGTGCAGCTCAGCGAGTATTATCGATTTTGACTTTTCCGGTGCATCAGGCATCACTCTGCGTTTTTCAGGGCTTTATCCAGCGGAATTTTTTTAATTCTTCTGAAATCAAAGCCCAAAACGATCAGATACCCGATTAGCACAAACAGGAACATCTTCCCATATCCCCACGGATTCATCATAAAGGTAAACCAGCCGCTGTAGTCTGCCATAATCATTTTCCAAGCCTCACCCATGACAAGCGAACCAAGAAAAACGCCAAGCACATCTGCCAGCACAAAAACAATCGTGGTTGAGAGCAGATACAGCCTTGCTATCTCACCGTTTTCATAGCCGAGAATTTTGGTCATGGAAATGGCGTTTTCGTTTTTCTCGATGATAATCTTGGTGAGCAGGTAAATCAGCACCGCTGACAGCAGGATACAAAGCACCTGAAAATACTGCATATAGGAGCCCATGGAATGGTCAAGCTGGTCGCACATTTTGGTAATATCCCGTTCGGTAATCACCGACGCTATATTATCCTCTGAAATGTCCGTGATTTCCGTATCGGACAAATATCCGGTAAATTCATCCTCCTTTAAGTCAAAAGCTGTGCGGAACTGTTTTATCGGCATAAATACGGAAATACTCAAGGATTTATCATAAAATCCTGCGACCTTAAAGTCATATTTTTTGTTTTCATACTTTTCCTCAAGGAAAACAGTATCGCCTGCGGATATGCCGTATTTTTCCGCAAAGGAGTTTGAAATATAGACTTCATTTTCTCCTAAAGCCTCTAAACCGTCAAATTTTACATAGTTGCTGTCGTCTGCAACTCCATATACGGAAATATCCTCGGCAAACGCTTCGCTTTTCTTTTGCAGCGATTTCATCCCGAAAATTTCCGCGTTTTCCGTCTCGGTCGTAATGATGTTTTTGTCCTCATCTTCATAGGATTTCAGCACATACTGATAGTCTGCAAACATCATATCGTTTGCATTGTCCTTGTAATAGTCCAGTGTATCAGGCATTCCGATTGCCATGGAAAGCATCACGCAAACAAAGAAGATACCGAAAAACAAAATCAGGTAGTTCGGCATATTCTGAAAAATAATACGCAGACGAAAACGGCTGAAAAATTTGAAGTTCGGCAGTCGGACTGCCTTTTTTCGCTGATTCTTTTTCAAATCCTGCCGCAGAAACTGGAGCGGTGTGTGCCTCATCTTTCTAAAGATAACCGCAAGATTTACAATAAACATGAGCAAAAGCGGAATGACCGTAGTCTTCAAAAATGCTGTCGGATTCCAAGTCGTTTCATAGGCAGGAAGGCTGTAGCTGTTGTAATACATGGAAACAACCACATTTTTGAACACCGTATATCCCAGCAAATTCCCGACTGCCGCCGCAAACAGCGTAACGATGACGGGCATCGCAAGATAATGCTGGGCAAGCTCCCCACGGGTATATCCCGATGCTCTGAGCGTCCCGATCGTTTTCGACTCTTTCGTGATCGTGTTGCTGATGGTCACAGCGAAGATAAAGGCGATGATTACGATGAGAATATCCAGCAGCACGCCGCCCATTGCTTCATCCGAACCCATATCATCCGTTGCGAAATGAATCGCCTGATTGGCATAGGCAGGGAGATAATCTTCAATCTCATTTTCTTTGACAACCGTTTGTGTCAGCAGCGCTTTCATAAAATCGTCCGAAAGCTTCTTTTCTTCCTTTTCATCCGCCGGCGTATGATTATACTGCCATGCGTAGGCATAGTGGACGGGCTTTTGAAGTTCTGCAAAGCCGTCCTCCGTCACCATTGCCACATTGAATTTCAAAGCGTCGAACATAAAGTCAGTGTTTTTTTCGTGGAGCGTGGAATAATTTACATAAGCAATCAGTCCCACAACATTCCACTCTTTTTTGCCGAGGGTAATTGTATCGCCGACCTGAACTCCCACATTGTCTGCGTGCATGCGGTCGATTGCGATCTCATTTGACCTTTCGGGAAGCCTGCCGTCCAGAACGCAGGCTAAATTGATACCTTCTGTTTTGGCATAAACCCGAACAGTACCGTCCATTGTGCCGTCATTATTATTGTCTTCATCCTCATTGCGGTAGAAATTCTCATATACCGTTACCGGAACAGGTTCAAAATCAGGATCGTTCAATTCATATTTTTCTTCAGCGTCCGCATATTCCTCATCGACTTCGGCAACGATTTCGTCCCAAGCCTCAGCATAGGCTTTTTTGTATGCTTTATCATAAGCGGATGCAAACGCATCTTTATAGGCGGAATCGCAGGCGGCCTGATATTCGCCGCTTTTCTTTGCCTGTTGTAAAGCAGAAGGCAACATAGCGGAGGCCGCGGTTTCGTCCAAGCCTTGCACCAACAGCATATTTTTAATTTGTTCTTCAAACGAAGCTTCAAATTCCTCCGCAAATGCAGCGTCGAATTCTTTTGTAAATTCAGCCTTAAATTCATCCTCGAATTTTTCGTCAAGCTCAGTCTTTGCTCTGTCAAGATAATATGCTTTTACATCTGCTTTATCCCCGCAAGCTATCGCTTCAAGGAGTTCAGCATCCGCCTTGTTTTCCAGTTCAAAATGCCCGTCCTCTAACTTGTATTCGGTAACACCCTTGTTTGCCGCAGTCATCATGCTCTCATTGGCAACATACATACCCGATACAAATCCGATGGTCAGGATCAGAAACAGACTGACAACAAGATATTTTTTCCAATCGCCGAGGAGCTCCCGCGGTATGCGCCGGTGAAGCGGATTTTTGATTTTTTGTTTTTTCATGTCCGCCGTGCTCCTTACCACTCAAGTTCCGATGCCGATATTCTATTCGGATTGACTTCATTTTTGCGAACCATACCGTCTCTCAGCTTGATTACATGATCCGCCATGCCTTTGATCGCTTCATTGTGCGTGACCATAATGACCGTATTTTTGTATTTTCGGTTAATCTCTTCAATCAGCTTTAAAATCTCTTTTGAGGTGGTATAGTCCAGCGCCCCAGTAGGCTCGTCGCATAAAAGAATATCGGGATTTTTTACGATTGCCCTGCCAATGGAAACACGCTGCTGCTGACCGCCGGAAAGCTGATTCGGCAGTTTATGCCGATGCTCATAAAGACCGAGCGTATGTAACAGATCGTCGATATCGAGCGGATTATCCGACAGATATGCACCCACCTCGATATTTTCCTTCACATTGAGATTTCCGATTAAATTGTACTGCTGAAACACATAGCCGAGATGACGGCGGCGGTACTGCGTCAGCCGTTTTTCTCCCAAATCTTTAAGCTTATCTCCGTTTATGGAGATATAGCCGGAATCCGCGCTGTCAATGCCGCCGATAATATTCAGCAGAGTGGATTTTCCCGACCCCGAAGGGCCGAGCAGCACGCAGAACTCTCCCTTTGCAACGGAAAAGTTCATCCCGCGCAGGACGTCCTGTTTGGTATCTCCGCTGCCGAACGACTTTTTCAAATCTACAATCTCTAAAAAACTCTTTTCTTGTTCTGACATGATAGAACCTTCTTTCTTATTTATGGAAGAACGAAAAGCCTTTTTTCTCATAGACTTCGGTCTGCATACTGACAAGCGTATAGCCTGTCTCGCCGATTGCTTTTCGCAAGGCTTCTTCCGGTATGGGATTTTCCGTTATAATCTCTGTTTTTCCTTTGCTGTGGGAAGAGGTAACCCTTTTCACCGCAAAGTTTTTTCGTAGCGTGTCGTTAATGTGGCTCTCGCACATTCCGCACATCATTCCGTCGATTTTGAGTGTAATTTTTAACATATGGTTTACTCCTTTATCTTAGCTTCGGCATAGGTTAAGGTCAGTCCGCCGCCGTAGATTTCGCTGTCGGTTACGGTAAAACCGTGATTTTCTAAAAATTTTATGTATTCCTCCGGCGTCCATTTATGAAACACTTTAAAACCGGAAAGCTCCATCATCCGTATCTTAAATCTTCCGAGCAACCTGTCCGCCGCCGTAAAAGTGGGGGCAATCAGGATTCCGTCCGGTTTTAAAACCCGTCTGATTTCCGACAGTGCTTTTTCCGGATCAGGCATAATATGCAGAGCGTTTGAAATAACGACTGCGTCAAAGGTTTCCAGTGCATAGGGAAGCCGGGTTGCGTCCTGTACGGAAAAATGCAGGCGGGAAGAGTGCATTTTCGTTTTTGCCTGACGGATCATTTCTTCGGAAAAGTCCGTCGCCTCCAGCATTTTTACGCTTCCGGCAAGCTGTACAGATAAAAGTCCCGTCCCGCAAGCAAGCTCCAGTACGGTCATGTTCCGCGTCAGCACCTTTTTCATTCTGCCGATCAAGTTCTCATAGGTTTTACGGCCGTTCGACATTGCGGTGTCATACCGCTTCGCCCATCTGTTCCAGAATTCTTTATTATCGATCATACCGAATTGCCTCCTAAAAACATCACAAGTTAGCAATAGCTAACCAATCTGTAAAAATAAAAACACCGCGATTGGTTAGCAGTAACTAACTTGACGTCATAGTATAGCACAGAAAAAATCTGGTTGTCAAGATATTTCGATAAATCTGCAAAGAAGTTTAAATAAAAAGAACAGAACCGGTTACTTTTAATCCGGCTCTGTTCTGTATGTTTCTCTCATTCGATGAACCAGTTTTGGCTTTCCGTTTGCAGCTTAACCATACGGGTATAAAGTCCGTTTTGCTTAAACAGCTCGTCAGGCTGACCCTGCTCGGATACCGTGCCGTTTGAGAGAACAACAATCTTGTTTGCACCGGCAACGGTACGCATTCTGTGGGCAATCAAAAGAACGGTTTTGTTCTTTATCAGACGGGAAAGCGCCGACTGAATCACCGTCTCGTTTTCTACGTCAAGAGAAGCCGTCGCTTCGTCTAGCAGAATAATGGGAGCGTCTTTCAAAAATGCCCTTGCAATAGAAATTCTCTGCCGTTCACCGCCCGAAAGGGAGCTGCCGTTTTCGCCGATATTGCTGTTCCATTTATCGGAAAGTTTTTCTACAAATTCCTCGCAGTTGGCCATTTTCGCCGCTTCTATGACTTCCTCGTCTGTGGCGTCTTTTCTGCCGATTCGGATATTTTCCATAACGGTATTGTTAAAGAGTGTTACGTCCTGGAATACAATGGAGAAGGCGGTCAAAAGCTGTTCGGGATCAACTGAGGATACATCTACACCGCCAACGGTGATTTTGCCTTTGTCCGCATCCCAGAATCTTGCCGCCAATTTCGCCGCAGTGGATTTGCCGCCGCCCGACGGACCGACAAGCGCCGTTACCTCGCCTTGCTTTGCCGTAAAGGATACATTCTGAAGCACCGTTTCCCCGCTGTTGTAGGCGAAGCCCACATTTTCAAACGCAATATCATAGCTGTTCGGACAAAATTCCTTTTTGCCGTCCTGTTCTTTGAAATTTTCAATTTCATTCATACGGTCGATATTGATTTGCAGAGAATTCATCGCCGCTAAATTCTGCAATGCAAAGGACATAGGCTCATAAAGCCTCGATACCACAAGCAGGAACATAAAGAAGGTAATCAAGGAAAGTGTGCCGTTTATCAGCAGCATACTGCCTGCAAGCGCTACGGAAGCGATAC
>UQQY01000109.1 GCA_900543295.1 uncultured Oscillospiraceae bacterium | reverse complement strand
GGAAAGCGGATTCGTCCGCTGTTATGCACGGTATTTGCGGAGCTCTTCGGCGGCTCGTACCAGCAGGCGCTTCCGCTTGCCTGCGCAGTGGAGATGGTGCACACCTACAGCTTGATCCATGACGATCTGCCATGTATGGATAATGATGATTACCGCCGCGGTATTCCGTCCTGTCACAGGCAATTTGGCGAGGCGACAGCGCTTTTGGCGGGCGACGGCCTTTTAACCCTGGCGTTTTTTACCGTTGCACAGTCGCCTGAGCAGACGGGTGCGGACGCCGCACGCTGCCTGCGCGCCTGCCGCGAGCTTGCATTCAAAGCGGGTATGGACGGCATGATCGGCGGTCAGGTAATGGATCTTGCGAACGAGAACCGAAGTGTTACGGCTGAAATCCTGACGCAAACCGATGCGCTCAAAACCTCCGCGCTTTTGGAGGCGGCCTGCCGCATGGGAGCCATTGTCGCAGGCGCGAATGAAAACGATATTTCTACAGCGGGGGAGTATGCGTACAATCTGGGCATTGCTTTTCAGATTGTGGACGATATTCTGGATGTAACAGGAGAGGAAAAGGAGCTTGGCAAGCCGATTGGCAGCGACGCGGCAAGCGGGAAAAACACCTTTGTTTCCCTGCTTACTTTGGACGGGGCGCAGGCGCTTGCGCAGGAATACACGAACCGCGCGCTTGCGGCGCTGAAAAAGCTGCCGGACAGCGGCTTTTTACAGGAATTCACCGAGGAATTGCTTTTTCGCAGAAAATAACCGTCGGAGGATTGATATGAGTACCATCAGAGCTTTGCTTTCAAACTATGTACTGAATGTTTCGCTTCTTGCGTGGTTCTGCGCACAGGCGCTTAAAACGATACTGCACTTGATTAAAACGAGACAGCTTCGGATGGAGCGTATGGTGGGTGCGGGCGGTATGCCGAGCGCGCACTCCGCCTCCGTTTGCGCCATGACGATTGCCATTTCCAAAAGCGTGGGATTTGCCTCTCCGCTTTTTGCCATTTCTTTTTTGCTGGCGGCAATCGTCATGTATGATGCGATGGGAGTGCGCCGTGCCGCCGGAGAGCATGCAAAGGTAATCAATATGATGGTGCGCCGCGGCGCGACGGGAATCAGCTATAAGCCGAAAAGCAATCAGGAACTGAAAGAATTTCTGGGGCATACGCCGTTTGAAGTGCTGGGCGGCGCGCTTTTAGGTATCCTCATCGCACTGGTTGTGCCGATGTAATCGGGGAGTCTGACAAAATGAAACAATATTCGCTTCTTGATTCCATACATGCGCCTGCGGATGTGCGGGCGTTGCAGGAGGAAGAGCTTCCGAAGCTTTGTCAGGAGGTTCGGAATTTTTTAATTGATTCAGTAAGCAGAACCGGCGGCCATCTTGCCTCAAATTTGGGTGTGGTAGAGCTTACGGTTGCGCTGCATCGGGTTTTTTCGCTGCCGGACGATAAAATTGTTTTTGACGTAGGGCATCAGTCCTATACGCATAAGCTTCTGACCGGCCGGAAGGATGGCTTTGCGCGTTTACGGAAAATCGGTGGAATCTCCGGCTTTCCGCGTCCGGCGGAAAGCCCGTATGACGCGTTCATTGCGGGGCACGCCTCCAATTCGATTTCAGCGGCGCTTGGTATTGCGGAAGCTGCTTTGCTGCAAAAGAGTCCGGATTATACCGTTGCCGTAATCGGAGACGGCGCGCTAACCGGCGGAGAGGCTTATGAGGCGCTGAACAATGCGGGACGAAGCAAAACGCGGCTTATTATTGTCTTAAACCATAACGATATGTCCATTTCAAAAAATGTGGGCGCATTTGCAAAATACCTGGCGGTCCTTCGCTCTAAACCGGGATATCTGCGAATGAAGCATAATGTGGATGCGGTGCTGCGTCATACGCCGGTTGTGGGAAAACCGCTGCGCGGCTGGCTCAAGCGGAGCAAGTCCATGCTAAAGAGCATGCTGTATCCTTCTACCTTTTTTGAGGACATGGGATTTCAGTACATCGGCCCGATTGACGGGCATGACTTGAGAGAAGTAACGCGCGCACTCCTTCATGCAAAGGAGCTTTCTGCACCGGTGCTTGTGCAGGTGGAAACCATTAAGGGAAAGGGGTATCGTGAGGCAGAGGAAAACCCGGGCGCTTATCACGCGGTTTCTCCTGCTGCCCCTGCGGCTTCCTTGTCAAGCTACTCGGATGAGATGGGCGCCGCACTGTGCGGTTTTGCGGATCGTGATCCGCGAATTTGTGCGATTACGGCGGCTATGAAGTACGGTACGGGTTTACAGACCTTTGCCGCTGCGCATCGGGAACGCTTTTTTGACGTGGGGATCGCGGAGGAGCATGCTGTGACCTTTGCCGGAGGGCTTGCCTCCCGCGGGATGATTCCGGTGTTCTGTGTATATTCAAGCTTTTTGCAGCGCGGCTATGACCAGATTCTGCATGATCTTGCGATTGACGGGCGTCATGCTGTGCTTTGTATAGATCGTGCAGGTTTGGTCGGCGAGGACGGGGAAACGCATCAGGGGATATTTGACGCGGCGTTTCTCTCACAGGTTCCGCGGATAACCGTCTATTCGCCGGAAGGCTATGATGAGCTGCGGCTGTGTCTGGAGAAGGCGCTGTTTGATGAGTCCGGCCTTGTCGCGGTGCGCTATCCGCGCGGCTGCGACAAAAAAGGTCATCATCTTCCTATAGCAGTTGATTTTTCCTACGAGGACCGCGGCGGAGAAATGCTGCTCGTCTCTTATGGCAGGCTGTTTACAGAGTGTGCCAAAGCAGCAGACGAAGCGAAATGTTCGGTATCTCTTTTAAAGCTTACCAGGATTACGCCGATCAGTCCGGCTGTTCTGCCGCTTTTGATGCGTTATCGCCATATTGTTTTCGCAGAAGAGGGAATATACACCGGCGGCATCGGACAGCAGATGGGAAGTCTTCTCATGGAAAACGGATTTAAAGGAAGTTATCGTGTGCTGGCAATTCGCGGCCGGTTTGTAGGGCATGGCGATGTGCCGTCCCTGCTGGCTGGACTTAGACTAAACGCTGCGGCAATCCGCGACATCTTAAATCAGGAGGAACATCTTGAATGAGTGAAAAAAAACGCCTCGATGTGCTGCTGTGTGAGCGCGGACTTGCTCCAAGCCGCGAAAAGGCCCGCGCCATGATTATGTCGGGAGATGTTCTGGTAGATGAGGAACGCTGCGATAAAGCGGGGGCTTCCGTTGCTGTGGATGCGCTAATTCGGCTAAAAGTCAGCGCACAAACAAAATATGTAAGCCGCGGGGGCTTAAAGATTGAAAAAGCAATGGAAATGTATGGCTTAAAGCTCGACGGACGGGTCTGTATGGATATTGGTGCGTCAACTGGCGGATTCACCGATTGTATGCTGCAAAACGGCGCGCAAAAGGTTTATGCCGTAGACGTTGGCTATGGTCAGCTTGCATGGAGCCTGCGGACGGATCCGCGCGTTGTCAATATGGAGCGGACAAACATCCGTTACGTCACGCATGAACAGGTACCGGAGGAGTTGGACTTTGCCTCTGTCGATGTATCGTTTATCTCCTTAACACTGGTCTTGCCAGTTTTATATGATCTGCTTTCGGCAGCGGGTACGGCGCTTTTACTGGTAAAGCCCCAGTTTGAGGCTGGAAAAGGCAAGGTCGGAAAAAAAGGCGTGGTGCGCGAGCTGTCTACGCATATCGAGGTGTGCAAGAAAATTTACGATTTTTTAAGTGCCTTACCGATGTCGCTTTTAGGAGCAACCTTTTCACCGATCAAGGGCCCGCAGGGCAATATTGAGTATCTGTATTATATTACGAAGCAGGACGATCCTTCGATTCCATTTGCAGAAGTGGAAGAGATGGTTCGCCGTTCGCACGAGGAATTAAGCAACGAAGGACGGTGACTCGATGCAGGCGTTTTTGATGCCGAATCTTGACAAGGAACATGCGCCGTATTGTACGAAAACGTCAGCTTCCATTTTGGCGGCCTGCGGCGTTTCGGTTTTGATTGAGCCGCAGTTTTCTGCGCTTGTAAATTCCGGCGACGTATCGTTTGTATCAGCGGAGGAGGGGCTTCTTCGCTGCGACATGCTGATTGCGATCGGCGGGGATGGAACCATGCTGCACTGCTCCAAAGCCGCTGTGCGGTACGACAAGCCGATGCTCGGCGTCAATGCGGGCCGGCTCGGTTTTATGACTGGAATTGAAGCGGATCAGCTTGACGCGCTTTCTCGGCTGGTAACCGGAGAGTATCGGACGGATACGCGCATGATGCTGGACTGCGTCCATCATGCGGGCGGCGCGTCGAGCCGTTATCTTGCGTTGAACGACATCGTCGTTTCAAACGGAGGGCTTTCCCGCATGATCGATGTGGATCTTTCCAGCGGGGAGGCCGAGCCGATTGCATTCCGTGCGGATGGCATTATTCTCTCAACGCCCACCGGCTCGACAGCGTATGCGCTGAGTGCGGGCGGACCGGTGATTGAGCCGTCGGTGGACTGTATCGGCGTTACGGCGATATGCCCGCATTCGCTTTATGCAAGACCGGTGCTGTTTTCTGCGGAAAAGGTGTTGTTTGTACAGCCCTCCCCGCAGAGCAGATGTTCTGTCTATCTCACGGTGGACGGCGATCAGGGCGCAAGGCTCAATGCAGGAGATTATGTCGAGGTGCGCAGAAGTGAAAAGCGTCTGCGTCTGCTCTCATTGAATGAGGGCGGTTTTTATGAGACTCTTCGAAGAAAGTTTAAAATATAAATCCGGAGGCGTGCTATGAAAACAAAACGGCAGGAGACCATTCTGAAACTTATCGCGGAAAACAGAATTTGTACGCAGGAGGGGTTGCAGGAAAAGTTAAAGGAATACGGCTTTTCCGTAACGCAGGCCACTGTTTCGCGCGACATCAAAAGCCTGGACTTAATCAAAAATCTTGCGCCGGACGGAACGTACTGCTATGCCCAAAAGGCGCAGGACGCAAGTCCGCGGGCAGTGAAATATCGGGCGATTTTTGCGGAAACCGTCGTTTCCGTCGATTGCGGACAGAATATCGTGGCTGTAAAGTGCCATACCGGCATGGGGAATGCCGCTTGCGCCGCGATTGATAAAATGGAATTTGAAGGCGTGGTTGGCACGCTTGCCGGGGACGATACGGTTTTTATTCTGATGAGAGACGCCGAACAGGCGTCTCAGCTTGTGCAGAGAATCATGGATATGATAGGAAGGTAACAGAATATGCTGGCGGAACTGTTTATTGAAAACCTTGCGGTTATCGAGAAAACGTCGATCCGGCTGAATACAGGCTTGAACGTGTTCACTGGCGAAACCGGCGCCGGCAAATCGATTGTGATCGATGCGGTGGGAGCTGTTTTAGGGCGGCGCGCTTCGCGCGAAATGGTTCGTCACGGTACGGATAAGGCGTTTATTTCCGCGCGTTTTACAGCGCTTCCGGATGCTGTCCTGCAAAAAATTACACAGGCGGGTATGGAAACTGAAGATGGAGCGCTGATTGTCTCGCGTGAAATTTTTGCAGACGGAAAAAGCGCCGCCCGCATGATGGGACGTCCGGTAACGGCGGCTTTTCTGCGTGAAGTTGGGGATTTGCTCATCAATATCCATGGACAGCATGAAAATCAGGTGCTGCTGGCGCCGGAACGTCATTTGCCGATATTGGACAGCTATGGTGATCATGCGGATCTGCTTGTTCGATATGAGGCGTGCTATAGAAAAGTATTGTCGCTAAAGCGTGAGATCCGAAGACTTACTGTGGACGGGCAGGAGAAGGCGCGTCGGATTGCAGAGCTGGGTGAGCAGGCGCAGGAAATTGAAGACGCCGCGCTTTTGCCGGACGAGGAGGCGCAGCTAGCAATGCGGCGAAAATTGCGGAGGCCTTACAGCGGGCCTACCAGCTTTTAGAAGGAGAAGAGAGCGAGGGCGGTGCGCTTTCGCTTACACAAAGCGCGGCGCAGTACTGCGGCTATGCGGCGGAGTATTCGCCGCGCGCGGGCGAGCTTTTCGACCGTCTGGATGCTGCTTCTGCGGAGCTTGACAGCGTAAAAGACGTACTGGACTCCCTGCTTGAAGAAATGCAGTTTGATCCTGCGCAACTGGAGCAAATTGAGAACCGGATTGATTTAATCCGCCGCCTCAAACATAAATACGGCGGTACAGAGGAGATCGTTATCAAAAGCGGGGAGCAGGCGCGTGCAGCGCTTGCGCAGATCGAGCTTTCCGACGAGCGTCTATCGGAATTGAACGCAGAGGCCGCTAAAATTTATCCGCAGCTTTTGCGGCTTGCCGAGGAGCTTACTGCATCGCGAAAAAAGGCAGCCGACCATTTTGCCGAAAGCGTGGGAGAAGAGCTCCGTTTTCTTGATATGCCGAATGTGAAGCTTTCCGTCTCTATGGAGGAGGGAAAGCCCGGTCCGCATGGAAGAGACAGTGTGAAATTCCTGATTTCCACAAATGTCGGGGAGCCGCCGAAACCGATTGCCCGCATTGCGTCAGGCGGCGAGCTTTCCCGCATGATGCTTGCAGTTAAAAATACGCTGGCGGAACGCGATGAGATCCCGACGATGATTTTTGATGAAATCGATACGGGCGTGAGCGGACGCGCAGCTCAGAAAATCGGACTAAAGCTAAAGCAGGCCGCTCGTCACCGTCAGGTGCTTGCCGTCACCCATTCGGCGCAGGTTGCCGCTCTTGCGGATACGCAGTATTTGATTCGTAAGGAAAACGACGGAAAACGAACTTTTACGAATGTTTTTCCGCTTGATGAGGAGGCGCGGATTGATGAGGTTGCGCGGATTATGTCTACTGACCGTATCACCGATTTGATGCGCGAGACAGCGCGCCAGATGATCGAGGCGGGAAAAGACGGACGGGATAACCTGCCGAAATAGACACAGGATGGGGCGAGATCTTGCATTATTTTATTGTTTTTCTTGAGCTTTCCGGCGTGGTTGCGGCTTCTGTTTCGGGCGCTATGACCGCCATGAAGAAAAGAATGGATATTTTCGGCGTAATGATTCTAGGGCTTATTACGGCTGTCGGCGGAGGCGTCATCCGGGATATTACACTTGGAATCACGCCGCCCGCCACCTTTCGCAATCCAATGTATGCGCTGACTGCCGTTGTTACAGCAGTGGTTGTATTTCTGCCTTGTGTACAGCGTCTGTTTCGCCGTTATCAGCGTGTATATGACTTTGTTCTGCTGACGATGGATTCCATCGGTCTTGGAATTTTTACTGTGATTGGCGTAGAAGCCGCCTTTACGAAATCGGAGCACTGCGGTATGTTTCTCTTGTGTTTTGTCGGTGTGATTACTGGTGTGGGAGGCGGCGTTTTACGCGATGTGCTGGCGGGCAATATGCCCTACGTCTTTGTAAAACACATCTATGCGTGCGCTTCCCTTGCAGGGGCGCTCGTCTGCATTTGGTTTTGGCCAATATCTCATGTATTGGCCATGATGCTTGGCGCAGGCAGCGTGGTTTTAATTCGCAGTTTGTCAGCGCACTTTCACTGGAGTCTGCCAAAGGCTCGGATGGAATAGGCGTGAAAAAGAAGACATGTACGGGAAAAGAATGTTTGGAAAGTGCGGCTGTTTCTATCCGATTTGATGGAAAACTGTCCAGAACACCTGGCAGGAGGCAAGAAATTTAGATGTTGAGTTTGAGTTATTTGATACGCTGGACGATACCGGCTATTATAAAACATGAAAAAGGGCTTGAAACGAAAGTAGAGACAGCAAATGATACTATCTGAATAACATTGAACTTACCCCATTTACGATTAAGGCAATGATAATAAGAAGTTATCCGCTCTAATCCCTTACAGGATTTTTGTGGAATCTCTAGCTCTGATTATCTGAAAACAACTGCTTCTCTTGTACAAGAGACGGAAGCAGAGCCTAATTTCACACAAGGCATGTTATAAATGAGTATCTTATAATAAAAATGATGTAAAAACAGAATATGCCATTGATAA
>UQQY01000108.1 GCA_900543295.1 uncultured Oscillospiraceae bacterium | reverse complement strand
GAACCTGTCCGAGAATCTTCTGCCAGGCCGTAAGACCCAGATTCCGTTTTTTGACCACTTTGATATAATCGTCAAAAAAGCCGATCAGGCCGAACAGCATAGCCATTACGATGCCGCCGAAAAACTGCATCTGTTCAAGCGGATCGGTAAGACCGCTGTCCGTTAAAGCGAAAACGGCGTAGCCGATCAGCGCAGCGGCAACCGATCCTAAAATGAACATGATGCCGCCCATGGTGGGCGTTCCCTGCTTGCTCTTATGCCATGTCGGGCCATCCTCTCGGATGCTCTGCCCAAAATGCAGTTTATGCAAAAACGGTATCAGCAGCTTGCCAGCCAATGCCGTTACAACAAATGCGACCGCTGCGGTCAAAATCATTACGACTGTCATTTTTTCCACTCCTCACTGACACGTTCTATCACCTGCTCGAGATGAATGCCGCGGCTGGCCTTATAGATTACTGCATCGCCGGGCGCAAGCGTTTTCGCCAGAAAAACGGCCGCCTGCTCCGGATCAGTAAAATGAAGCGCCTGCTTCATGCCAACCATCATAGCACCCCGCTTGATGCCGCGTGCAAGCTCGCCCACACAGACAAGGCCATCCGCGCGGGAACGTCCAACTTCCCGTCCAACCTCGATATGCGCTTCCTCCGAGCAGCTTCCAAGCTCCAGCATGTCGCCGAATACGCACCAGCGCTTTCCCGTGCATGCCGTCTGCATCAAAACGTCGATTGCCGCGCGCATGGAATCCGGACTTGCGTTATAGCAGTCCGAAATGACGGTTATTCCATTTTCCGTCGTTACATTCTGGCGCATGCCAGCGTTTTTGTAAAGACGGATACCGGTCACAATATCATCCGGATCCATATCGGCGACAAGCCCTACGCAGAATCCGGCCAGCGCGTTATAAACGTTGTGGCGCCCGACAGCGGGAACAGAAGCCTCCACGCTTTTACCATAATAACGGATTTTAAACTGTGTACAGCCGTCTCTGGTACGAATATCTGCTGCGGTGATGTCTGCGGGCGAATCAATGCCGAAATACATTACCGGCTGATCTGTCAGATGGCTGACCTCTTTGAGCATATCGTCGTCCATATTTAAAATGAGAGGCGCATCCGACGTCATTGCCTCGGTAATTTCCATTTTCGCCTTCAGGATGTTTTCCCTGCTGCCGAGCGTTTCCATATGGGAAACGCCGATATTGGTAATCACACCGACATTTGGGCGGCAGACGTGCGTCAAATCCCGGATCTCGCCAAAATTGCTCATTCCCATTTCAAATACGCCGTTTACATACTCGTGAGAGAGATGGAACATGGTCATCGGCATTCCGATTTCATTATTGAAATTGCCTTCTGTTTTCAGCGTTTTCCCGCGCTGAGAAAGAATCGAGTAGATCATTTCCTTGGTAGAGGTTTTGCCTACGCTTCCCGTTACGCCGACCGTGAACACACTGAAAAGTCCGCGGTAGTAGCGTGCGAGATCCAACAGCGCGCGTCTGGTATCCGCAACAACAATCACATTGTCGCAGCCTTCGACCGGATGTTCTGCAATCGCACCGCTCCTTTTTCAAACGCCTGACCGACGAAGCGGTTTCCATCGAAATTTTCACCCTGTATTGCAATAAACAAACTGCCCGGTTCAATTTTTCGCGTATCTGTACAGATAGACAAAACTTCCGTTTTGCTTTCGCAGCGGCTGCCTACCGCAGCTGCAATTTGTGACAGTGTCAGCTTTTCCATTCTTCAAACTCCTTTATTTCGGTAAAGACGGTCTCTTCTAAAACCGTAATGAGGTGCCGGATCGCCGCACGCTCATTGTACGCAAAGCATTTTCCTGCAACGTACTGCCCGGTTTCATGCCCCTTTCCGGCAAAAATCACCGTATCGCCGGGCTTCGCCGTATCAAGCGCATATCGGATAGCCGCTGTACGCTCCGGTAAGATAATATACCGTGTTCCCAACGGTATGCCCTTTCGTATGTCGGAAAGAATGGTCCCTGCCCGCTCTGTACGGGGATTATCGGACGTCAGCACCAGAAAATCCGCATATTTCGCCGCGGCTGCTCCCATCAGCGGGCGCTTTTCATGATCCCGATCCCCGCCGCAGCCGAACACCACAATCAGATTTCTTCTGGTGAAGGTTCGCGCCGCAGAAAGGATTTTTTCAATGCCATCCGGCGTATGCGCGTAATCGCATAATATGGTGAGGCCGAGCCGATTCGGAATCGGTTCGCATCGACCCGGAATCAAGCCTGTATCCTGCAAAAGCGGCAGTGTTTCCTCCGGACTGTGTCCAAGAAGCGCACAGACCGCAGCGGCGCAAACCGCATTCTCCGCCGAAAAATCCCCCGGCACGGGGAACTGCGCCTTCCGCATCAGTCCAAAGCAGGACAGCGTAAACCGCACGCCTTCCGCACTGCTTTCAATGTCTGTGATAGAATAAGCGGCTCTGACGCCAGTGCGGGAAACAGTCTGAACCGGTATGGTAAGCGTTTCGGCAAGCTCCCTGCCCCATCGATCGTCAATACAGACGATCAGCCTGTTCGAACAGCTTCTTTTTTGCATAAAAGTATTCTATCATATTTTTGTGATAATCGAAATGGTCCTG
The DNA here is from genome assembly GCA_900543295.1 of uncultured Oscillospiraceae bacterium. Classification (GTDB taxonomy): domain Bacteria; phylum Bacillota; class Clostridia; order Oscillospirales; family Ruminococcaceae; genus Paludihabitans. The sequence continues at coordinate 5,367 of UQQY01000108.1, read as the reverse complement.
CGTTAAATTTGTAAAAACTGCCACAGAAAAGTGCAGTCCGAAAAGACGTTTTTGATCAAGAGCATGAGAGGAAGCCTCCATTATAACATGCGTTACGCCGTCATCCGACATTTGCCGCAAAATACGGTGCAGCGTCATGGGATCCGGTGTTGTAAGCGGAAGCGTTTCCTCTTTGTCTTCCCAGCAGGCTCCGGTCGTTCCAATCAGACCGGATTTGATTCCGCACATCCGCAGCAGCCGGTATGCCGTTGTTGCGGTTGAGGTTTTTCCGTTTGTTCCGGTCACAGCGCAAAGCGTCAATTCATCGCCGGGATTTTGATACCACGCCGCGCAGCAGCGCGCATACGCCTCTCTTGTATCCGAAACACGAATCGCATCGGATACATTGCAGTCACGCTCGCAAAGAACAACCGCTCCCTGTGCAGCAGCCTGCGCAGCATAACGATGGCCGTCATCCTTGCTTCCGGCCAAACATACAAAAAGCGCACCTCTCAGATTTCCTTTGGTACTGGTACAAATCCGGTCAATCTCCCGGTTTCTCATTTTTTCCGAAAGTTCATATTCGGAAAGCAGTTCTTTCAGACGCATCAAGAAAACCCCCTGTTCATGATTGCTTTCTTTATACGTCCCGCATATTCTACATCAGTCAAGCGTCTCGCTCACACAGGTCAGCTCTATAACTGTGCCGATCGCAACCGCTGCGCCCTCGGCCACGCTTTGCGTTTGCACGGTGGTTTTGGCGCTGGACGACGTACTTCCGCTTACGGTTACATTCAAATTGCACTGCTTGAGTTTTTGTTTCGCCGCAGAGGGCGTCAATCCGACCACCTTTGGCATCGTCACCGTTTCCTGCTCGGTATCATCCGTGTAAAGAATCACCTTTCCATCCTTTGGAATCTTTGCGCCGGATGCGGGAACCTGCCGTACAACGGAGCTGCCGCTGCCTTTCACAATCGCGCCGCCCGTAATGCCGGAGGCGATCAGTTTATTCTTCGCTCCCGCAACATCCCGTCCGGTCAGCAGCGGAACCGTTGTTTCCATGCTCTCAAGCTCTTCCTCCGTATAATTCGGCGAGTAGCCGAGATACGGAAGGGTATCCGCCATAATGGCTGCCACTGCCGGTGCGGAAATAACGCCGCCGTAAATATCGCCGCTTGTCGGTTCGTCAACCATGACATAAACCGCAATCTGCGGATCGTCGGCAGGCGCAACCGCAACATAGGAGGCGATATAAGTATCTTTCTCCGCGCCGAGCGTTTTCTGCGATGTACCAGACTTTGCCGCAATACGGTAGCCTTTTACCGAACCGTTGGTTCCGCCGCCGGCATTGACGACCTCTTCCATCAGCGAACGCATTGTTGCGGAGGTTTCCTCGGAAACAACCTGACGGCGGATTTTGGTATCGTGCGAGGAAACGACGTTTCCGTCTGAATCCAGCACATCCTCCACCACATATGGCTCCACAAGATAGCCGCCGTTTGTTACGGCGCAGACCGCCGTAATAAGCTGCAAAGGCGTGACTGACTGCGACTGTCCGAACGAAGAGGAAGCGAGCGAAATATCCGTCATATTGGAGGCCGTGTAATAGGTGCCGATCTGCTCGCCCGGAAGATCAATACCGCTTTTTTCCGTAAAGCCAAAGCCGCAGTAATACTCATAAAAGCTCTCTGCGCCAAGCGAAAGGCCGATATTGATAAACGCCGGGTTGCAGGAATGCACCAGCGCGTCGGTAAAGCTGATCTGTCCGTGACCGGAACGCTGATTACAGCGCATGGTGTAACCGCTCATTTTGACATAGCCCGGGCAGTAGAAGCTGGAAGCGAGCGAAACCTTGTCTTCCTCCAGCGCAGCGGCGGCCACCACTGTCTTAAATGTAGAACCCGGATGATAGGTATACGAGATATTTTTATTTGTCCATTGGGACGAAAGCGCCGTAGATCTCGCCTCTTTTTGTTCCGTCTCATCCGTTATTTCCAGTATGGACTGCGCCAGAGCCTCATCATATATCGTGAAGGGATTGTTCAAGTCATAGTTTGGGTAATCCGCCATTGCAAGCACGGCGCCCGTGTTGCAGTCCATAACAATCGCGCACGCACCGCCAACCGGATTATGCTGCGCCACGACGTCCTTAAGCGTTTTTTCCACAAAGCTTTGAATGTTTTCATCAATCGTCAGACGCAGGCTGTTGCCATCTACCGGATCATAGCGCTGTTCATAGCTCTGCGGCATATTTTCACTGAGCGCGTTTTTCAGCGCCACAACATAACCGTCTGTGCCCTTTAACACGCTGTCGTATTTGCTCTCGATTCCGTAAAGGCCCTGTAAGTCGCTTCCGGTAAAACCAATCACCGAGGACGCCAGCTCGTTATTTGGATAATACCGTTTCACATTTTCCGTCAGATTGATTTCATTGGTGTATTTATTCTCTTTGATAAAGCTGCGGACAGCATCAGCGGTTTCCTTTTCCACCTTTTTCCCCACCAGCTCATATTGACTGCTTGTTTTTTCTGTCCGCTTTAAAATGTCTTCATAATCGCCGTCCAGAATTTCAGCAAGTCCTTTGGCGATTTTTTCGCGTTTGGCGGCAAGCTCTTCCGGTTTTTCCTGGTACCCCGAAGCAATATCCTTCGGCGAAATGCTGATGTCCCACACCGTTGCGCTTTGGGCAAGCACCTCCATATTCCGGTCGTATATGGTGCCGCGCTGCGCCTTAATCGTTTCAGGCCGAAGCTGGTGCGAATTGGCGTAGTCGTCGTAAAAGCCATATTGGAAGATACTGATCCGGAACAGGTTTGCCACAATGACCAGTACGAGTAAAACAGCGACCGCCGAAACCTTTTTGTGCAGCCGGTTTTTCATTTTGACAGGAGTTCCCGCCGTCATACCAACACTCCTTTTATGAACACCGCGAGGGGACGGCGCATATGCGCGCCTCCCCTCTCACGTTCTTCCTATTCTTATTCACTGCCAAATCACAGTATAACCTACAGTCAGGAAAAGAGTCCCGCAAAAAAGCTGCCGATCCGCTCAAATAATCCCGGCTCCTGTACAACCTCCGCCGAGTCCTCGGTTTCAAAGGTGATGTAATGGATCTGATGGCTGTCCGACTTCTGCATACCAAGCGTGTCGCGGGCGATCTCTTCCACATTTGCAATAGAAAGCTTGTCCTCAAGCTGTTTTAGCAGCGTGGAGTTTTCCCCTTTCAACGCTGACAAGGTGCTCGCCGTCTGATTGTACTCTTTTGCGACTTCAATCTGTACGACCCGCGTATACAGCAGTGCGGAAAGCATCAGAACAATCGTGAGCATCAATGCAACAACGCGCGCAACGCTTAAGCTTCCCGCCTTTGCCGCACGCTTCTTTGAACGCACCTCACGGATCTGCGGCTGCGTTCCGGCTTCTTCCTGCCGTGCGAGGCGTCTGTAATCATAGGCCAGATTATTTTTTTGTGTCACAGCCGTTTCTCCTTTTCTTATCGTTTTTGCAGAATACGAAGCTTCGCGCTCGTACTCCGCCGGTTTTCAGAAAGCTCTTTCTCCGAAGCTGTAATCGGCTTGCGGTTCACAAGATCCGCTTTTGGCTTATTGCCGCACACGCACACCGGAAACTCCGGCGGGCAGGTGCAGCCCCTGCACCAGGACTGGAACCGGTGCTTTACCATACGATCCTCCAATGAATGGAAGGTGAGCACGACCAGTCTTCCGCCCGGATTCAGCATGGAAAACGCTTCATCCAGCCCCTGCGAAAGACTGCCAAGCTCGTCATTTACGGCGATACGAACCGCCTGAAACGTTTGCTTGCACGGATTCTTTTCTCTGCGTCTTGCGGCGGGTACCGCCGCCTTGACAAGCTCTGCCAGCTCAAAGGTTGTCTTGATCGGATACGCTTCTCTGCTTTTTGCGATCGAGAGCGCAATTTTGCGGGCAAAGGGTTCCTCGCCATACTCCCGTAAAATCCGTGTCAGCTCGTCCGCCGGCCATGTGTTGACGACGTCGTATGCGCTTAATCCATTCTGACTCATCCGCATATCGAGCGGCGCGTCATGCAAATAGCTGAAACCGCGCTCCGCCTCGTCAAGCTGGTGCGAGGAAACACCCAAATCAAGCAGGACGCCGTCCACTCCGCTTACTCCCATTTCGCGGAGCACACCGGCCATATTGCGAAAATTCTCCTGCACTATCTGCGCGTTTGGATATGATGAAAGCCGCACTCCCGCCGTTTTCACCGCGTCCGGATCCTGATCAAACGCAATCAGCTTTCCCTCTGGAGACAATTTTGCGGCAATGGCGGCGGAATGTCCCGCGCCGCCTGCCGTCCCATCCACATAAATGCCGTCCGGCTTAATCGAAAGCCCGTCCAGACATTCTTCGAGCATCACAGAATAATGTACAAATTCCATATCATCTGTCCCTTTAGAAGTTCAGCTCGTCCATTACGGCTGCAATTGTGTCGGAATCCAGCTCGTTGCAGAGAGCTTCCCAATTCTCTCTGCTCCAAATCTCGCAATGGGTGGAGGCGCCGATAATCACGGCGTCCTTTGCAAGGCCGGCATATTCCCGCAGTGAAAGAGGGAGCACAATGCGTCCCTGTGCATCGGGTTCCGCCTCGCTCGCAAAGCCGCTCAGCATCCGGCGGATATTGCGCGACTTGTTCTGCGGCATGGCGTGCAGCCGGTCAATGATACTCTGCCATTCCTCAAGGGAATATACGCTGATGCAATGATCGCTGAGCGAACGGGTGATAATAAAGCGAGCCCCCAAATCTGCGCGCAGTTTGGCGGGGAAGCTGACGCGGCCCTTCGCATCCACACTGCACCGGTAATCACCGATCAGCATCTCTCCCACCGCCTTTCAAATTTAAGGGATGATTCACCTCAAATCACCACTGTTCACCACTTAAGCTTATTATAAAAGCTCCGCATTTAAAATGCAAGGGCTTAGCGGAATTTTTCACACGTTTTTGCCTGAAAATCCTTGGAAAATAAAACGGCGGCCCGCCGTTCGACGATTTTCGTCATTTTAATCGCGTATGCTCGGATTATCGAACGATCGTTCTTTTTAAAGAGATTAAAAAACCGCCTCCCTCTTTATCGTCAAAGAAGGGAGCCGGTTCGCTGCTTTATTTTAAATTTTCTTTTAGGAGTATTTCCATAAAAGCGGGATCATAGAGTAAGTCCGCATTGGAAAGAAGAAACCAGCGTTCCTCTGCAATCGAATAATCCTCTTTCTCCATTCGCCTGAGCCGTTCTGCCTCGCTGTAGCTGAGCTCCGTCTGAATGATAACGGTTTCTTCCTCTTTTTCTATCACGCGGACTGTAATTTTCTGATACACTGCTTTGCTGTCCGGCTTCAGGGTGAAGACAAGCAC
>UQQY01000107.1 GCA_900543295.1 uncultured Oscillospiraceae bacterium | reverse complement strand
CGCTGATTCGCTATATCGGCTCGACACAGAAGGACGGTGCTAAGCGGTTAAGCTCCGTAAAGCTCTACCGCGAAGATGAATATATGGGGCTTGACCTTACGGCAAGACGGAATTTGGAGCTTACGGAAACCATGCGTGCAAAGGAAAAGCGCGGCACCCTTTTATGGGTGCTGGATCGAACCAAAACAGCCATGGGCAAGCGTTATATCCGTAAGGCGGTGGAACAGCCGCTTTTAAATGCGGCGGAAATTACAAAACGTCAGACGGCGATTCGCGCGCTTTTGGAAGACGGCGCAAAACGTTCAGAAATCCGCACATCTCTTTCCAGGGTTTATGATCTTGAACGGCTGATGACGCGTGTGATCTATGGAACCGTCAATCCGCGAGAGCTTCGTTCGCTTGCTTATACGCTTGCGGAGCTTCCTGCGCTTAAGTCGATTACGGAGGGTTTTTCCGCAGATTATCTTGCAAAAATCCATGCGCAGATCGAACCGCTTGAGGACGTTCGCGCACTGATTGAAAATGCAATCTGCGACGAGCCGCCCGTCACATTAAAAGAAGGCGGCGTAATCCGTGCAGGATTTAATAAAGAGCTTGACGAGTATCACGATGTGCGCGATCATTCAAAGGAGTATATCGCCGCTATTGAGGAACGCGAACGGGAAGCCACCGGCATCAAAAACTTGAAAATCGGCTACAACCGTGTATTCGGCTACTATATTGAAGTGACACGCTCGTATCAAAATCTTGTTCCGGACACCTACATAAGGAAACAGACACTTGCCAACTGCGAGCGCTATATTACGCAGGAGCTTAAGGATTTGGAGACAAAGGTTCTGACGTCAAACGAAAAGAGCATTGCGCTGGAAGCAGAAATTTTCGGCGAGGTACGGCGTTTTGTCTCTACTAAGACGCCGCAGATTCAGCAGACGGCGGACGCTGTCTCCATGCTGGATTTTATTGCTTCTTTAAGCGAGGTGGCTGCGGAGAATCGTTACGTCTGCCCGGATATTACGATGGATGGTCGTGTGCAGATTAAGAACGGGCGTCATCCCGTTGTAGAGCAGATGCTCAGAGACGCGCTGTTTGTTCCAAACGATACGCTGTTAGATACTGCGGAAAACCGTATGATGATTATAACCGGCCCCAATATGGCGGGCAAATCCACTTATATGCGGCAGGTTGCGCTGATTGTCATTATGGCGCAGATTGGAAGCTTTGTTCCGGCAGACAGCGCCTCTATCTCAATCTGCGATCAGGTGTTTACCCGTGTCGGCGCGTCGGATGATCTGGCGGCCGGACAATCGACCTTTATGGTTGAAATGAGCGAGGTTGCGCATATTTTAAAGCGTGCTACGCAAAAAAGTCTGGTGATTTTGGACGAGATCGGGCGGGGCACCTCCACCTTTGACGGCATGAGTATTGCAAAGGCTGTGGTTGCGGAACTTGTAAACAATAAAAAGCTTGGCTGCAAAACGCTGTTTGCCACGCATTATCATGAGCTTACGGATATGGAAGGCGCTTATTCCGGCGTACGTAATTATAATATTGCGGTAAAAAAGCGTGGCGATGATATTACCTTTTTGCGTAAAATCGTAAAAGGCGGCGCAGATGAAAGCTATGGTATCGAGGTTGCAAAGCTTGCCGGCGTGCCGGACGCCGTTGTGGATACGGCAAAGGTTTTCTTGCAGGAGCTTTCTTCCGCTGTGCCGGCAGAGCGAAAAACGATTTCCGAGACAGAGGATGAGCAGCAGCTTGGCCTGTTTTCCGCGCAGCGGGAAAATCCGCTTCGCGACGCGGTTGCCGCAGTTGATCTTGATACGCTTACGCCGATTGAGGCGCTCAATAAATTATATGAACTGAAAAAGATGCTGTAAATAAGGAGGGAAGCGCCATGTCAAAAATTCATGTGTTAAGCCGTGAGGTCGCAGAATTGATTGCTGCCGGCGAGGTTGTGGAGCGTCCTGCGTCTGTAGTGAAAGAATTACTTGAAAATGCAATCGACGCTTCCGCATCTGCTGTTACGGTGGAGATTCGTCATGGCGGCATTTCCTATATACGTGTTACGGACAATGGAGCTGGCATTGAGCCGGGCGATCTTCCGACTGCTTTTCTGCGTCATGCGACCAGTAAGGTGCATTTAAGTGACGACTTAACGGCGATCGGCACGCTGGGCTTCCGCGGAGAAGCGCTTGCCTCTATTGCGGCGGTATCGCGCGTGGAAATGGTGTCGAAGCAGCGGGATCAGGCGCTGGGTGCACGCATCTGTTTTGAAGGCGGAGAGCAAACTGTTTATGAAGAAGCCGGCTGCGCCGACGGCACGACTATAGTGGTGCGCGATCTTTTTTACAATGTACCGGCACGCTTAAAATTTTTAAAAAGAGATACCGCAGAGGCGGCTCAGATCGGTGGAATCATGGATCGAATTGCGCTTTCGCATCCGGAAATTTCGTTCAAATATATCGTGGATCGAAAACAGCGTATGCACACACCGGGCGATGGAAAACTGCTTTCCGCGGTTTATGCAGTGTTCGGACGGGAGTTTGCCGATGGAATGATTCCAGTGGATTATGGAATGAATGGGGTTTCTGTAACCGGGCTTATTTGCGGTACGCGCGCGGGACGGCCAAGCCGCTCAATGCAGCATTTTTTTGTAAATTGCCGTTATGTTCGCTCAAAGCTTTGCGCGGCTGCACTGGAAGAAGGCTATCAGGGTAAGATGATGGTAGGAAAATATCCCTCCTGTGTTTTAAATATTGCGCTGCCTTTTGACAGGGTGGATGTAAATGTCCACCCTGCCAAAACAGAAGTACGTTTTGGTGAAGAACGCACAGTATATGACGCCGTACTGTTTGCTGTCCGTGCCGCTGTCGGAAAAGAGGATATATTAAAGCGCGCGGCCGCCTCTCTTGAAAAAAGGCCGCTTTCTGATGCGAATCTGTTAAGTCCCTTTCAGGAAAAAACGACCGAACAGACGGTATTAAAGGTGCCGCTGTCCGAAACATCAAATTCGGCGTCCGCTTTGCCTACAGCCGTATCCTCACACCGTGTTGCGAGCCCCTTCGTGAGCTATCCGCCGCAAAAGAAAGAGAACGCAGATCCGGCTGAAGGGCTTTCGGCGTTTTCCTATATCCAAGCAGAGGACTTGGTGAAGAAACCGGAGCTTTATGAAAAGCTGAATGAAAAAAAAATCATCTTTGTTCCAGAGACAACGGAACAAATTCATACGGCTCCACAAGAAGCGGAACCAAAGCAGCAGAAAACAGATGTAAAAGAAAAAGACTTTACAGAGTCTTATCGCATGATTGGCGAGCTTTTCAAAACATATATATTATTTGAAGGGGAGGACCGCCTTTTTCTTCTGGACAAACATGCGGCGCATGAGCGTATTTTATATGAAAAGCTCAAGCACTCCGTAAAAATGGATGAACGGCAGCTTTTACTCGCGCCGATTATTGTAAACGTGTCGGCGGAGGAGTTCGTTTTACTTGACGAAAATAAAGAGTTTCTCGCATCGCTCGGCTTTTCTTATGAAGCCTTCGGCGAGCGTTCGTTTTTGATACGGGAGGTGCCTTTGATTCTTGCAAACACCGATCAGAAGGCGTTGTTTTTGGATATTGCCGGAAAGCTCTCTGCGAATCGAAAAACAGTTTCCGCCACGCTTTATGAGGAGCTTTTATATTCTATGGCCTGCCGCGCTGCAATTAAAGCAAACGATTCGACCTCAGTTCCGGAACTTACCGCTCTTTTACATACTGTGATCGGAAACGATGAAATTCGTCACTGTCCGCATGGCAGGCCGATTGTAATCGCTTTTGACAAAAGCGAGCTGGAGCGTCGTTTCGGCAGGATTCAGTGACTCCGAGGAGAGAGTGTCCCTATGAAAAAAATACCGATTATTGCGGTTGTCGGCCCCACAGCTTCCGGAAAAACCGGCCTTGGCATTCAAATCGCCAAGCGCTTTGACGGCGAGGTGGTTTCAGCCGACAGCATGCAGATTTACTGCGGGATGGATATTGCGACGGCAAAGCCAAACGTTCTGGAGCAGGATGGCGTTATACATCATATGATCGACTTTCTTGATCCGTCCGACTCTTTTTCAGTTGCGGATTATACGCTTTTGGCGCATCAGGCAATTGCGGATATTCATGCGCGCGGAAAGCTTCCGGTTTTAGTGGGCGGAACCGGACTTTATGTGGACTCAGTTTTAAATGATATTGTATTTACAGAAATTAAAACCGATCCGCAACTGCGCGAGTCTTTGTATCAATTTGGAAAGAAACAGGGAAACGGCGCTTTGCTTGAACGGCTGCGCAGAGTCGATCCTGAATCGGCGGCACGGCTTCATGAAAACAATGTAGGGCGGATTGTCCGTGCCATAGAAGTTTATGAGCTGACGGGCATTACCATGACGGAGCAGCAGAAAAAAAGCCGGGAAAAACCAAGTCGTTACCGTGCGCTCAAATTCGGATTGAATTACCGGGATCGATCGGTTTTATACGACAGGATTGACCGACGTGTTGATCTGATGATGGAGCAGGGACTTTTAGAGGAGGCGAAAAACGTGCTTGTCTCTCCAATGAAAACAGCGGTGCAGGCGATCGGCTATAAAGAGCTTCAGCCTTATTTGGAAGGAAAGACGTCTCTTTCAGTTTGCGTCGAGCAGTTAAAACAATCGACAAGACGGTATGCCAAACGACAGCTAACCTGGTTTTTGCGGGATCCACAGATTACATGGCTTTATCCCGATGAAGAAGAGATGCCGGATCTGATAAAAAAAGTTTTCGTTTCAGTAGAAATGTTTCTGAAAGTATGATATGATAGAAGAAACAGATGCACTGCGTATCTGTGACAGATAAAGAAAAAGGATGGATGAGTCTCATGAAGAGCATCAATTTGCAGGACGTATTTTTGAATCAAGCGCGTGTTGAAAAAATCCCAGTCACAATTTTTTTAATCAACGGTTTTCAGTTTAAAGGTATTGTACGTGGATTTGACAACTATACTGTCGTTTTGGACTGCGATGGAAAGCAAAATCTTGTGTATAAGCATGCCGTTTCTACGATTGCTCCCGCAAAACCGATCTCATTCATGGCGGCTGCCAATACAGAGACCGAAGAATAACCGGATATGAAGCCGGCAATCAAAAGACTGCTCGTTATTCTGGTCTCTCTTCTTCTGCTCGTCTATATCGGGTATCAGGCATATCTTGTCGCATACGAACCGTATGAAACGGTTGTCGTAAAGCAGGGAGCCTACACAAAAGAACTGGAGCTCGACGGCTTTTTTGTTCGGGATGAAGCAGCTTTAACGACGGAAAAAAGCGGCGTTATCGGATATCCGTATGAAAATGGCGAAAAGGTTCCGATTAGCGCCGAAGTTGCCCGTGTTTACAGCAGCGAGGCTGATCTTCATGTGCTCCAGAAAATTGAATCGCTGACGCAGCAGCGAAATATCTTAAAGCAGATCCAAAGCAGTACGGGCGGCGATGGATTGAAAATTGATCTGGTAAAGCGGCAGCTTGCAGATGCAAAGTTTTCTTTGATGCGTGCCGCAGATACCGGGGATCTCTCAAAGCTCGACAGTCTGCGAAGCGAAATTTTTTTGTGTTTGAACCGATATGCGCTTTGTATAGGCGAGGATTTAAAGCTTGATGACGCAATCGCTCAGGCAGAAAGTGAAATAGCGTCTCTTCAATCTCAGGTTCCCGATTCGGTCGGAACTGTTATGACGGAAAAATCTGGATATTTCTGCAACGTGACGGACGGCTTGGAGGAGAAGTTCAGCTTTTCTGCTCTTGACAGTCTTACAATAGCGGATGCCCAGTCGATGCTGAAGACTGAAATTCCGCAGGTTTCCGACAAAACAATCGGCAAAATCGCCTATACGAATCAATGGCGGTTTGTAGCGGTGATTCCATCGGCAGAGGCCTCTTCTTTTAAAGAAGGAAATGTCATGACGCTTAGCTTCACCGCCGCTTCCGTAAAATCGGCTTCTGCAACGGTTGAACGCATTCTTACGGAAGAAGAGGCGGAAAAGGCTGTTGTAATTTTTTCCGGAATGGATATGGACAGCGATTTCCTTACCATGCGCTTTGAAACGCCGCGCGTTCTGATTTCCTCCTATTCGGGAATTGTAATCCCCAAAGAGGCGATTCGCATCCGCACAACTACAGATGACGAAGGAAATACTGTTCAGGAAAAGGTTGTCTACGCTGTGTTTGGAAAGTCCGCAAGGGCGCGCAGACTTGATATTGTATATGAAGATGATGATGTCATCATCAGCAACGCAACCGGACAATCCGGTTATATCAGCGCTTACGATCAGGTTATTATTAAAGGAAAAGAGCTTAATGATGCAGAGAACTGAAGAAATGGTGAAAGAACGGCTGCATGATATTCGGAAAACTGTTGAAGAAGCGGCTGCAATTTCGGGGAGGAGCTCTGATGATGTCTCCGTGATGGCTGTGACGAAAACGGTGCCGCCTGTTTTGGTCAATGCTGCAATTGCAGAGGGGATTACCTTACTTGGAGAGAACCGTGCGCAGGAGCTTCTTGAAAAATATGCGGACTATCATCTTGATGGAGTACAGATCCATTTTATCGGACACTTGCAAACGAATAAGGTTAAGGCTATAATAGATAAGGTGAGCTGTATTGAATCTGTGGATTCAGTGCGCCTTATCGACGAAATTGAGCGTCAGGCGGCGCGTATTGACCGCATAATGGACATTCTGCTGGAAGTGAACATCTCCGCGCAGGAGTCTAAAGGCGGCTTTTCGGAGGAAGAAGCGGTACAGGCTGCTGCGTATACGTCGTCTTGTGCACATTTGCATCTAAAAGGGCTGATGTGTATCCCAGATCAAACAGAAAGCCACGCTGCGTTTCTGCGTATGCGCCGTCTGTTTGATACGCTGCGGAAGCAGTATTCGGCGATGGATACGCTCTCAATGGGGATGTCGGGCGATTTTGCGGATGCAATACGCTGCGGATCGACTCAGGTTCGGATTGGAAGCGCCATTTTTGGCGAAAGAGAATACAGGAGGTTATCATAATGGGTTTTGTGGACAAATTTAAGGACATGTTCGTGACATCCGATGACGATTATGAGGAAGATGAGGATGTGGATTTCATTCCGGAAAAGGAAGAGCGCGCGTCTTCTCATACAGAGAACAATTCAAAAAAGGGCAATAAGGTTGTCAACATTCATGCGACGACACAGCTTCAGGTTATTCTGGTAAAGCCGGAGCAATTTGAAGATGCAAGTACGATTGCAGATCACCTGAATGCGAAAAAGACAGTTGTATTAAATCTTGAGTCTGCAACAAAAGAGCTTTCCCGCCGTCTTGTTGACTTTTTAAGCGGTGTAGCCTATGCAAACAACGGTCAGATTAAACGTGTCGCTAACAGCACGTTTATCATTACGCCGTATAACGTCGATATTATGGGAGATTTGATCGACGAGTTGGAAAATAACGGCGTTTATCTGTAATGTATCATGGAGGATACCGCAAGGCAGGATGACTACCTGCGATCCAACATACAAAACATGGTGCAGTTGGCGGAGAACCAGTATTATCCGCGGTTTTCTGCCTTTCTGGACGAACGTCAGCAGGCGATTGCCGAACAGGTGCTGCGCCGTTTGGTATGTACCAATTATTTGTTTTACGGCGGCGCGGATCACTGCGACCGACTGATGCTGGGCGTTTTCCCCTCCGATATGGAGCCGGATCCGACTTTATTTCCAATTGCACCGCTTGCGGCCCGCTCTTTAAAAGAGTCTTTTTCTCATCGGGATTATCTTGGCTCTTTGATGGGGCTTGGATTAAAGCGCGCTTCAGTGGGAGATATTTGGGTGAACGGAACAACGGCTGTTCTTTTTTTAACAGAAGAGGTTTCAGATTTTGTCCGTTCAGGGCTTTTTCGCATCGGCAGAATTCCTGTTTCAGTAGAATCGCCGCGTGAGGACGAGCTTTTCCGTACAATCTCTTATGAAGAACACAGTGGAACGGTCGCCTCGCTGCGGCTTGATTGTATTGCGGCGTTTATTATGGGCAAAAGCCGGACTCAGGCCTGTTCATTGATTACGGCGGG
>UQQY01000106.1 GCA_900543295.1 uncultured Oscillospiraceae bacterium | reverse complement strand
TCCGGCGAACCGGTGTCTTTGTCATGAAGACGATTGTTCTCGATGACAGCCGTTTTTTCTTCTTTTCTTAACATGGTTTTCACCTCTTTCAATAGTTGCGGCGTCATAGCAGGGGGCAGGCAAAATTCCCTTCATTTATATAGGGCTTAATCCCGAAGCCATGGCACGGCACTTTAAAAGTATATCACAGTTTAAAATAATTGTAAAGCTTTTTGTAACGAAAAGTCCGCCGTCTTATATTTCGGTTGAAATTATGTAAAAAGCATGTTATAATAAGCCCGATTAAAAAGAAAAATTAAGCAGAAAACGGGCTTATATCCGGTTCTTTAACCATCTGCATTTGGGAAAATGCTGAAAAGGTTCAGGATATGCTGCTGGCGCTTTTCATTAAGAAAAAGGTCAGGCTGTGAAGCATATTGCTGCGTGTTTATCCGTCGGACAAGGGCGAAAGGAGGCCGCGCATGAGCAAGAAAGCTGTTTGTATCAGTTGCTTTCATTATTATGATCATCGTATACGTTTGATTGAGCAGTTTCTGCATAGCAGAAATTATGATTGTACCTATATTATTTCGGATTTCAGCCATATAGAAAAAAAATCTTTTCATACGGATCTTGAAAATTGTATTCAGATTCCGACGAAACCCTATGAAAAAAATCTGTCGCTGGCGCGTCTGCGCTCGCATGCGGATTTTGCGCAGAAGGCGTTTGAAAAGGTTGAAGAGCTGAATCCGGATTTTCTTTTTGTTATGGTTCCGCCAAACAGTATGGCGGAAGAGGCGCGCAAATATAAAAAGAAGCATCCCCATGTCAAGCTTGTGCTGGATCTTTATGATCTTTGGCCGGAGACGTTTCCAAGCAGCAAGGCAAAAACGTTGCTGGCGCTTCCGTTTGTCGTCTGGCGTCAAGTGCGGGATGCGGGGCTGTCGGCAGCGGATCTTATTACATTGGAATGCGAGCTGTATCGCGAGCGCCTGGCAAAGCAGCTTGAGGGAAAGAAAACCGGTATTTTGTATCTGTGCCGTCCGGAAAAAAACGTGGAAAATCCAAAAGCGCCGGAGGGCGAGGCCTTGTCGCTTTGCTATCTTGGTTCTATTAATAATATTATTGATATTCCGCTGATTGCGGAGTTGATCCGTGAGATTACTGTCAGACGTCCGGTAACACTGCATATTATTGGTGACGGAGAGTCGCGGGAGCGTTTTGTGCAGTCGGTTGAGGAGACGGGCGCGTCTGTCCGCTTTCATGGAAAAATATATGACGCAAAAGAAAAGCAGGCCATATTTGATTGCTGTCATTTTGGCATCAATGTGATGAAAGAAAGCGTTTGCGTAGGGCTTACGATGAAATCTCTTGATTATTTTGCGGGCGGTCTTCCTATATTAAATACAATTGAGGCGGATACGCATCGTCTGGTGGAGGAACATGAGATTGGCGTCAATGTATGCCGCGGGAATCCGGCGAAAACAGCACAAAGAGTTGCTGCGATGACGGCGGCGGAAAATCTGAAGATGAGAAAAAACACGCTTGAGGTGTTTGATACACTGTTTTCAGAGCAGGTATTTATGGGGAGCTTGGAAAAAGAGCTTGGAGGATTATTAGGGTAAAGATTTTTAAGAAAGGCTGGTCAATGTATGAAACAGACCGCACAGGTTGCCATTTTAATGGCAACTTATAACGGAGCGCAATATTTACCTGTTCAGTTGGATTCGATACTAAATCAGGATTTTGAGGATTGGCAGTTGTTGATTTCGGACGACGGATCTACAGACGGCACCTTGAATATTCTTGCCGATTATCAAAAACGTTATCCGGAGAAAATACGAATTCTTGAAAAGGAGATTCCCACTGGAAGTGCAAAGAAAAACTTTATGTTTTTGACCCGTCAAGCAGATGATTTTCCATATGTAATGTATTGTGATCAGGACGATTTTTGGCGTTCTGAAAAAGTGCGAGTTACCCTGAAAAAAATGAAGGAAACGGAGAGCGGTAATACCGCGATTCCTTGTCTTGTCCATACGGATTTAGAAGTTGTAGATCAAAATCTTCTCACTATTTCAAGGTCTTTTTTTCGGTTTTCCGGGTTAGATGCATCGCGCTGTGCTCTGAATCAACTTTTGATTCAGAATATTGTAACTGGCTGTACGATGATGATAAACCATGCCTTGTGGGAGCTTGCGGCGCGTCCAGCTGATGAAAAGAAAATCTTGATGCATGACTGGTGGTTCGCACTTATTGCGGCGGTAATGGGACGTATCGGATTTGTTGATCAGCCATTGATCTGTTATCGCCAGCACGGAGATAATTCGGTTGGGGCAAAAGAGGCGAAGGATCCGGCGTATATTTCCTCGCAAATAAAAAGGGGAAAAGGCAATCGTGTTGCCATGGAGAATACCATGCGGCAGGCAGGCTGTTTTGTTGATGTTTTTGCAGATAAATTAGATGCGAGTACACAAAACTTTTTAGAGGAATATGCTTTGTTGGTCGAACAAAGAAAGGGTAGGCGAATAAAAACAGTATGTAAGTATCGTATCTGGAAAAATGGGGCTTTAAGAAAAGCTGCAGAATTGTTTTATCTTTAATAAATGTGGGAGTATAAAATGAAAAATAATTATATGAATATAGAAAAGGTATATCATTTTTGTGATAAAGCAGCAATGGTACTTCTTTGTGTTTTAATGGGAGATTGTTGTATTTTTGGGGCAGGGCGCTTGTTGTCTTTTGGATCTATTAGTTTTAGAATGATTATTTTATTCTTGCTGCTGCTCGTTTCATTGCCTTTAATGATACTGAATATAAAAGAGCTGCTTAAAAACAGATTTTTATGGTTGGTCGTTGGTTTTGTTGCTTGGTTAATCATTTCAACCATTGTAGGAATACTGAACGGTAATCGGATGAGTCTGATTTTAATTGATCTGAAGGGATTTGCGTACTTTATATTGCTTCCTGCGGCATTTTGCATTTTAACTACACGGGAACGCATCCACGTATTGATGAAGTGCATGATGTATTGCAGTGCTTTTTCTGCTTTGGTCATCTTGGTTTCACTTTGCTCCTATCTTTGGTATCCAGAGCTTTATAACACAATTAAAGATTTCACTTTTCCCCTTCAAATTGCTTCTTTTTCTTCGATTTCAACAAAAATTCCCCGCATGTTTTTTAAAAGCGTTCTGTACTTGCTTTGCGGATGTGCTTTTTCTGTATATTTTCAAACGGTTTCATCTTCAAAAAAGCTTTCTTTTAAATATATTTTTATTTGTGCCATTTGTCTGTTTGCTTTGCTGATGACCTATACGCGTTCTGTATATTTGGCAGCTTTACTTGCTGCTGCGGGAATCAGCGTTTTCCTCTTCGTGTTTAATGAACGCGAGGGAAGAAAAAAGCTTTTTAAGCAGCTGGGAACTGCGGCGGCAGCCTTCCTGATTATAGTAGGAGCATTTAGCCTGTTGGCGCAGACAAATTACATTGGATATGCAATTTCACGCTCAACAGTAGGAGAAATTGAGAATAATAATCTGGGAAACAGTGAGAATCCGCCTGATAATTTAGAAGAACAAATGAAAAACGACTACTTGGAGCTTACTGTGAAATCAGATCAGCTGCGCCAAAAAACATTGAAGGAGCTTTACGACAATATCAAAAAATCCCCCATTATAGGCAATGGCTTAGGGGCTGAAATTGAGATTCGTCCTGATGGATTAAATGAATATTTTTATTTAGACATCTTATCTAAAACAGGCGTAATCGGCCTTATACTCTATCTGTCCCCTGCATTTCTTGGTCTATGGATGTTCATTCGGCTTTTCAAGAAAAAGAATGATTGCAGGATAACGTATGGGATTTGGGGCTCTGTTCTTGCTGGCTTTTTTGCTTTTTCATGGTTTAATCCTTATATGAACGCTTCGCTTGGCGTTTTGTTTTATTGCTGCGCATTGGGCGTCTTTTATTTCTGCATAAATCAACTGCGAGATACTAAAAAGAAAAACGATATGGTTGAAGCTAGTGCAAAAAGTGAGGTTATCGCTTGAATCGTTTAACAAAGCACAAAGCGACGTCCGGCAGCAGCGCCTTTAAAGCCGGATTAGGCTATACGATAGGGAATATGCTGATTAAGGGTATCAGTTTTCTGGCCATTCCGATTTTTTCCCGTATCATGACGCAGGAGGACTACGGCCTGTATAATACTTTTTTGTCTTATGCGTCAATCTTGACTATTATTTTAGGAATGACGCTGAATGCAAGCATCAAAAATGCAAAATATGATTTTCGGGATCAGCTCAATCAATACTGTTCGTCACTTGCGGTTCTGATTTTGTGCAATACGGTTTTGATATCTGCGCTCAGCTTTATTTTTTCAGCGCAGCTTGGTGCGCTGGCGGCCCTTGGCGGCGGTATGGCGGTGCTGATGGTTGCCGAAAGCTTCGGAAATGCGATGCTGTCTTTTTATAATTGTGCGCTTGCAATTGAATTCCGTTATAAGGAATATCTTGCGCTTTCCTTTTTCTATTCTCTTGGAAGCATCCTGCTCTCCGTTTTTTTGATCAAAGTCGCCATTCCGGAAAACGGATATCTTGCACGCACCCTCGGAAGTATAGTCCCTCTGTTGCTGCTTTCCATCTATATTCTGTTTCGCTTTTTCCATTCTGCGCGTCCGCGCATTTCTAAAATATATTGGAAATATGGCCTGAAATTCAGTCTGCCTCTGATACCGCATGGCCTTTCGCAGATCTTGCTTTCCCAGTTTGACCGTATTATGATTTTAAACAGTGTAGGTGAGACAAAGGCCGGCATATACAGCTTTGCTTATAATATTGCAATATTGTATCAGGTGCTTTCCTCCTCAATGGATACAGCGTGGACTCCGTGGTTTTACGAGCAGATGGCCGCCGGAAAAGAAAAGGATATTCGGCAGAAAACAGCGTGGTATGTCTTGCTGATGTCTGTAATCGCTGTTTTGCTGATGCTTGTCTGTCCGGAAATTATTTTAATTATGGGCGGCCAAAAGTACACGGAAAGCCGCTATACGGTAGTGCCAATTGTGCTTGGCATGTATTTTGCGTTTTTATATGCGCTTCCTGCGGCAATCGAATATTATCACAAAAAGACAAAGCTGATCGCAGTGGGAACAGTCTGTGCAGCAATTATAAATGTGGTGCTCAACGCAGTTTTTATTCCGCTTTTCGGTTATGTCGCCGCAGCGTATACTACTGTTGTATGCTATGTCCTGTATTTCTTTTTCCATCTGTTTATTGCACGCCGTATTCTGGGCCGCTTTTTATTTGATATGAAAAGTTTGTTCCTTTGTATGGCGGGGGTTGTGGCCTTTTCTACAATATGTCTGCTGTTTATCAATAATTTTTGGATTCGCTGGGGGATTTTGGCGGTGCTTTTGGCCGCAGCCTTGATCGTGACTATATGGAAGTGTAAGGATATTAAAGCGGGTGTTGTTCAGTTGTTGGGTCGAAAATAATATATGGAAGCGCTTTTGTGTCAGAAAGGAAGTCTTGCTTCATGTCAAAAAAGGATTGCGAAAAACTGAATTTTACAGTGGGGCCGGTTATGTCCTCGCCGGAGGTGCTGGCCGTTGGCGGCAGTCAGGTGCCCTATTTCAGAACAGCAGAATTTTCCTCGATAATGAAGGAGAATGAGCGGCTAATAAAGGCGATGATGAAAGCGCCGGAAAATGCCCGTGCCGTATTTTTGACGGGCTCCGGAACGGCGGCAATGGAAGCGGCTGTCATGAACTGTCTGACGAAAGAAGATCGTGCTGTTGTAGTCAATGGCGGCAGCTTTGGTGCGCGGTTTTCTGCAATTTGCCGCACACACGAAATTCCTTATGACGAGATTTGCCTCCAAGCGGGTTCTGCGCTGACTGAAGCGGAGCTTGCGCTTTTTGAACAGAAGGGCTATACGGCCTTTCTGGTGAATTTAGGCGAGACCTCGACGGGCGTGTTGTATGACCTTCCTCTCATATCGGCGTTTTGCCGCCGAAACGGCTTGTTTTTGATTGTTGATGCAATCAGCGCTTTTTTAGCCGATGAAATTGATATGGAGAAAAGCGGGGCAGACGTTGTATTGACGGGTTCACAAAAAGCGCTCGCTCTTGCTCCCGGCGTATCGGTTCTGGTGCTTTCAGAAAAAGCGCAGGCGCGGATTGCAGAGCATCCTGCAAGGTGCATGTATTTTGATCTTTCGGATTATTTGAAAAATATGGAGCGTGGGCAGACACCCTTTACGCCGGCAGTGGGTATCCTTTTGCAGATGAACGAGAGGCTTCGCATTTTAGATGCAGCGGGCGGTGCAGAAGCGGAGCACAGACGTATTGCCGCGCTTGCGGAAGATTTCCGCAGCAAAATTACCGGTTTACCATTTGAACTGTTTGCCCAGACTCCCTCTAATGCAGTAACGGCCCTGCGTGTAACCGGAAAGACGGCTGCAACGGAAATTTTTGAAACGCTAAAAAATGAGTACGATATTTTTGTCTGCCCGAATGGCGGGGAACTGCGTGATACGGTTTTGCGTGTTGGTCATATCGGCTGTTTAACAGAAAAGGACAACGATATATTGATTGCGGCGCTGCATGATATGAAGGAGAAAGGAAGGCTGATCGAATGAAGGCTTTGATCTTTGCCGCCGGCCGCGGTACGCGTATCAGCCGCTATCTTGGCGGAAATCCGAAATGCACGGTAAAAATCGGAAACGAAAAGCTGATTCATTATACAGTGCGCCTTTTAAAAAAACACGGAATAAGTGATATAGCGCTGGTTGTCGGATATAAGCAGCAGGCCGTGCGGGACGCTCTTTCTAATATGGATGTCTCCTTTTACTATAATCCCTTTTTTGATGTGACCAACAGTATTGCGTCGGCATGGTTTGCACGCGGCTTTCTTGGCGAAGATGATCTTCTTCTTATGAATGGCGACGTTTTCATGGAAGAACGCCTTTTAGAAGAAATTCTGTGCCAGCAGTGTGATGGGCCGGTGCTGTTTTCGGATGAGACAAGAAAGGAAGAGGCAGACTATAAGTTTTATTATGAAAACGGACGTCTGATTAAATACGGAAAAGAGCTCACCGGCGATGACGTTACAGGAGAATATATTGGCGTTGCACGTCTGGGAAAAGGCTTTTTGCCGCAGTTTTCCGATCGTTTGGATCAGATGATTGCGAGCCAGCAGCATGGCGTCTGGTGGGAAAATGTGCTTTATTCATTGAGCGATCAGCACTTTATTGAGATTCGGGACATCGACGGACGTTTCTGGGCTGAGGTCGATTATATTGAGGATTATGAGCGGATTTCAGCATTTGTCAGGGCGCATCCCATTGATTAAGAAAATTTTATAAGAAGGTAGAAAAATGCAGGATACTTTGTTAGACAAAATTCATCGTACAGAGATGGACATTATGCGGGAAATCGACCGGATTTGCCGCAAACACAATCTGACGTATTTTCTCGCTTACGGCACACTGTTAGGGGCGGTTCGTCACAAGGGATTTATCCCATGGGATGAGGATATGGATATTATGATGCCCAGAGAGGATTACGAGCAGTTTTTAAAAGTTGCGTTGGACGAGCTCCCGCCGCATCTGATGATTGACAGTTATCCGCAGAATCCGCGCTATTTTAATCCGTTTGCAAAAGTGCGCAACCGCAACACGCTCTTTGCGATTCGTGCTCTTCAGAATTATGACGGCCCGCAGGGGCTTTGGATTGATATTTTCCCGATGGACTACGCTGATGAACGCTGTGTCGAAGATAACTTGAAAAGAGGACGCACGATCGGGATTTGCCGCGCCGGCATTTGTATTAAACGCGGCATCTTCGATTGGAACGTTTTATCTGCGAAACGTAAGCCGGTATACCGTCTTCTTTCTCTTTTGCCGGAATCATTTTTGTGGAAGAAAATCAATAAAGCACATCTTAAAAACAAAGGTGAGAACAATACATATGTCATTTTGGACGCTGACCTTCCGGAAAGTCGCCGTCCAATGCCAATAGAATGGTTTTTTCCTCCAAAGGAAGCCTGCTTTGAGGGGGAACGCTTTCTTATTCCGGCAAATAGCGATGCAGTATTAACTCGGTCATATGGTGATTATATGCAGATTCCCCCCAAGGAGAAGCAGGTAACATTCTATCCGATGAAAGTCATGTTTGAGGATGGCGTTGTGTATGAACAGAATGAGAAAGT